>DHJA01000085.1:127108-129046 GCA_002404095.1 Planctomycetaceae bacterium UBA4732 | reverse complement strand
AAGTACGAGTGACGTTGCACTAGATGATCCGGTACAACGGCCCGCCATGCGCCGCCAGCGCTTCGACGCGCCGGCTGACGGCCGCGTCTTCCACCAGCGGTGGGGCGTGATGCGGCTTGATGCGGGCGTCGATCACCAACGACCCTTCGCAACCCCAGTGCTTTTGCCGCGTAAAAGAGCCGACGCCATATAAATCCGCCGCCGGGTTCGAGCGTGTGAACGCCACCCACAGCCAGTTGTTCAGCGTCCGCGCCGCGAAATCGCTGTCGTCCACCAGCAACACCAGTGGGAAAGCGTCCAGCGCGTCGCCCGGTCGGAACGTTTCGGAGAACCGCTTTACCTCTGCCGGCTCGCCGCCTTCGATTCCAGCAAACGGCGGCGCTTGCACCGCCAGCACTCCCGGTAGGCACACGCGGGCTTCACCGAATCCGTCCGGCAGATTCAGGCCTGACGGCAATGCCCCTGGTAGTTGTCTCCGCACTGGCCCCGCCGCGGCGATCACCACTTTCGAGCCGGCGTTCAACCCCGTCCCGGAATAATCTAGCGTGTCGATTGTGGTGCGCGTCTGGAAATGGAGATCGGTTTGCCAGTCCACCCGTTCGAGTAAATGCCTGAAAAACGCCTGAATGTCGTGTGGGTCCAGGTCGGGATTGTCTTCTTTGGCGACAATAAGGAGGTATTTTGCCAGCGACAATTGCCCCTGGCCGAGAATGGCGTTGGCACAAGTGAGCAACTCTTGCGGCCGTCGTTCTTTGGCGTAAGGAACGTAGCGCTCACTACCGACCGCCAGCAACAGCGGATGAACGCCGGTCGCGTCTACGGCGTGGACGGCGTGAACGCCGGGGATTACCGTCGGAATGATGGGTCCGGTCAATTCATGGATGATCTGGCCGAAGCAAGTATCTTCCTGCGGCGGGCGTCCGACCACCGTGAACAGCCATACCGCCCCTTCGCGGTGGTAGACGCGCTCGACGTTTAACACGGGGAAATCGTGGGCCAGGCTGTAGTAGCCGAGGTGGTCGCCGAACGGCCCTTCCGGCAATTGCCGTGTGGGATCGACAGTGCCGACGATGACAAAATCGGCTTCGGCCGGCATCGGCAGAAACGGATTCGGCCCGATTCCCTCATACGGCGGTCGCACAAGTCGCACACGCCGGCCGCCTAAAATGCCGGCGAACGTCAATTCCGACAGCCCTTCCGGCAGCGGCATCACGGCCGCCAACGTCAGCGCCGGCGGCCCGCCGACGCAGACGTTGACGCGAAACGGCGCGCCGCGGCGCAACGCCTTGGCGTGGTGGACGCCGATGCCGCGGTGAATCTGATAATGAAGACCAACTTCTTTGTCCGGCTCATACTGGTTGCCGGACAGTTGCACACGGTACATTCCGAGGTTGGAATGTCGCCAACCCGGCTTGTCCACGTCTTCGGTGTAGACCAGCGGCAGCGTCACGAACGCGCCGCCGTCGCACGGCCAACTTGTAAGCTGCGGCAACTGGCTTATCGTCGTCTGGCGAGCGAGAATCGGCCCACTTTTCACGAGTTGAGGTACAGAGTGCAGTAGGGCGCCGGGCGCGTCGCGGTAGCGCCACGGTTGTTTCCAAAACGCCGACGCATCGACCTTGAGTTCCACCAGATGACGCACGGCGGCCAGGGCGTCGCGGAACAGGAAGCGTGTGCGCTCAATGGTCCCGAACAGGTTGCTCGCCATCGGAAAGGCGCAGCCCTTCACGTTGGCGAAGTAGAGGGCCGGGCCGCCGGCCGCGTAGACGCGCCGCTGGACCTCGGCCATCTCTAGATTGGGGTCGATTTCCGCTTCGATGCGGACGAGCTGGCCCGTTCGCTCCAAATCGGCGAGGCAGGCGCGGAGATTGCAATAGCCCATGCGCGTTCCATCCGGTTTCCGAAAACCTCACCTTTAGGCGAACGGCCGGCGTGAGC
>DHJA01000085.1:124179-127014 GCA_002404095.1 Planctomycetaceae bacterium UBA4732 | reverse complement strand
TCACGCCGGCCGTTCGCCTAATTCCAGAGGCACACCCCCGTTAACATTTCATATGCCTCCAGATATTTGTCGCGCGTCCGTCGAACTACTTCCTCCGGCAACGGCGGCGGCGGACTGTTCTTGTCCCAGCCGGTCGTCTCCAGCCAGTCGCGGACGTACTGCTTGTCAAACGATGGCGGACTGCCGCCGAGAGTCCACCCGTCGGCCGGCCAAAAGCGCGAACTATCCGGCGTCAACACCTCGTCCACCAGGATCAGGGCGCCGTCCGGCGTCCAGCCCCACTCGAACTTCGTGTCCGCCAGGATCACGCCGCGCGCCGCGGAGAATTCGGCCGCCCGGCGGTAGAGGTCGATGCTGTGGTCGCGCAGTTGCGCAGCGGCCTCGGCGCCGATACGTACCGCGGTTTCCGTAAACGAGATGTTCTGGTCGTGGCCGTGTTCTTCCTTGGTCGAAGGCGTGAAGATCGGCGCCGGCAGACGTTCACTTTGACGCAACCCCGGCGGCAGCGCGACGCCGCAGACCGTGCCCGTTTCGCGGTACTCCTTCCAGCCGGAACCGGCCAGCCAGCCGCGCACCACGCACTCAATCGGCGCTACCCGCGCTTTACGCACCAGGCACGTCCTGCCCTCCAGTTCCGCGGCGCGCTCCGCGAAGGCAGCCGGCATATCCCGCAAATCGATGCTAATGAGATGGTTCGGCGGCGCCAGCGTCTTCAACCAAAAGACGGACAGGGCGGTCAGCACACGGCCCTTGTCGGGGATCGGCGTCGGCAGCACCCAATCGAAAGCGCTGATGCGGTCGGTCGCCACGATCACAAGACGGTCGCCGAGGTCGTAAACGTCGCGGACCTTTCCGCGGCGACAGGGGAAGCCGGGAACCAGACTTTCCAGCAAAGGCGGCATGGGACGTACATCCTCTCTGGTGAAACACGCCGGCCGCATTTGTCCGGCGTGGTTACGCAACGTAGAATATATCAGGGAGACGAGAGCAGAGGCTGACGAAATCGCATCCAAATGCCGTCCGGCCGCAAGAAGGCGCCTGTCCCCATCCCCCTACACCAACGCGACCGATTGGAAAGCGCGACGTACTCCGTCCGCGCGGAAGGGAAGGTCCGTCATGGCCATAGTTCTGGAAACACCGGCCGCGCTGATCGGCGTTGCGGACTGGCGGCAGGTCTGGCTCGATTCCTATTCCTGCGATATGCCGTCCACTGTGCCGTATCCCCAGGCGCCGTTGACCGTCCTGTTGGAGACGGCCGCGCGACGCTTCCCGGATCAACCGGGCTGCACGATCTACGGCCGTTCGACTTCGTTCGGCCAACTCGACGATCAGTCTCGCCGGCTGGCCCGCGCTTTGATCGATCTCGGCGCCAGGCCCGGCCGTCACGTCGGCCTGTTGCTGCCGAACATCCCGGAATACCTCGTCGCTCTCCAGGCCGTCTGGCTGACCGGGGCGACAGTGTTGCAGCTTAGTCCGCTGATGGTCGCGGAAGAGGTAGGCCATTGGTTGGAGGCGACCGGCTGTCACATCGTTGTCACTTTGGATTTGCTGGCGCCGGCTGTCGTCGGCGCGCTGAAGCGGGGTCCGTTGGAACATCTCATTCTCACGTCCCTGGTGCGGCGTATGGCCATGTGGCGCGGGATGCTGTACCGCGTGGAGCGCCTGCGTCGCAGCGGCTATCTACGACTGCCCAAAAATGCTCGTCAGCATCGCTTCGATGACCTGCTCCAGCGCGCACCAATTGCCGAACAGGTCGAGGTGTCGCCGGCCGAGGACGTGGCCGTGTTGGCGCCGACCGGCGGCACGACGGCTTCGCCCAAGGCTGTCATGTTGACCCATCGCAATTTGCTGGCCAATGCAATTCAGTTGCGCGACAACTGCCCCGGCCTCGACGGCGAAGGCGGCTTTCTAGGCGTCCTACCGTTCTTCCACTCTTACGGTCTGAGTTGTGCGCTATTGACCAGCTGGGCCAAGGCCAGCGCCCTCCATCTGCACCCACGTTTCGAGAGCCGGGCCGTGCTGTCGCTGCTGGAGGAACAGCAACCCGACATTGTACCGGCCGTGCCGGCCATGCTTGCCGCCCTCAACAAAGTGATGCGCGACGGCCAACATGATCTTTCATTCATCCGCATGGTGGTGTGCGGCGCGTCTGCCCTGGAAGCGGGCGTGCGCCAGGAGTTTGAGAGCCACGGCGCCCTCGAAATACTAGAGGGCTACGGCTTGACGGAAGCCAGTCCGGTGACGCACGCCAACCCGTCCGGCGCGGGCAACCGTCCGGGCACGATCGGCCTGCCGTTGGTCGACACCGACGCCCGCCTCGCCGATCCGGAGACAGCCGCCCCCGTGGACGGCGAGGGCGTAGGCGAACTGGTGGTGCGCGGCCCGCAGGTGATGAAGGGCTACTTCAACAACCCGTGGGCGACGGAATCGGTGCTGCGCGACGGCTGGCTGTTCACCGGCGACATGGCCCGCAAGGACGCCGAAGGTTATTACACCATCGTGGATCGCAAACGTGACATTATCAAGACCTCCGGCTTTCTGGTATTCCCGGCGGAGGTGGAAGAAGTGATCCGAACGTTCCCGGGCGTGGCGGAGGCGGCCGTCATCGGCGTTCCCGACGCGGATCGCGGTGAGTTGGTCAAGGCGCTGGTGGTGGCGCGAACCGGCGTCAAACTAGACGCCAGGGCGTTGGAAGGTCACTGTCGGCTGCACCTCGGCAAGCAAAAAAGGCCGCGGCGTATCGAGATAGTCGCGGAATTGCCGAAGAACTTCCTCGGCAAGGTGCTGCGGCGCAAGCTGCGCGAGATAGACTCTTAGAGCCTGTGCGAAAAGGGC
>DHJA01000085.1:108937-123919 GCA_002404095.1 Planctomycetaceae bacterium UBA4732 | reverse complement strand
CTCTCCCCGGAGTACCGGAGAGAGGGGGGACTAAGAGGATAGACGCTTATTTCTCCTTGCCGCTCGGCGTCGGCGTCAGCCGCAAGATGTAGGTCGTGCCGTTCGCGTTCGCGGAGATCAGGTATCGGCCCTCAGGAGTGAACGCGAGTTCTCCATCCAATTGCCTCGGACGACATACCCAAAAGCTCCTCGGCTCCGCCTTGGCGTCGTTGAGATCCCAGACCACGACCTTGCCGTCGTCGTTCGAGGTGGCGACAAGCCGTCCGCTCGGATTGAAGACCAGGGAGAAAGGTTCCGACGGCTCGCCGGCCGTCCGGTGAAGCGTCTGGAGTTCCTTCCACGCGACCGCGTCGTACAGCGTTACCTTGTCGCCGGTCGCCACGGCCAACGGCCCGTCCGGGCTGAAAGCGACGCAGCTTCCCAACAAGGTGCATAGTTCCCGGCCCTCGGCCGTGGACCAGACCTTGACAACATTGTCCGTCGTCGCCGCTGCCAACATCTGGCCGTCGGGGCTAAAAGCCAGACTTTGGACCTGGCCAATGCGGGGGAAAGTGTGTGCTTCGCGCTTGGCGGCCAGATCCCACAGTTTTACTTCCAGTCCCGCCGAAGCTGCCAGGGCGCCGTCCGGACTCACGGCTAACGCAGCGGCCAGCCTGTGAACGCCCAGATTGTGAACGCCCAGATGTTGCGTCTGTGCGGTCTCCAGATCCCACAGCAGAATCGTGCCGTACCAGTTCATCGAAACCAAGGACCGGCCGTCGGGACTCAGAGCCAGACGCTCCGTATAGTCCGTGCCGAGCAGTTTTTGATTTTCATGGCCGGTCGTCATGTCCAGGATTTTTATTCGATTGCCATTCAAGGCAGTAAGCGTACGCCCGTCGGGCCCGATGGCCGCAAGTTGTCCACAGCCAGGTTTCAAAGTGACGTGTTGCCTCCCCGTACTCACGTCCCACAGCCGCACACGCCGGTCGTCGCCGGCTGCGGCCAACAGGCGGCCGTCGTAGCTGAACGCGAGATTCAGGACCGAACTGCGATACGCATACGAAAGATCCTTATAGACCTGTCCCGTGTCCACGTTCCACACCTTCAATTCCCCGCCATATCCGCCCGAAGCGAGAAGGCGCCCGTCCGGACTGAACGTCACACACCGCGTCAGATTCTTCGATCCTTGCAAGACCAGTTTTTCCATACCCGTGGCCGCGTCGAGAACTTTCACCGAAAGGTCGTCCTCATACACGGTGGCCATCCTCTTTCCGTCTGGACTCACGGCGCCTACCATGCCTTTGGTTGTTTCTCTCGGTCCCCCTTCACCGACAACGTCCCATTCCAAGACGATGCGGGCGTCGTGGACCGACCCAGTCAGAATCTTGTCGTCCGGACTAAAAGCGAGAGTGAAAAATCCCTCTTTCCGGCCCAGGAGCGTCCGTCGAACGGCTCCTGTAGCGACCTCCCAAAGTTTAACGCTGCCGTCCGCGCTGGCCGTCGCCAGGGTCTTGCCGTCGTGGCTGAACGTGGCGTCAAGTATCGCGCCAGCGTGATCATTCAGCGTCCGCCCTGATTTCCCAGTTTCCAGATCCCATAACACTACTTCCGGCTTATCCCCCCAAACGGCCAGCGTCCGCCCATCCGGGCTTAGGGTCGGGAACGCGGCCTTGCCCCAGACGATGGTTTGCAGCGCTTCGCCGCTGGCCGTGTCCCACACCTTAACTGTGCCATCTGCGCCTCCCGAAATGAGCTGCTTACCGTTGGGACTGAAGACCACGGCGCCGGCCCACCCCGTATGCCGGAATCGGGTTTCTCCGAGAATGGCCGCCAGCTCTTTCGGGGCCGCCTTGGGATCGCCGCCGCCAGCCACGGATAGCTCATACGGCGGAATCTCGTCCCGATTCAAGACGTCCAGCGGCGACGGCAGGCACTCGAGGAGTTTCGCCGTCTCCAGCGCCTGCGGCGTGCCAGCATGTTTGCGCCGGAACTCCGCGACCGCGAGGCGAAGCTGGTCGATGTTGGCCTTGGGATCGACTTCCTGCCCCAGCAACGCCCTCAATGCTTTTTCGGCGGCCCCCATCCCCAGGGATGCGTGGAGCGCGTCGTCGCGATGCTTTTTAGCCGCGTCTGTCGTTTCAAACGTCACCTTGACGGTCCTGACGCCACCCCGCGTGATGGTGAATTCCTGCGTGAAGTGATGCACGCCGCCGCCGACCTCCGTCACCTCGATCTCGTAGGCGCCGGCCGTAAGGTCGTGACGCCCGGGCATTAGGGTGAACGTGCCGCCCCCCTTGGCCTTGTCGTGGATCGTCACGCCTTTTAGCTTATCGATTATTACTTTCACTTCGGGGTCGTCGATCTCGATGACCAACTCCCCCTTGTCCGTGGCGTAGCGCACAACGGCCGGACCGCACCAATAGACCGCCAGGCCCAGCAGGACCGCCGCCGCGAACCGCGGCCAGAGGCGCCGGAACCTAGCGGCCCGGGCGGGCGCGGCGCCTTGAGGCAACGCGGGAACGACGGCCGGCATCACCGCGGTCGATTTGTCCCTATCGTTCGCAAGGACGTGCGCGTGCATTCCGAGTTCAGTGGCGCCGTTCCAATCAGCTTCGGAGGTCGCCAATGTCTTCTCAATGGCCTGAATCGCTTCGACGACCGCCCGCGCCGACGCCGGCCTGTTGTCCGCGTTCTTGGCCAGCAGTCGCATCACCAAATCCGACGCGGCCGCCGGTAGCGAGGGGTTCCGTTCGCGCGGAAGGGCCGGCGTCTCCGTGGAAATGGCCAGAAATGTGGAAATGGCGCCGATCCCTTTGAACGGCGGCTCGCCGGTCGTCATGCGGTAGATCACACAACCGAGACTGAAAAGGTCGCTGCGGGCGTCCACCGGCTTGCCGCCTATCTGCTCGGGCGCCATGTAGGCCGGCGTCCCAACAATAGCGCCCTCCTGCGTCAAATTCGCATTGTCCGTGACGGCCCGCGCCAAGCCGAAGTCGAGGATCTTCACGCGCCGGCGGTCGCCTTCCAGCCAGACGTTGGCCGGCTTCACGTCGCGGTGGATAAGGCCGCGCTGGTGGGCCGCGTCCAGGCCGTCCGCGATTTCTCGGGCGATCCGCAAGGCTTCCCTGAGGGGTAAGGGCGAGGCCGCCGCGCCCCAACGCTCCCGTCCCAGGCGAACGTCGAGCGGTTCGCCTTCCAGAAACTCCATCGCCAGGAAAGGGACGCCGCGATCTTCGCCGACTTGATAAATGGTGACAATGTGATCGTGCTTGATGGCCGCCGTCGCCTTGGCCTCGCGCAGAAATCGCTGCCGGGCCGAGGCGCTGGCCGCCAACGCCGGCAACATCGCCTTGAGCGCCACCAACCGCTCCAGCTGCGGATCGTAAGCCTGGAAGACCACGCCCATGCCGCCGACGCCCAACACTTTTAAGACGTCGTAGGGGCCGAGGCAGCCCAGATCGCTCGGGTTTTGCGACGGGGCCAAGAAGTCGTAGCTTTCCTCCACGCCTTCCGGGAGACCGCGGGAAGAGGGCAGGATCGTCGTGGTGAGCGCGTCCTCAGCGCCTGACGGCGCGGCGTCGGCGGCGAGTACGCCGGCCAGCCAATTGCCATCGAGCGGCGGAAAACGGTTAAGGTAGTCTTCGGCAAGGCCCTCCGCGCCCGAAGCTCGGCGATAATAGAGGTCCAATTGGATCAATTCACGGACCAGCGCCCCGCGTTCCGGCTCTTCCCAGCCATCGAGAGAGTCCTCGATTCGCGGCGCGGGGCCTGCCTGCCAGGCGGCCTCGAAGTGATTGCACGCCTGGTCAATGCGTCGTCCCAGGGAAGGCGGCAACACATCGCAACCCGGCGGGGAGCATTCTTTCACGGCACGACCTCGTTTTCCCAGATGCCGCGGATCAACTGAAGCTTCCGCTTGACCGAACGCGGGGCGCAGCCCAATTCGGCGGCGATTTCCTCCACCGAATAGCCTTCCATCCGCCGCAGGGCGACCGTCTCCAGGCCGGCGTCCGCTAACTTGCGCAGCAGCCGTTGGCACTCATCGGCGACTTCCAACGCGAACTCCGGCGCCGGCTCCCGGCTTAACAGCCGGTCAAGGCAGCCGTTTTCCGACTCGTCCACGGACGCGGGTCCGCCTCGTTTGAGGCGACCCTGGTCGCGGATCAGGTGGGCGGCCTTGCGCGCGGTAATGACCATTAGCAGCCGCCACAAGCTGTCGCGGTCGAGGAGCCGCGGGAAACGTCCTTTCTCGGCGTTGCGGCAGAAACTGTCGAAGGCGCTGAGGGCCACATCCTCCTCGTCTGCCACGCACTTCGGCGAATCGCGGAGTTTCTGGCGGGCCAGCCCAACTAACCGCTGAAAATAACGCTCCCAAAGCTGTTGGGCCGCGGCCGGATCGCCCGCCTGGAGAGCGTCGAACCAAAGCGTAACCGATCCTTCCGACGACATAAGCGGAAAATCCAGGGTTCCAATTCGGTTAATGATAACCGCGATTGTAACCCCGGAAGCCGGCCGCGCCAACGACTTTCGCCGCCCTAAAGAAGAAATGCCCAACCGCCTTCCTTAGGGGACAACGAAAGAGGACGGCGTGAAAAAAAGAGGCGAAAGTATGCCTCCTTCGATTTTTTTGGCCCCTGGCGTCCGGCTACGGGCATCTCCATGTAAGAAATGGACAACAGTCCGCGCCGAAGCCGCGGAACTGCTGGGCGTGAAGGAGAAGCAATGAATCGCAGAAGTCGCGGAGGGAGGCCGAGAAGCAGCCTTAAGGGAACAGCCGAGAGCGCCAGGTTCACTTTTTGGAAATGAGCGTCGCCGGTGAAAATGTCCGTAACCCCCAGGTCCTGCATGACGACCATTGAGGTGAAATCGACAAAGGAGATGTCGGGTTTGTCGTGATACTTCTGGCGCAGTTCCCAGGCGCGGCGGAATTGTTGCGGGGAAACGTGGACGAGGAGGTACTGACCCGTATCCGCGCTTGCCAGGATGGTGTTGATGAAGGTCTGGGTCTGGGTTGCTCCGATGGCGGGATACAGGTAGCCAATGGTCTCGCTCAAGACGTAGTCGGTGGTGACGTATCGGCCATGGGTGCGGCGCAGCTTCTTGTGTTCCGCCTTGGCCTTACGGTGGTACGGATCACTCTTGTCGGCAAGGGCAATCCAGGCCCAGGTATCGACAAAGATCATCGCTTTGGCGTGCCGTAGATGTAGTGATCGTGCTGGTCGGCGCCATCCGCCGGTCCCTGGCCGATGCCGATGACGGCCTCCAGCGGGTCGTAATCTTCGTCCACAGGGCTGAGGGTCAAGCGGACTTCGGTCCCCTCGGCCAGCGTCAAGGGGTGTTTCGGTTTGAGAACGCCGTTTGTGTAGACGGCTTCGACGGTGAGAGTCATCGCTTTACGCTCCCGAAGGAAGAAACAACGCGGCGGTTACTGTACCGGATTTGCGAAAATCCGGGAAGCTCGATAACGATATCTGACTGGGGACGTGACGGCCCTACCCCGCCTTGTGTACTCGAACGCCAGGGCGGCCGCCTACGGTCGGGATGTATAGGTCCTGGGCCTCCTCGTCTCGGTTTTTCGGCTTTCCTCTGTCGGGCGGTACGCCGTTCTGTCAATTACCCCGATAGAGGGTTGTAACGACGCTGGCATGCGTGCGACTGCCTCCTGAAGCAAAGTTGGCCGGTGAGTCCCAACCGCGAAGAAGGACACTCACCGGCCCGGCCTCGCCCCGGCGTTCGGTCTGCGCGCCGGGAGCGTTGGCTTTTTCATTGTAACGCAGGCCAATCTGAAACAGGAGACTCGAAGAATGTCACTTACCCGTTGGCTGTCCGAACGCCTGTGGCTGTCCGGAAGCCGCGAACGAGCTTCACGGCCCGCGTCCCCGCGCAAGCGGCCCACCTTCCGGCCCACGCTCGAAGCGCTGGAGCATCGCTATTTATTAAGCACTCTGACGGTCCTGAACACCCACGACAGCGGCGCCGGCTCGCTGCGGGCCGAGATCGCCGCCGCCCACAGCAACGACACCATCGTCTTCGCCCCCAGCCTGGACGGCCAGACCATCACGCTGACCAGCGGCGAGCTGCTCATCAAGAAGAACCTGACCATCGCTGGGCCGGGCGCCGGCGAACTGACGGTCAGCGGCAACAACGCCTCGCGGGTGTTCGAGGTGGCCAGCAAGGAGAACGTTACCCTGAGCGGCCTGACGATCAGCGACGGCGCGGCCTCTGGCGTGGGCCAAGCCGGCGAGGGCGCCGGCATCCTCAACCACGGCACGCTGACGGTCAGCGGCAGCGCCCTGTCCGGTAACTCCGCCAACCAGAACGGCGGCGGCATCCACAACGACGGCACGATGACGGTCAGCAACAGCACCCTGTCCGGCAACTCCGCCGGCGAAGGCGGCGGCATCCGCAACGAAGGCACGTTGACGGTCAGCGGCAGCGTCCTGTCCGGCAACGTCGGCACCGTGGTGGGCGGCGGCATTGAGAACTACGGCACGCTGACGGTCAGCGGCAGCACCCTGTCCGGCAACTCCGCCAACCAGAACGGCGGCGGCATCTTCAACGATGGCACGCTGACGGTCAGTAGCAGCACCCTGTCCGGCAACTCCACCACCCAGCAGGGCGGCGGCATCTACAACAACGGCACGATGACCGTCAGCAACAGCACCCTGTCCAGCAACTCCGCCAGCTACGGCGGCGGCATCTACGATTACAGCGGCACGCTGACCGTCAGCGGCAGCACCCTGTCCAGCAACTCCGCCACCTACTACGGCGGCGGCATCTACAACGGTGCCGGCTCGCTGACGGTCAGCGGCAGCACGCTATCCGGCAACTCCGCCGCCTCGGCGGGCGGCGGCATCTACAACACCAACAGCGTCTCCGCCACGGTGACGGTCAAAAACTCCAGCAGCATCACCGGGAATACCGCCCCCGTTGGCTTTGGCGCTGACGCTGACAACCTAGGTGTGCTGTACCTGGACATCAGCAGCATGATCGGCATCCTCGATGGCAACCCCGCCGTGCCGATTTAGTGGGTCGTCAGAGTTGGACTGATGGATTGGTGTCGCGACTTTTGTAGGACGGTTTTGCAAACCGTCCGGTAAGGCACGACGGTTTGAAAAACCGTCCTAGGAGCAAAGAACAAAAGCGGCCGGTGAGTCCCAACCGCGAAGAAGGACACTCACCGGCCCAGCCTCGCCCCGGCGCTCGGTCTGCGCGCCGGGAGCGGTGGCCTTTTCATTGTAACGCAGACCACGACCTCAAAGGAGATGAATCATGAGCCTTTTCTCTTGGCTGCGGAACCTCAGCTCGACCGGGACTGGGAAACGGTCCAAACGCACGCGCAGGCAAGCGACGCGCGCAAGACAAGCAGTCCCCCTGCAGGTCGAGCGGTTGGAAGATCGCTGGTGCCCAAGCTACACCCTGGTCACGAGCCGTGTCGCCCTGGCTGCCACGGACACGGTGAACTGGGGCACGCTCGCTCCCACTCCGCCCCCGCGGGACATAAATGTTGCCAATCCCTTTACGATCCTTTCGACCGCGGGCCGCAGCATCAGCGTCAGCGCGACGACACCCAACAGTTTCGATGTGACCCAGCAAGTCAGCGCCCCTCCCTACCAGGGCAACGGATCATGGAACGGCAACTTCGCGGTCGGAGACTGGGTCCTCGGCACCAACGGCGGCGCCCAGGCCAAGACGAACCCGATCACCCTGAATTTCGGGGCGACGGCTGTCGCGGCGGGCGGCGCGCAAATCCAGCCAAATCTTGGGAGTACCCTCACATTTACCGCCAAGGTCGAGGCCTTCGACGCCAACGGCAAGAGCCTGGCGAGCTTCACGGAAGCGGGCACGGCCACCAATGCCGCCGACAACTCGGCGATCTTCATCGGCATCAGCAGCAGCAGTGCCAACATCTCCCAGATCGCCCTGAGCATTAGTAAAGTCTCAGGCGGGACGGGAGGGGATAAACAATGGTTTGCCATCAACCAGTTCGACTTCCGGACCAGCGTCGTTGCTGCCGCCCCAGCGATCAGCCAACCGGCTTCAGCCATAGACCTCGCGCCGCTGGCGTCCAGCCTGCTCAGCACGGGACAATCAGTGATGCCGGCCGCGCCGCTTTCCGGGTTTGCGGCTCCGTCCGCTCCGCCAGCAAGCCAGAGCGGGGTCCCGTCGACTTCCGACACGACATCCGCCGTGCATGTTGAGGCGCTGGACGCCGTGTTCGCGGCATCCCACGCAGCAGCAAGCGATGACAACGCCTGGCTCTTGGGGTCGTTGTCGTTCAGCAGTTTGGATGCGATGTGACGTGTACCGTTGATGCGGCCGGGGAGGTCTTGCCGCCAAGAAGGACACTCACCGGCCCAGCCTCGCCCCGGCGCTCGGTCTGCGCGCCGGGAACGGTGGCTTTTTCATTGTAACGCAGACCAATCTGAAACAGGAGACTCGAAGCATGTCACTTACCCGTTGGCTGTCCGAACGCCTGGGGCTGTCCGGAAGCCGCGAACGAGCTTCACGGCCCGCGTCCCCGCGCAAGCGGCCCACCTTCCGGCCCACGCTCGAAGCGCTGGAGCATCGCTATTTATTAAGCACTCTGACGGTCCTGAACACCAACGACAGCGGTACCGGCTCGCTGCGGGCCGACATCGCCGCCGCCCACAACAGCGATACCATCGTCTTCGCCCCCAGCCTGGACGGCCAGACCATCACGCTGACCAGCGGCGAGCTGCTCATCAGGAAGAACCTGACCATCGCTGGGCCGGGCGCCAGCCAACTGACGATCAGCGGCAACCACGCCTCGCGGGTGTTCGAGGTGGCCAGCAAGGAGAACGTTACCCTGAGCGGCCTGACGATCAGCGACGCCTACTCCGGGACCAGCGGCTACGGCGGCGGATACGGCGGCGGCATCCTGAACGGGGGCACGCTGACGGTCAGCGGCAGCACCCTGTCCGGCAACTCTGCCGACTTGGGCGGCGGCGGCATCGAGAACGGGGGCACGCTGACGGTCAACAACAGCACCCTGTCCAACAACACCGCCAACAACGCCGGCGGCGGCATCAACAACGACGGCACGCTGACGATCAGCAACAGCACCCTGTCCGGCAACACCGCCGGCAACACCGCCGGCAACACCGCCGGCGAGGGCGGCGGCATCTACAACCATGCCACCGGCACACTGACGGTCAGCAGCAGCACCCTGTCCGGCAACTCCGCCAAGAGCGACGGCGGCGGCATCGCCAACGGCGGCACACTGACGGTCAGCGGCAGCACCCTGTCCGGCAACTCCTCCACCCAACAATCCGGTGGCGGCATCTCCAACCAATTCAATGCCACGCTGAAGATCGTCAACAGCACCCTGTCCGGCAACTCCGCCTTCTCGAACGGAGGCGGCATCGAGAACCGCGCAACGCTGACCGTCAGCGGCAGCACCCTGTCCGGCAACTCCGCCGGACAAACAGGTTTAGGTGGCGGCATCCACAACGTCGTCACGCTGACGGTCAGCGGCAGCACCCTGTCCGGCAACACCGCCGGCAACGGCGGCGGCGGCATCTACAACGACGGCACGCTGACGGTCAGCGGCAGCACCCTGACCGCCAACACCGCCAACAACGACGGCGGCGGCATCCTCAACTACGCCACGCTGACGGTCAGCGGCAGCACCCTGTCCGCCAACGTCGCCGCCTACCGTGGCGGCGGCATCGCCAACTACGGCACCGTGACGGTCGAAAATTCCAGCAGCATCACCGGGAATACCGCCCCCGTTGGCTTTGGCGCTGACGTCTACAACCTAGGCGTGCTGTACCTGGACAGCAGCAGCATCATCGGCATCCTCGATGGCAACCCCGCCATTCGGATCTAGAGGTCACGACGGCAAGGGGACCGTCTCAACTCGCTCCGGCGTTCGGTCTGCGCGCCGGGGGGTCGTCGTCGCCATGATAGCGTCAAGTCGGCGCGTAGCGCGTGAGGCCCGGCACGCGGTCGAAGTCGCCGTCGTGGCTGGCGAGTTTGGTTAAGCCGTTGGCCTGCATCACGGCCACGATCAAGGCGTCGTTGCTGAGGAGGCCGACTTGCTGGCTGATAACGGCGGCAGACACAATCAGGGAAGGCGCGATCGCCAAGGTTTGGATACGCGATTGGAGGACGGTTTCGACCGCGCTGCGGAATAGGGTCAAGTTTTGCAGGGCCGACGGCTGCTGCAAAAGACGAAGCTTGACCTTCGTTTGCTTCCAGCCCGGCAAAGTCGCGGCCTCGATCATCATCAGGCGATGAGCGGTCTCGCTGAGGACGTGAGTGGACGTGTAGCCTTCCAGCTGCTGGTTTTCGATCCGCGTCATCAATTGGTTTGCAGCAGGGCCAAAGACTTGGTGCGATGCAAAATGGTAGACAAGCGTATTGGCGTCAAGAAAGATGTGGTCATTGGCCGCAAGATCGGCAAATGTCATGGAACTTCGTCCTCGTCGAACTCGATCTCGGCTAGCAGGCGATCCAACTCCGCGCTGGTGCCTTTCCAGCCCATGATGCCATACGCCTTCAGGATCGGGCTGTCCAGGCTGCTGACGGCGATGCGAACCTTGTCGCCGTCTTTCCAAGGCAGTGGCTCCGAGGGCTTCAAAACGCCGTTCTCATAGATGGCTTCGACGGTAATGGCCATGAACTGGTCTCCGTGGACTATTCGATCACCGACCTCGTTGAATTGTACCGCGTGTCTGGGAATTAGGGAATGCAACTGATTGCTCCTTAGACACCTGATTGCTGACTCCTAAAAAGAAAGCGGCCGGTGAGTCCCAACCGCGAAGAAGGACGCTCACCGGCCCGGCCCCGCCCCGGCGCTCGGTCTGCGCGCCGGGAACGGTGGCCTTTTCATTGTAACGCAGACCACGACCTCAAAGGAGATGAATCATGAGCCTTTTCTCTTGGCTGCGGGGATCCAACGGCATGGCCGACTCGGCACAAATGGCACGGTTCCGTCGGCGAACAGCCCCGAGCCGTCCCTCGTTCCGGCCGCGGCTCGAAGCCCTGGAAGATCGCTGCCTCCTCTCGGGCGGCGTCCTCGATCCGACCTTCGGCAGCGGCGGCCTCGTCACGACCGCCATCGGCTCGTTCGCGCGCTCCTACGCCGTGGCGACGTACCCGAATGAGGGCACGGCCAATGACGGCAAGATCGTCGCCGTCGGTGACGCCTTTGCCGGCCGCAAGTCTCAGACGGAGTACATGGCGGTCGTCCGCTACAACCTGGACGGCACCCTGGATCGCACGTTTGGCGGCAGCGGGGAGGTGATGACGATACTGGGGCGCGCCCTAGCCGTGCAGGTCCAGCCGGACGGGAAGATCGTGGCCGCCGGCAACTCCGGTGGTCACTTCGCCGTGGTCCGTTATAACCCCGACGGCACCCTGGACGCCTCCTTCGGCTCCAATGGCGAAGTGATTACCACCATCACCAAGAACAGCGAAGACATAGGCGAAGCTATGGTCCTCCAGGCCGACGGCAAGATCGTCGTAGCAGGAGAGACCAATCCCATGAATACGACCTACGAAGACCTGGCTTTGGTGCGCTACAACGCCAACGGCGCCCTGGACGCCACCTTCGGCACGGGCGGCAAGGTGACCACGCGCTTCGCTGCTCGGCTCGAATCCGGTTCCAACCCGCCCAAAGTGAAGATGGCCATCGACCCCAACACGAGCCCGCTGGACTCCAACAGCGGCAAGATCATCGTCGTGGTGGTGACGCAGACGGCAGGGGGCGAAGTCGTGCGTTACAACACCAACGGCATTCTGGACACCGGCTTCGGCACGAGCCAGGGCTACGTGAACCTCGGCAATCTGTACCAGCCCGCAGTGGCCGTTCAGGCGGACGACCGCATCGTCCTGGCCGGCATCGCCACCGACGCGACAACGGGACTGAGCGCCATCGGCCTCGATCGCCTCAACGCGGACGGGACGCTGGATACTTCCTTCGGTTCGGGCGGCGTGGTGGCCACCTCCTCGTCACCGAACCAGGACTATGCCCGATCCGTGACGATCCAGGCGGACGGCAAGATCGTCGTGGCCGGCGATCAGGGCAACGCGCAGTCCGGCGATAACAGTTTCTTGGCGGCGCGCTACAACAGTAACGGCAGCCTGGACACCACTTTCGGGGTCAACGGCGTCGCCACGGCCGGATCCCATCTCGGCAGCGCGGCCGTTGTGAGCATGGCCCTCGAGCCGGACGGTCGCATCGTGCTGGCCGGGTTTACCGCTGGCTCGTCTTCGGTCTTTTCCCTGGCCCGCTTCCTGGCTGCGGGGCCGCAGATCGGCTCCTTCACGGCCAGCCCCAACCCGGTGACGGCGGGCAGCAGCGTGACGCTGACCGCCTCGAACATCACCGACGGCAACGCGGGCAGCACCATCACGCAGGTGGCCTTTTACGTCGACAGCAACGGCGACGGCAAGCTGGACGCCGGCGACGCGCTGCTGGGCTACGGCACCCTAACCAACGGCGTCTGGACGTTCACCTTCTCCACGGCCGGCATGGCCTCGGGAACGTACACGTTCTTCGCCGTGGCCGAGGACAGCTATGGCGTGTTCGGCGATCCGTTCGCCGTTACCGATACGGTCATGTGAGGGGGAGGAAGGGATCCCTCCCCTGAGCGAGGGACGCAAGCACACGGGTTCAAGAAAAGTAGCCGGTGAGGTCTCGCCGCCAAGCAGACGCTCACCGGCCCGGCCTCGCCCCGGTTCTCGGTCTGCGCGCCGGGGCGCGTGCTGCTCTCAATGTAGCGCAGGCCAAATTCCTTCAAGGAGCAATCTCATGCAACTGTTTTCCTGGCTGCGTCCGCGAACGATTGGACGGCTTCCGAATCCGCGAGGCCGAAAACACAAGCCGGCGCCGCGTCCGCAACTTCATCTCGAAGCGCTAGAGGAACGCTATTTACTCAGCACCCTGACGGTCCTGAACACCAACGACAGCGGCGCCGGCTCGCTGCGGGCCGACATCGCCGCCGCCAGCAGCGGCGACACGATCATCTTCGACCACAGCCTCGCCGGCCAGACGATCAAGCTGACCAGTGGGCAACTGGCGATCAACAAGAGTCTGGACATTGAGGGCCTGGGTGCGGCCCAACTAACCGTCAGCGGCAACTCTGCCAGCCGGGTCTTCGACATCGGCGCGGGCGCGACAGTGACGATTGCCGACCTGACGATCGCCGACGGGGCGACCGTCGGCGGCCTCGGCGGGGGCGGCATCCTCAACGAAGCCGGGGCCACGCTGACCCTCAATCGTGACGCCCTGAACAACAACACGGCGACCGCCGCCTCCGACACGGTCGATGTCTTCGGCGGCGGCCTGCTCAACGAGGGCAAGGCTGTCGTCGTCTCCTCCACCTTCAGCGGCAACCAGGCTCTGGGGGGCGGCGGCGTCTCCTTCTTCGGCGGCAGCGTCGGCGGCGGCATTGACAACTTCGGCGGCGCCACGCTGACCGTGACCGACAGCGCCTTCGTCCACAACCAGGCGCTCGGGACCGGCGCGGGTAACTTCGGGATCGGCGGCGCCATCGAGAACAACGCCGGCCTGGACGTGGCGCACCCCTCGACGGCGACCATCACCAACTCTCTCTTCTCCGGCAACCTGGCCGGCGGGGGGGCCGGCGTCGCCGGCAACGGCGGCGCCTTGGACAACGAGGGGACCGGGGCGACCATGACCGTCAGCAATTCCAGCTTCCTCGGCAACCAGTCCGGCGAAAGCGACGGCGCCTTCGGCATCGGCGGCGGGCTCATGAACTTTGCCGGGAGTACGTGTACCGTCCTCAACACCAGTTTCATCGGCAACCTGGCCGCCGGGGGCGCAGGTCAGACGGAAAACGGCGGCGGCATCGAAAACCAGTCGGCGACCATGACCGTCAGAAACTCGACGCTCATCGGCAATCAGTCCGTCGGCGGCGCCGGAGCGACCGGCGTGCCCGGCTCACTGGGCGAAGGTCTGGGCGGCGGCGTCATGAACGTAAACTTTGCGACCATGACCATCCAGGACAGCACGGTCGCCGACAACCAAGCCATCGGCGGCGCCAACGGGACGCCCACCGCCCCCCAACCGTTCACCGGCGGCGCCCTGGGCGGCGGCATCGAGAATCTCGGCAGCTCCACGCTCACCATCGTCAACAGCACCCTCGTCGGCAACGTAGCCCGCGGCGGCTCCAGCAACGCCGGAGTCGGCGGTTCGGCCGTGGGGGGCGGCATCGACAACAACCGATCGGCCACGCTGACGATGACCGACTGCACCCTCGCCGGCAACCAGGCCCTCGGCGGGGCCGGGGGCAGCGGCTTCCGCGGCGGGTTCGGCAGCGGCGGCGGCCTCGACAATTCCAGAAACTCGACCGCCGCGGTCACCGACTCGGTGTTCACCTACAATGAGGCTCGCGGCGGTGACGGCGGCTCCGGGGCCAACGGCGGCAACGGCCTGGGCGGCGGCATCGGCGTCGGCGTCTACGCCCTCCTCGGTTTCCCGGACATTTCCGTCCTGACGATCACCGATAGCACCCTCGACCACAACATCGCCCAGGGCGGCAACGGCGGCAAGGGCGGCAACGGCGGCGACGGGCTGGGCGGCGGCCTCGCCATTCAAGCCGGGTCGAGCGCCACGGTCAACGACAGCACCATCACGCTTAACCGGGCCATCGGCGGCCACAAGGGGGCCGGGGGCAGCGACGGACACGGCAAAGGCGGCGGCATCTACAACGCCGGCGCGCTGACCGTCAGCGACAGCGTCTTCTGCGGCAACCTCCCGGACAACATCTTCGGCTTCTACACCGACGGGGGCGGCAACACCTTCTGCTAACGCCGAGGGCAGACGGCGGCGTCTTCAACGGCGCCCGGAAAAGCACTCCGTCATGGCGCCGTCGTCGTCCTAGCCGACGGCGGCGCCAGCCTCGATAACCACAGCTGTACGAGGCTCGGTAGCTTTGCGATCAAGGTCTCGGTCTAGTGCAACGTCACTCGTGCTTTGATGGGTCAGGTGGGACGGGCTTCTAGCCC
>DHJA01000085.1:100767-108849 GCA_002404095.1 Planctomycetaceae bacterium UBA4732 | reverse complement strand
GGGCTAGAAGCCCGTCCCACCCATCAATCCATGCGTGACAAAGCACTAGGTCACCGGGGCCTTACCAGCGAAGAGGGATCTCGTATCGCCGCCACCTCGGCGACACCACGACGGAGACCATATTTCCACACGGCCACCGCGACCAATTCGACCATAACCTCAGCGGCTCAACCATCAATCTGAGCCTGGGCGAACTGCTCATTAACAAAGACCTGCGTATCAAGGCGCCGGCCGACCGGCCGCAGACGGCGGCGGCGGCAACGCCGCCTTGGGCGGTTTCGGCGGCGGCAGCAGCGGCTATATCACCAACGGCGGCTTCGGCGGCGGCGGGGCCGGCTTTGGCGAGGCCGTCTTCTCGATGTACGACTCGGTGACGGTCGTCAATTCCACCTTTACCCTCAACACGGCCGTCGGCGGAAGCGTAGGAATCAGCGGCTACGGCGGCGCTGGCCTCGGCGGGGCCGTCTTCAACCTCAACGGTGACGTCAGCCTGACCAATGACACGCTCGCTGCCGACAGCGCCTCCACAGACGGCCGCGAACTGTACAACATTGCCTACGGCAAGAACCCGGACGGGACCTCCGTAAACGCCACGGTCACGATCGCCAACAGCATCCTGGCCAATGCCACTGGCGGGACCAGCGACCTCGTCAACAACACCGGCGCCGGTACGGCCACGGTCAACGAGGCGGGACCAAATATCATCCGCACCTCCAGTGGCGCCGGCTTCAGCGGCACGGCGCCTCTCACGTCCGATCCGATGCTGGCCGTCCTCGGCAACTATGGCGGCCCCACGCAAACGCTGGCCCTGCTCCCCGGTAGCCCCGCCATCAACGCCGGCAGCAACGCCGCCGTACCCAACGGCGTCGCCAGCGATCAGCGCGGCGCCCCGCGTATCTTCAACGTTACGGTCGATCTGGGTGCCTTCGAGAGCCAGGGCTACAAGCTGGTTCCTACCAACACGCCGCAGAGCGCGAATCCCAACGCCGCTTTCGCGGATCCGCTGATAGTCACGCTGACCGAGAACTTCGCCAACGACCCCTTGCCCGGCACGACCATCGTCTACAGCGCCGCCTGGCAGCGGCCCCTCCGCCGCGCTCAACAGCTTCGCCGTCACCAACGCCAGCGGCCAAACGAACGTAATGGCTACCGCCAACGGCACGGCCGGCGGTCCGTATAACGTGACGGCCTCGGACGCCGGGACCGACACGGCGAAGTTCGTGCTGACCAACAATGGGTCTTTGGCCGCCCCGACAGTGCAGTTCAGCACCGGCAGCGAATCCGTCAACGCGTTCAGCATCATGGTCACGCTGTCGGCCGCCTCGAACGCGGATACGATGGTCCCCTTCACGCTGACAGGCACGGACTACAGCAGTGTCGCGGCGAGTCCGCTGGTCATCAAGGCGGGTCAGACTAGCGGCTCAATCACTGGGACGCTGATCAACGACGGCGCCCCCGACGCCGCCAAGATGCTCACGTTCACGCTGGGGACGCCGACGAACGCCACCCTCGGCGGCATGACCACCAATACGCTGACCATAAGCGAAACGACTATGCCGCCGGTCGCTGCCACGATCGTATTCCGTCAGCAGCCGATCGGTGGGCCGGTACTTCGGCCCATTCCGCAAGTAGTGGTGCGAGTCCGGGATCAGTTCGGCAATCCGGTAACCTCGGGCGTGGTGACCATCGCCGTCGCCGCTGGATCGGCCGGCGCTCTCGACTCGGCCAGTAACGTCAACGTCCTGACGGAAAATCCGTTCCGAGGTTCGATCCAGTTCAACGGTTTGAACGTGACCTTCGTGGTAAGCCCCGCCAGCACACCGACGCAGCACAACCTTACGGGCACGGTGTTCACCGTCGCGGCCAGCACCACCGCCACGTCCACGACGGGGATCAGCCCGTCCTTGGCCTCGGCCATTTTTGACCCCGGCGTCCCGATCCAGACGGCTTCCTTCCAAAGCACCAGCCAATTGACGCTGACCCTTGCGGCCACGCAGGCCAGCCAAGTCAGCTCGACGCGATCGGCGTTGACTACCAACGTCGTGGACGGCGGCGGCGGCGACGACTTGTTGAGCGCCGCCGAGGCTTTGGTTCAGTTCCTGTTGGATAAGTGGGAACACCTGCCAAAATTCTTGTTCCCGCACGACTCGGCCGACGCGGGACGGAACACGGACAACCCGATGGTGCCGGCGCCGACCGAAGCTCCAGCCGCGCCCGAAGCAAGGCCGGTTCCGATTGGACCACAGGAAAGCATATCGGCATTCGATTTATTCTTCCGCGATCCGGCGTCCTCCTTCGATTGGTTCACGCCGACGGCTCCCGTGAGCGACGCCCCAGAGGTTGGCCGGCGCCCTCGGATCGAACATCGGAACCCGGCTGCGTTCGCGGCGTCGGCGGCCGTCGGTTTGGGGCTGTACGTTTCGGGCAATGAGAAGCGCCGCAAAGGCCGCCGCTCGCCTTCCGGCAGGCTCTAATGGAATATCGGGAGGCGGCGTCTCCATGAACGATTGCTACTTTACGTCCGGTCGGTAACCAATCGCCATTCCTAATTCTACTTTGTCCGACTAGCGAAGTAGAGTCGTCGATAACAAAATCGAACTCGTGCATCGAGCCACCGTCGGCAAAGGCGACGAGATAGCGGAAGAACCGAGGCTCTTCCTCGTCGCGAAGAACGCAGTAAATCTGATAGTGGTTCTCCAGGTCGGAGCGTAAACCATTCAGGAACACCGGCAAGCCTTCATGCGTCAGGCCGTATGCCCCGATCCGCCGGCTGACGCCCGGCCAGATGATGAGCCTGCGCCTGAGCCTATTCCAGGACCAAAGGTCCGCCTTGCTCCAACCTGGCGATGACGTCGGAGACGGGTTCGCCCTCGCCTCGCTCGTAGGCCGCCTGCGACTCGGCGATCCGCTCACGCTTGAGAGGTTTGTGAGGCCGGCCCAGCATTTCCCAACGTGCGGCACACTCCTTAACCCATAGGGGAAACGCCTTGCTCTGTTCCTCAAACTGGGCCAGTCGGGCGACTGCGCGGCCGGACAAATCAGCGTAGGCTCGGGCAATCGCCGCACCACGACGAACGACGCGCCCGCCCCGCTCCAGCAGGGATAGGAGTTTCGCCCCGTGTTCCCGCCGATCCGGTATTTTCGCTGCGAGCGCCCTGGTCCAGTGATAGTCCCACAGGCGTAAGGAACTCTGCCTCACCCCGATCCCCTCATCCACGAAGAAATCGGCGATAGCGGCAGCCTCATCGTCCCCGCCGCCGGTAGCGGTGGCGGTTTCGTAGGAATCAATTCGCGCCTCCAGCCCCTGGAGTTTGTCCTCCTGTAGTCGGTCGAGCATCTCAGTAGGCATGACGTCACTCCTTCTGGCCCGTACCAGCATCGATTTTCACGGGTGGTCGCCTCTTGACTGTACGGACGCGGGAAGCCGAACGCAAGGTGCAACGTCGGCTGCTCATCCGTAAGTTCAATGCATTATGGGGCTTGCGCTTCCTGATCCTGACGATACCGAAGCAAGGAAAAAGAGAGAATCGCTCTCGGGATATTGACAGGGACGAAAGGCGGTGGTTTGATTGGTGACATAGCTATTGGGTGCCCGTGAGATCGGCTAACCGGCGCTCGCAAGGGTCTGACCGGCGCGTGCCCGATGCTGACCGGGCCGGCATGGACAATCACCAGTTCGCCGAAGCGGGTCGTTTTGGGGAAGCGCCAATGGATTTACAGCTAGGGTCGGGCCGTGTTATCCGTAGGCCGACCAAGGAGGAAATTCTCTGCCACGTCGAGGGTGAGGAGTTCACCATCCTCTCGATTGATCCCGACAGCTACATCCAGTGCTCTCAGCTGAACTATCTTTACGGCAGCCCGATGCTTGTACACCGCCGGGGAGCGATACATTACGAGAAGGGACACTACGACTTGGAGTATCAGGACGGCTCCCTAGACACGCACTTTCAGGCGGTGGATAGGCCGATTACTATGGATCGCGTTCAGTCGGCCTTCCTAAAGTACCTGCGCGGCGATCAAACCTGGCGTTCGGATTTCTGCTGGCAGAAAATGGACCTGTAGCGCCAAACAACTCACTACCCGGACCGGCCACGCGACGTATATTTCTACGCGCCGACACGTTTCCTCCCGTATGAGCCGGCCAACGAGATAGTCGTTCGGCCCCTACTCGATTACGAGTTCTAAGGCTAATGGACAGTACGCTCGCCCTATCAATCCTGGTCGTCTTGTCCGCTCTCACACTGTCTGCGGTGGTGCTCGTTCTCGTATCCGCCTTGCGGCGACGAGAAGTAACTCCGATAGAAGTCGGAGCGGCCATATCTGAGACGTGGATTCGCCTCGGCCTCGGGGAAGTTATCGGCAAGATCGAACTTCAAGCACAGGAGATACGCAAGACTCACACCACGCTGGAGCAAATGCTACGAAGTCCCGCGGGCCGAGCATCCTTCGGGGAGCTATCCCTTGAAGTGATTCTTGCTGACCAATTGCCGGCAGACTACTACGGGGTCCGACAGAAGTGCTTCGACGGGAAGATCCCAGACGGGCATATTCGGGCCTCCGAGGGGCTGATCTGCATCGATTCCAAGTTCCCGCTGGACAACTTTGTCCGGATGATAGCCTGCGCGGACACTGACCGGGGGAAGGATGGGCACCGAAAGCAGTTTCTTCGCGATGCTGAGAAGCATCTGCAAAAGGTGGCGGAAGATTATGTTCAACCGGATAGGGGTACGGCCGCTTTCGCCTTGGTGTATATTCCTTCCGAGGCAGTTTACTACGCCTTGGCCACGGACGGATATGATTTGTTGAAGCGCTACACCAGTAAAGGTGTGCAAGTTGTTTCCCCGCTCTTGTTGTCGCACAAGATCGAACTTCTCAAGATGGGGGTTCGAGCCGTCCGGCTCAACGAGAGCGCTCAACAGGTTCTCGTCCTGCTCCAGGCGTTGGCATCTCGCTTCAAGGTCGTGGAAGATACATGGACCGTCTTTTCCAACCACCTCCGCAACCTGCAGGGCAAGGCGGATGAACTGGAGAAGGCCTATAAGCGAGTGCGTCGGGAGTTCGACAAGATAGAGTGCGATCCATCGGAAAGTGCTTCTGAAGCGGAAAAACCCGGTGGGCCGAACAATTCGCCGCTTTGACTGGGCCGGCATAACAGCCTTCCGTGGAGTTTTTCTTTCGAGGCGGCCCGGCACTGAGCGGTCTCGTTGGCAAGGGTGATGGATGAAGGGAGAGAGCAGATCAGCCCTCTCTCTTCATCCTTCTGCGGACTCAGTTGCACAAATACGTGCTGATCCCTGTCACGAGTCACTTGTTCTTCCCGCCGAAGTCATTCAGGTGTTGCCACAACTCGATGTAACGCGAATGCCCAAGGTAAAGGACTCTCTGCCATGAACTGTGAACGACGTGCGGAGTTGCTGGAGGAAATCGCCGAGCTATGCCGGCGGTATCCCAATTGGCGCCTCGGCCAACTCGTCGCGAATATTGCAGGTTGGGCGGACCAAGACATCTGGGATGTCGAGGACGAGCAACTGCTCGCGGCAGTTCAGCTACATCTGCGGCAGCTGACACCTTCAGAGACAACGTCTTCCGGCCGAACGAAACACGGCGACTGACCTGGGCCGCGATATGGGGGTGCAAGGTTCAACAGTTCACCTGCGCCCGCGGCAGGTGAACTGAGTCGTTCGCCTCACGGCGTCGCGGCCGGTTTGAGGAAGCCTTGATCCTTGAGCCAATCGGCGGCGCGTTGCGGCCAAGTGGAACACGGCTTGTCGCTGGGGCGAAGGCCGAAGCCGTGGCCGCCCGAAGCGTAAATATGCAGCTCCGCCGGGACGCCGGCCTTCTTCAGCGCGAGGTACGTCTCGACGCTGTTTTCGGCTCGCCCCTTGTCGTCTCCGGCGTGGGCCAGGAACATCGGCGGCGTCTCCTTAGTGACGCGGATTTCTGGACTCAGAGAATCGCTGTCCTTCGCCAGGATACCGCCCGGATAGAGCAGAATGCCGAAATCGGGCCGGCAGCTGGCTTTGTCCACGTCGTCCATCGGCTCGTAGGAGCGCTTGTCATAGTTGGTCGCCGCCCACGCCGTCAGGTGGCCGCCGGCCGAAAAACCGAGCATCCCGATCCGGTTAGGGTCGATTCCCCATTCCTTGGACTTGCTTCGCACCAGACTGATGGAGCGCTGGGCGTCCATGAGCGCCTGCGGCGGCGGTGCGCCCTTTGCCGTGTCGGGCCGGCGCGGTACGCGGTACTTCAACACGACGCCGGTGACGCCGATGGTGTTGAGCCATTCGGCCGCGTCCTCGCCTTCCTTCGCCCACGCCAGGTTGGTGTAGCCGCCGCCCGGCGCGACGATGACGGCCGCGCCCGTATCCTTGTCTTTCGCGGGTCGGTAGATCGTCAGCGTCGGATGTGAGACATTAGTGATCGACTGAATCAGTGATTGGCCGGGCTTTCCCGCCGTCACCTTTTCCGGGCCAATGTCGGCCGTATCGCCGGGCGCCTTGGCGGGCCATACGTCGATGATCGTGGGTTTCTCGGCCGCCGTCGCGGACGCGCAGCCGAGTACGACGGCCCATCCGACGGAAAACAATAAGCGCTTCATGGGGGGTGCCTTTCTACAGATGCGCCGGTCGGCGATCGGCCGGCTTGGAGACCAGATAAAGCCTCAGTTGGCCCTATAAGTCCTATAGGACGTATAGGACTTATAGGCAAAACGGAAATCCCAACAAGGAGCTTACCTATGACGGCCCCGCTCCCGCGAACCGTCTCCCGGCCCATTCAATTCAAGAACGGCTGCGCCATCGGCATCAGCAACCGCTGGCACAAAGGGCAATACTGCACACTCCTTACCGAAGCCGGCCTGGTCGGCTGCGGCATTTACGACGTGAAGACGGCCGGCGAATTCGGCCAGGCCGTGGCGATCGCGCGGGGGACGCCGCAAAAGCCGCTCGTCGAGCCGGAAGACCTTTTCGACGCCAAAATCGTCGATGCCACGCCGCACGCCCTTGAACTAGGCGTCCGGGTCGGCATGACCGGCCGCGAGGCGGTGGAAATCCTCCTCGCCGCATCCGCGAAGCTGGGCGAGTCCGGCGTTGGCCGGACAGCCCCATCCGTGTAAATTGAAGGCATGGAACAGCAGTACGACGAGGCCACCGCCTATCACGAAGCCGGTCACGCGGTCGCGGCGCTGGCGCTGGGTCGGCCGGTGCAGCGCGTCAGCATCCTGCCAAATCGGCAACATCTCGGCCACTGTGAGTTCGGCAAGGGCGTATTCCGGCCGTCCGAAGACTGGCTGGAGCGTGAAATCCTTATCGCGCTGGGAGGGCTGGCGGCCGAAGCCCGCTACACCGGCGACTACGCCTGGAATGGCGCCGCCCGCGACCGCCAGTATGTCCGTCAACTCGTCGTGCGCCGGGCCGGCGAGCGTAGGGCCGAACGGCTCGAACGTCGTCTGTTGGCCAAGGCCGAACATCTTCTTTCGCAGGAACGCCACTGGCGGGCCGTCGAACTCATCGCCGCGGAGTTGCTGCGGCAAGGCGCCATCAGCGGCCGAGCGGCCCGCGCCTTGTTCGACCAAGGGAATGAGGCATGTTGACGATCTTCATTGACGCCGACGCCTGCCCCGTCAAGGACGAGATCTACCGCGTCGCCCGGCGTTATGGGGTGCGCGTCGCGGTGGTGGCCAACGCTCCGCTGCGGACGCCGCCGGACCCACTGGTCGAGCTAGTGGTGCGACCCGGCTTCGGCACGGCCGACGACTGGATCGCCGAACAGGCCGGGCCGGCCGACGTGGTCGTCACTGCGGACATCCCGTTGGCGGCGCGATGCCTGGCGAAGGGAGCACGCGTCCTCGACGCGAAGGGCCGGCCGTTCACGGAAAGCGCCATCGGCGGCGCCTTGGCGACGCGCGAACTGATGAACGACCTACGCCAAAGCGGGGCCGTGACCGGCGGGCCGGCGCCGCTGACGCCGAAGGACCGCTCGCGTTTCCTGTCGAAACTTGACGAGGCGGTCAACGCGGGCCGCCGGAGCGACGGGCTGTGAAACCCGTTGCTTGCGCTCCGGGCTAGTGCAACGTCACTCGTA
>DHJA01000085.1:93813-100581 GCA_002404095.1 Planctomycetaceae bacterium UBA4732 | reverse complement strand
CCAGCGGAACCGGACGGGCTAGAAGCCCGTCCCACCCACCAATCCATGCGTGACAAAGCACTAGTAATTTAGAAAAGGCAGCGTCTACCTCACGCCGTGAAACAGGTAAGTCGCAAGCAGTACCGCGCCCCCGACCAATAGGCCGATGAATGCCAACCAAGTCCTGAAGGAAATGCGCGGAACCGGACATAGTTCGGCGTCCAGCCGTCGGCACGTTTGCGACAACTCGATCAACGTCGCCGGATCGAGGTCCGCAAGCGCGCGCAACCGCAACCAAGGTTCCACAACGGTTGCCAGCCGAGCGTGGAGTTGAGATTGCGGCTGCGGCGGAGAATTGGCGCCGCCGCGCAATCCGTCTAACAGAGCCTTATAGAGAGCGGAGTATTCCTGTTCGTTCCAATCGGCGGCCTTCCCCTGCGCGAGGGCGTTCACAACGGCGAACCATTCCCGCCATAAGGCGGGCACGGGATCCTTTCCCCGGTAGGCCGGCGCCGGGGATTGATTCGCTTCCGTCCCCAGGGTGGCGGACGCCATCACCCGCGTCGCGGATAGTCCTTCCTCTAGCGCCGGCGGAGTAGAAGACGCCACAGGCGCGAGAGGGGAAACGGTCTCCGGGGCCGGGCGGGAAGGGACTTGATCCTGTAAACTGGTCAAGCCGGATGTTCTTTGTGGGTAAAAGCCGCGCATGGCGACGTTCAGGGACTCGATGAAGGCAAGCGGGGTTTGAAAGCGTCGCTCCGGTTTCTTGGCCAGCAGGCGGCGTACAATCTCCGCGACCTCCGGGGGAACGGCCGGGCGTAGGTTCGCCAAAGGCTCCGGTTCTCTTTCCAAGTGTTGGGTGACTACTTCTACCGGCGTCGCGCCTTGAAACGGCGGCCGCCCCGTGAGCGCGAAATAGAAGACGCATCCCAAACTGTACAAATCAGAGCGGATATCGACGCGATGGCTGTTTCGCGCTTGTTCGGGAGACATGTAATGCGGGGTGCCGACGCAAACGCCTTCTTGACAGATGGAAGAGGCCTGGGGAGTCCCGATGGGAAAAAGTTTTGCCAGTCCGAAATCGACCACCTTGACGATCGCGGCGGCGGAATCATAGTAGAAGACGGCCGGTTCCCTTTCGGAATCGGCCCCCGGAAGTAGAAGGTTGGCCGGCTTGACGTCTCGATGCACGATGCCGTTTTCGTGGGCGAATTGCAAGGCGCGGGCGACCTGGAGCATGACGGCGCAGACGAAAGGGATCGGCAAGGGACTTCGCTTGGCGACGAATTGCTCGAGGTTCAGGCCGTCCACGTATTCCATGGCGAACCAGAGGAAGTCGTCGGTCTGGTTGGCGTCGTAAGCCAGCGCGATGTTGGGGTGAGCCAGCCGTGTGATCGCCGACACTTCCCGGAGGAAGAGGTTGCGGCCGCTAGGGTTTTGCGCCCATTTCGGCGCGATGACTTTCACGGCCGCCACCCGATTCATCATTCCGTGGACGGCCTTGTACACCTTGCCAAAGCCGCCTTCGCCCAACTCGTCAAGGACGCGGTATTGGCCGAGCAGCAGCCCGCGGACCTGGCCCTCCTGGACGCGCTTGAGTTGGTAAGCGGTCAGCCATTCGCTCTCCAGCAAGTGGGCGGTGAGCTTCGTCATGTCCGTCGTGTTGACTTGCCGCTCCAGCTGATCCAACTGGTCGTCGGATAGAAGACGGCTCTCGCGCAGCAAATAGAGAAACGACCAGGGGACCACCTGGCCATTCTCCGGCGGCGTGATGTAAGAGGTATGCACGGCGGCGCCTCCTCTGCCCCACGAATCACTCCACGAGGCGCACGTCCGGCACCCGGGGCGGATTCAGTTTCAAATCGATGTTGACCGCGCCCACGCCCTGAACCGTCAGGGAGTTCACCACGTAAGCGCCGCCGAGGACGTCCAGTCCCACCGCGACGAGGCCGGTCAGGCTCACGGGCGCCTGGGCGGCGTAGACCACGCCGGTGAGGACGGTCAGCCCTACTCCAGTCATGGAGATGGGCGTGGTTAGGCTCCGGTCCTGGAAGAGGGAAATGCCCTGGTAAATCCCGGAAAGAGGGGCGGTCATCACGACATTCCCCGAAACGGTGATGGGGCCGGGAGCGTAGCCGCCGCTCGTGGTGTTGTACACCATAACTTCCAACGCGGTAACCGTGGCCAGAGTGTCCACTTTGAAGCCGCCGCCTTGCATGATATAGACGCCGGGCAACATGAGGACGATGGACAGGCTCTTGATGTGGATGCCGCCCTGATAAATGCCCGGCCGTAAGACGGTGGGGAAGAGGGAGTTCACCGTCAACGGAGCGGCGCTGCGGACGGGCGCGCCGGCGGTGCTGGGAATGGGCAGGAAGGCCAGTGGGTCCGGAGTCGGCGGGACTCCAGTGCGCATCTTGCCCACGAGCAGGGCGCCGCCGGAATTGTTGTACCCGCCGGTGACGTCGTAGCGGCTGGCAATGGTGACGCCGAAGGTCGGCTGGTCGTAGGCCGCCGGGTCGCTGGAATTGACGATGATCGGGCTGTTGGTCATCGTGAAAGCGAGCGACTTATTCAGGAAGGCGCCGGCGCCGCTGGGCGCTAACAAGATAAGGCCGATCTTCAGAGGCTCTCCACGGGCGACGCCGCGGCCCACGACCGGCAAATCTTGGTTGGTGAACAGTCTTCCGAAAGTGGCCCCGATGTCTCTCCGGATGATGACTTCGACGTAACCGGCCTGTCCCGCGAACGTCCCCGACCGCGGCGGGATGTTCACGGCGACGGCGCCGGCCGGCAGACCGTTGGAGGCGGCGGATTTGACGGCGGCGGCTCGGGCCGTCCCCGCGGGATCCTGGCCGTGGTTGGTCCAGTAGTTTTCGTAAAGGTCAGCGCCGGCAGCCAGCGCGGCCGCGTCAGCCGCGGCCTGGACGCGGCGGCGCTCCTCCAAGAGGCGGCCGCCGTCAAGATTGATTGCCACGATGCCGACGATGACGGCCAGGCTGAGAACCACCCACACCAGGACTTTTCCCGGCCGCGACGGTCTTGGGCGACGAACGGACGGCGCCATCATGGAGGTTTCCTCCGCGCTTAAAAATAGATCACAAAAGAGGAGTCCTATAAGTCCTATGGGACATTTAGAACAGATTCTTATTCCGACATCGGCCCTTCGCAACAGCTCGTCAACGTCAGCGGCCCCACCAGGAGGCCGGGCGACCATTGGTAGGTGACGGTCACCCGCACGGTGTTGGTCACCCACTCCCCGCCGGGCGTCTGGGATTTCACATACTTGGGGGCGCTGTCCCAGTCCTGAACCGTGGCATTCCCCTTGTCAACCCACTGGACTTGGAGCGAGATTTTGCTAGGGTCCATGCCCACCGCGAAGGGAAGAGCGGCCTGCTGGAGGATCTGGTCTCGCGTGGGCGAAGGCGCATCGGCGTCTCTTTGGAAATCGGCGCCGCGAACGCCGGCCCAGCGACTCGCCTCCTGGCTTAGCAAGGCGACTTGCTGGTAGCGAAAAACACCGATGCCGTCGACGATCAGGGACAAGAGCAGGAACAGCAGGACCGGGAACACAATAGCGGCTTCAATTGCTTGGGAGCCGCGCCGGCGTTTCGATTGTCGTCGTAGGTTCACGTTTCGCTCCCTCTCAACTTCCGGGGATTGGGGCCGTTTGCAGCGTGACGGTACGCATCAAATGCAGCGGCCCGGTGGACCCGAGGAGGGGGGTCAGCAACGTAAAATCGTAGGCCACGGTCACGCTCACGGTCCCAGCCGCGCCGTCGGCGTTCACCGTCACGTTTCCGGAATTAACGGGCGGCGAAAGGGAAGTTCCGCTGGCGCAGGCGGCGTTTTGGGCGGCCTTGGTCTGCCCTTCGGCAGCCGTGGCCCGGGCCGTTCCGCTGGCGTACAGCGCCCCGGCGTAAGCGCATGCTTCCAGGGTCTGCGTGACGTAAAAAGCCCGGCCGAAATCGACGGCGGCTGTGAACATCAGGGTGAGAAAAGGTAGAAGGATGGCCAGTTCCGCCGCGGCGGAGGCGTTCCGGTTCCACCGGCTCTGCCGCCGCGTCAGGGGAATGGCGGGATGCGCTTTCGACCGCCTATTGAGATGGTACATGCCGTTCCTCGGTTCTCTCCACGCTTCACCGGGCGCGCCGGTGTTGGCCGGGTTCCGGTGTTATCGGGAAAACAGTTTGGCCATCTGGAAGGCCGCGGGACCAAGCACCACGACGAAAATCGCGGGAAAGATGCACAGCAGCGTGGGAAATAAGATCTTCACGGCGGCTTTCTGGGCGACCTCCTCGACCTGCTGCTGACGCTCCAGCCGCGCGGCTTCGACGTAACCACGCAACGTCTTGGTCATGCTGGAACCGTAGCGCTCTGATTGGAGGAGGGCGAGAGCCAGGTCGTGGACGTCGGAGAGGCCGCAGCGGTCGCCGAATTTGCGCAGCGCTTCGCCGGCCGAGAGGCCGAGCTGCATTTCCCGTTGAACGATATTCATTTCCACGGCCAGGAGGGGATGCGCGATCTGTAGCTCGTCGGTGACTCGCTGCATGGCGGCGTTCAGGCTCACGCCTCCTTCCAGGCATAAAACCAGCATGTCCAGGGCGTCGGCCAAGGCGTTCCGCAATAGTTGCTGCCTCTTGCGCACCTTGGCGGAAAGCCAGAAGGAGGGCGCCAGCATTCCGATGGCGCCGCCCGCGAAGGGGCACAGGCCGACTTTCGCCCAGAAGGGGAGGCTTACAAACGCGTCCTCGCCAGGCATTGCTTTGCCCGAGGCGGAGAGGAAGAAGGAAACCGCCGCGCCACCGGCGGCCAGGGCAAATATCAGGAGAATCTTGGCCCCGACGAACATCGAGGGCGCGCTGGGATGAAAGAACCCGGCCCGCAGACATTGTGCGCGGAGTTCCGCCTTCCGCGCCGTTCCCACGCCTCCGGCGCGCGCCAAACGGTTCAGGAGGGCCGGCACGACTCCGCCGCCGGCCCTGGCGGGCGCCGTGAGTGGGGTAGGCGTCGCGCCCAGTTGCCGGAGGCGGAGCGCGGCCTTGCCGCCGCCGCGGCCGAGGGTCAAGAGATAACCCAGAGCGATCATGCCCGCGAACACGACGAGGAACGCGATGGTGCCAGTGGCTAGAGGGTTGGTAAACATCGGGAGTACGTCTCACCCTTCATAGTTGACGATTTTTCTGATCCACAAAACGCCTATCCCCATAAGGACCGCCGTGCCCCAGAGCAGGGCGGGATGGTTCAGAAGTTCCTCGGCGTAAGGGCGGTTGATGACGAACATGGCCGCATACATGACGAACGGGAGGACCAGGAGTGCCAGCCCTTGGAGACGGCCCTCCGCCGTCAGCGTGCGGACGTGCCGCCGCAAGCGCAGCCGGCCGCGAATCAGGGCGGCCAAGCGTTCCAGCACTTCGGAGAGGTTGCCGCCGGCTTGGCGCTGGATGAGCATGGCCATGACAAAAATCCGGAACTCGAGGACTCCGGAGCGTTTGGCCATTTCCTGAAAAACCACGTCCGGCGACAAACCGAGGTTCTGTTGCTGCTGGCAGCGGGCGAACTCGCCGCCCAGCGGCTCGTCGAAGGCGTCCCCCACGGCCTGGAAGGCCTGGGGCACCGACTGCCCGGCGCGCATCACCCGCGCCATCAGGTCGAACGCCTTCGGCAGCTGGTTGACGAGCTTGTCACGCCGGGCCTTTCGCTTGACCTGTAGCAGCCCGAAGGGCAAGGCGACGCCCACGGAGCAGCCGATTAGTCCGCCCGGCCACCACCACAACCAGGCGCCGGCCAACCCCGGCACGAGCGCGAAGACCCCGGCAAGGAGCAAGAACCGCCAGGGGCGCTGGGAAAAGCCGGCTTCCTGGAGGACGTAATTCAGGCCGTTCCGCAGTCCGAGGGGCGAAAGCCGACGGGGTGGATTCCCCCCCGTGCCCAGCATCGCGTACTCCTCGGCCGAGGACAGGGTCAGGATGTCGAGATCCTTGAACAAGGTTTTCGGCGCGTCGCGCCCCGGCCGCTTCGCCTGGAACTCTTCCTTGAAGCGCTTCCGGATGTTGGACTTCACGCCGGGGGACAGGTAGGGCAGGAAATGAAATAGGCCCAACGACCCGAGGGTTACGGCCAAGAAAACGAGAATAAAGAGTTCCATCGGGGTATCTCGGTTGCGACCTTCGCCGCTCAGGTCGCCCGGCGCGGACCCGGGTGCAGAATTCGACGCTCAAACAGCTCAAGGGGCAGTTCCTCACCCAGCGCGGCCAGCCGTTCCAGACAATGAGGGCGCAACCCGGTGGCGTGAAAACATCCCAACGCCCGCCGCTGGTCATCGACCCCCGTTTGCTTGAACACGAACAAGTCCTGCATCGCGTAGTTTTCCCCTTCGACGCCGGTCACTTCGGATACTTTGACGACCTTCCGGGTTCCCCCGAGCAGGCGGCTGACCTGGACGACCAGGTGGATGGCGCCGGCAATCTGACGGCGAATCACCCACTGCGGCAGATCGAAGCCGGCCATGCCCACCATGATTTCCAGCCGGCCGAGAGCCTCACGGGTGTCGTTGGCGTGGACGGTGGTCAGGCTCCCCTCGTGGCCTGTGTTCATGGCCTGAAGCATGTCGAGCGTTTCGGGGCCGCGGCACTCCCCGACGATGATCCGATCTGGACGCATCCGCAGGGCGTTGCGGACCAGTTCCCGCGTGGTGATCTCGCCCACCCCTTCCAGGTTCTTCGGGCGGGTTTCCATTCGCCCGACGTGGCGCTGCTGCAAACGAAGCTCGGCCGCGTCCTCGATCGT
>DHJA01000085.1:63569-93738 GCA_002404095.1 Planctomycetaceae bacterium UBA4732 | reverse complement strand
CGGCCGCGTCCTCGATCGTGATGACGCGCTCGTCCTCGGGAATGAACGCCGAGAGAACGTTGAGCAAGGTGGTCTTGCCACTGCCCGTGCCGCCGGAAACGACGATGTTGAGGCGGGCACGGATGCAGGCGGCCAGGAAATCAAGGACTTCCTGTGGAAGCGACTTTCCGGCCACCAGGTCGGCGGCGAGGATAGGCCGGACCCCGAAGCGGCGGATGGAAACCAGCGCCCCGTCCAGGGCGACCGGCTGAATCACCGCGTTGATGCGGCTGCCGTCCGGCAAGCGGCTGTCCACCATCGGACTGGTTTCATCGACGCGACGACCGGCTTGACTGACGATGCGCTGTACGATGTTCCGTAGGTGGGCGGCGTCGGTGAAAGTAATGTCCGTCAATTCCAGGCGCCCGTCGCGCTCGACGTAGACCGTGTTCGGGCCGTTGACAAGGATGTCTCCGACTCTCGGGTCGCTCATCAACGGTTCGAGCGGCCCGAGGCCAAACGTCTCGTCCAGAACCTCGTTCACCAGCTGCTCGCGCTCCGTCCGGCTCAGCAGGTTGGTGCTGCGCTGGCAGAGTTCGTCGGCGACTTCGCGGACTTCCTCCCGCAGCTGGTCCTTGTTCATGCCGCTCAACGCGGTCAGATCCATGCTCATGATAAGGCGGTGGTGCAGCTGCGCTTTGAAATCGCGCAAATCTTTTTGGGACTTCGCGCCTACGATCGTCTCTTCCATTTTTCCGTCCTTCAACTATGAGGCGGCTTTCACCGTCCGCCGTTAAAAACGCCGTTCAATAGGCGGTTGAAGCCCCAAACCAGCCGGGAAGGCGGCTTGTCCTCCTCGAAACGGATGTTCGCCAATTCCATGATGCTTTTCACCACCTTGCTGTTGGGGTCCGAAACGGCGAGCGGAACGCCCGCGTTGTTCGCGCCGTGGACGGCTTTCGGGTGGTGCGGAATGAAGGAGACGATTTTTTCGTTAAGGGCGTCTTCCGCCTCATTGACCGGCAGTTCGCCGTGGCGGCCGTGCTGATTGACGACCACCTTGACCCGGCTGCGCTGAACCTCCAACCTCGTGAAATGTTCCAGGATGCGCCGGGTGTTGCGCAGGGAGGTGAAGTCCAAACGGCACACCACCAGAACCCCGGTCGCCTGCCGGAGAACCTCCACCTGTTCCCCATGGAAACAGTCCTCAAGGTCCACGACGACCTCCGGCGCCATTCCGCGGGCCAGAGAAAGCGCCTGTTTGACGCCGCTGGCCGTCACGGCGCGGGCGTCGGCGTAGTTCGGCGGCGAGCTAAGCAGATGAACGCCGGAGGAGTGACGCGCCAGCATTTTGCCGAACATGGCCTGGTCCATCCGCCCCTCATTGAGACAGGCGTTCGCCAGGCTGAATTGCGGCTTAAGGTCCAACAAGGCGGCAAGGTCTCCCCGGCCGAGATTCAAATCAATTAGGACGCTCCGCTTGTGTTCCCGCGCCTGGACGGCGGCCAAGTTGACGGCCACGGTGCTGGCTCCGCACCCGCCGCAAGCCGACAGCACCCCCACCAAGTTGCCGATGCGCTCTTTGGGTTCGGGCTTGGGGACAAGCCGGCGCAGCGCGGCGGGGAACTCGGTCTCCAGTTCCATCACGTCCACGAACAGATCCGCCCCCAACTGGAGCGAACGCAGGATTAGCTTGGGATCGGCTATTTCACCCAAGGCGATCACGCGGCCGGTGAACATTTCGCGCAGGCGCGGAATGACAGACTGTCCCGCCCCCTGTTCGTCGGAAAGGACGACGACCACCAATTCCGCCGTTATTTCCAGGCGTTTCCTCTGCACACTCTCCGACGTAACGAACATGGGTCCGGAAAACTCCGGGAAAGATGCGAGGAGTTGCTTTAGTTTTCCAACCGTTGCGTCTTGAAGGCAGTGGCCGACAATCAGTGTGCGCATGACGCGGTTGCTCAACATTAAGGAGTGGGGACCACTGGACTGTGGCATCCGCTTTGCCAGGTTGCGTCGCAGGACCGGCTTTCGACTATGCGGGAAGTAAAGGCTACAAATCCCTCCTTTGTCAAATCCTCCCATTTATCGATTTACGGTGAGAGACGGCGGGAACCTTCGGCGTGGCGGTAGTTTGTTCCGGACGTCGCCAGAAGGCGAGGATGAGTTCGTTGAGCGTGTTTAGCCGCGACCCGACAGGGGAGCGGGGGCGCCGCGCTCCCCTGTCGGGTCGCGGCTAAACTTCCGTGAGCCGCACCATCCCACGCAGGGCGGGTAACGCTATCTCGCGTTCAGCTTTGACATGCGGTCAGTGAAGGCGCTGGGGCTCGAACCCAGGACCTACGGATTAAAAGTCCGTTGCTCTACCGACTGAGCTACGCCTCCTAAGGAGACCTTATCTCCCGTTCGGAGTGGACCCTTTTAATCCTACCAGCCGGCGACGTAAGGACAAGCCCGCGGTTATAGGGTGGCCGAAGCTGGATCGTTGGTGCGTCTCAGGCCGCGCGACGGGTCAGATGGACCGCCCCCTGCGGCGGATAGATCACGCCCTCCGTTTTTTCCTGCGTCCGCAGTCGCCCCCAGCGTCCGGTCATAGGACAGACGTATTCGCATTCCTGTCCCACCGAGACGTCGCCTTCCAGTACGGTAAAGTTGTGATGCTGACCGCATGCCGGGCATACGGTATTCCGAAGCAAGGACGGCATAACGGATCCTCCAGGACGGCCTTTACGTATCGGCCGATTGGGCCGAAGGCGTGGACCGAGTAAGTTGGGAGAAGCTAAAAGTCTTGTCCGGTTTGGGATGCCTCATCGCAGCAGGCGGACCCACCGAGCCGAACCTCCCTACCAACTCATTGGCCACCGCGTCAAGAGAGAGCTTTAACGGACGGAGTTTTCCTTCGCATTCCGAAACCCAAGGAACCGGAGCGGCGATTTAGAGAATCAATTTAAGGACAAAAACGCTTGCTCCTTGCCATCCGGGCGGATAGTCTCGGATGAGGGTGAGAACCTGCGTTTGCCAGCCGGCCGTCTAACTGATGGAGTGCAACCTAATGTCACAACCCAGATATCGATACCTGAAAACCAAGTCCGAACAGGGCGTCCTCGTGGTGACGCTCACTCCTTCGCGGCTGGAGGGAGATACAATGGCCCAAAGCCTTGTCGATGAGACGCAAGCAGCGGTGAGCCATGCCGACGCCAAAAAGGTCGTCCTCGATCTGGAACACGTCGAGTACCTCACCAGCGCCAACTTTCGGCCGCTCTTGGCTCTACGGAAAAAGCTCAAGGAGGTCGGCGGCCGGATGGTGCTGTGCAATTTGTCGCCGGTCGTCGTGGAAATATTTCAAACCACCCGGCTCATCGGCTCCGCGTCGGCGTTCTTCGAGGTCGAGCCGGATGTGGACGCGGCCATTGCCAGCCTCTTACGCGATGCGGATTCTGCACAGCGGGACGAGCGGCAGGCGTAGAGCCTCGCCGCTTGCCCAGGTTTGGCAATCGAGCAATCATTGCGGTGCTAATTCCCCTGACACGGCCTGCCCGCTTCGTACAGCGTCAACCGTGATTGATAATCCGCCTTCTCCCCCTCCGCCGCCAATTCCAACGCCTTACGCTGTTGCTCCGCCGCTTCGCTAAACTTACCGCCGGCCGCAAGCGTTGCGGCCAATGTATCGAGATAACCCGCCTCCTGATAGTTCGTCAAGGCGCACGCCTTGCGGGCATAGGCTTCCGCCTCCGCCACTTTCCCCGCTTCGATATTCGGATTCGTCGCCCACAGCCATGCCAGATTATTCAGAGTGCGAATGTCGTCCGGCGCCCGCTTCAGCACCTCAAGATTGTCGGCCGCCGCCTTTTCGTAGTCGCCGAGCTTGGAGTAGAGTCGGCCGCGGCTGTGGTACGCCGCGAGATCGTCCGGCGCCAACCGCAATGCTTCCGTGTAGTCGGCGAGCGCCCCGGAGTTGTCGCCGCGCTCCTGACGGGCGGCGGCGCGGTTGTGGTAGCCTGGGGCGAATGACGGATCGACCGCGAGCGCGGCGTCGAAGTCGGCCAGGGCCGCCTCGGCTTTGCCATGACGCAAGTGGAGGTTGCCGCGGTTAATCAAAGCGCCGACGTGGCGCGGATCCACCCGAATCGCTTCGCCGAAATCAGCCACGGCCTTGTCCAAGTCGCCGCGTTGGATGTAGACGTTGCCGCGGTTGAAGTGAGAAGCGGCGTTGTCTGGCTGAAGGCGTAGCGCCTCGCCGAAGTCTTCCAATGCCTTGTCGAAATCGTTGAGCCGAGCATGGACGTTGCCGCGATTGAAGACGGCGCGGGCGGAACTCGGGTCAAGGCAGATCGCCTCGTTGAAGTCGTTTAGCGCCTTATCGAGATCGCCTGATTCCGCATAAACGACGGCGCGACCGTGGTATACCAGGGAATCCACTGGATTAAGACGAATCGACTCGGAATAGTCGTTGATGGCGCCGTCCATATCTTGCAAGCGGGCGTAGAGGGCGCCCCGGTTGGCGTAGGCGCCGGCGTCGGTCGGATCGAGGCGGATCGCCTCGGTGTAATCGGCCAGCGCAAGTTCTTCCTTAACGAGGCCGCTGTAGATGTTGCCGCGATTGACGTAGGCCGCGGGGCCGGTCGGATCGAGGCGGATCGCCGCGTCGTAGTCGGCCACGGCGCCGTCGAGATCGCCGAGGCCGGCGTGGGCGTTACCGCGGTTAAAATGCACGTCCGATTGATCCGGCTTCAACTCCAGCGCCTTGGTGTAATCGGCCACGGCCTCGTTGAACGCCCCGAGCCGCGCCTGTACGTCGCCGCGCTTTCTTAACACGACGGACGATTCGGGCTGTAGGACTAGCGCTTCATTGAGATCGGCCAACGCCTGCGGATAGGCGCCGCGGCCGTAGTGGACGCTGGCGCGCGACAACAAGGCGCCGACGTGCTTGGGGTCGAGAGCCAGCGCTTCGGTGAAGTCGCTGGCGGCCTGATCTAAGGCGCCGAGGACGGCCCGCGCCATGCCGCGTTCATGGAACAGGACTACGGTCGGCTCCAGTTGGATCGCCGCATCGTAATCGAGCACGGCCTTGTCATATTGGCCCAATTCGCTGTACGAAAGAGCGCGATCCCAGATCGCCTTTAGGTTCTGTGGGTCGAGGTGAAGAACGCGCGAGAAATCAGCCACGGCCTTGCCGTGTTCGCCGCGAAAGGCGTGTGCTTTGCCACGATTGCCGAAAGCCCAGGGATTGCGTGGGCCAAGCCGCGCCGCCTCGGTGTAATCGTCGATGGCGCGATCGTACTCGGCCTTGCAATAATGGGCGTTGCCCCGGTTGAAATAAAGCGCCTCGTCCTTGGTATTGAGACGAATCGCCTCGGTGTAGTCGGCGATGGCTTCGTCAAATTCCCTGCGTTGGGCGTGGGCCAGAGCGCGGTTGGCGTGGGCCTCCACGTTGCGCGGTTCGCGCTGAATGGCCTCTGTAAAATCGGCGATTGCCTTGTCGTGGGCATGGGTCAGAGCATACGTCAGGCCGCGGCGGCGGTGCATGGCGGCGTCCTTCGGCCGCAGCAGTAACGCTTGCGTATAGTCGGCGATGGCTTGCTCGAAATCGCCCTGGCGGGCGTAGGCGTTGGCGCGGTTGACCAGAGCGGTGAAATCCTTGGGGTCGGCGAGCAGTGCGGCCGTGTGGTCGGCGATGGTCGATTCGTACATCTCGCGTTCGACCAAATCGGTGGCTTCGTCGGCGCCTGGCAACTCGGACATGCGTTCGAGGACGGCACCGAAGTGCGGCAATCGGCGGCCGATGGTCCAGCCGGTGAGGTCGTCGAGCAGCAACTTCCACGGCTCCGGCACGATGACGAGATCGCTGGCGTCCGGGTCGGGCCGGCCGGTCAAGGCGAAGGCGCTGAGTTTGCCGAAGGCGTACACGTCGGAATGCGGGCCTATCCACACCTGTCCCTTGGGCTTGCCAAGGACTTCCGGCGGGGCGTAGGCGATAGTACGCGCGACGCTGCGACCGAGGGCCGTCTGCATACACGCGGCCGGGTTGCTGGCGCTGGCGTGGATTACGTCGCGCTTGAGCGACAAACCGGAGTCGAGAAGTTTCACGCGCCAGCGGGGGGCGCCGTCCGCGTTCTTGTCCCGGCGCACTAGCACGGCGGACGGCCGCAGGTTGCGGTGCAAGATGCCGCGGCCGTGCAGCGCCTGTAGGCCGCGGCCGACCTGCCAGCCGACCGCGAGCCAATCCGCCGGCGCCAGCGGGCCGTGCTTGGCAACGTGGTCCATCAGCGTTTCGCCCTCGAAATACTCCATAATAAGGTACGGCCGCAGCTTTTCGGCGTCGGTGCGCGCCAGCGCGCGAACCCGGATGAGGGCGGGGTGGTCGAGTTCTTGAATCCAGGCGCATTCGCGGAAGAAGACTTCGACGTCGCGGTCAAGGCCGTCGAGCCGCAGCGCGCGGACGACCACTTTGAGATTGGCCTCACGGTCGTGGCAGAGGAAAGAGGCGCCGAAGCCGCCAGCGCCAAGGATGCGCAGCGGCTGGTACTGGGCCAGCGGGAACGGCTCGAACTCGTCCGGGTCGAGGGCGGCGGCGCGGCGCAAGGCGGCGAGGCCCTCGTTCCAGTCGCGGCGTTCGAGGGCGGCACGGTAGACGTTGTGATGCGCCTCGGCCTGTGAAATGGGATCGGCGACGAGGCGGGCGACTTCCTGGAAATCGTGCTGGCCGGCCTCCAGGTCGCCGACGACGACTTCGAGTTGGGCGAGACTGTTGAGCAGGGCGGGCAGCAGGCGCTGTTGATTGGGCGGCAGATCGCGGAAGCGCTTGACGAGATCCTGAACGACCTCGCGTTCGCCGTCGCGGCGTAGGGCGAAGCCGTCGCGCGGCCGCACGGCGCAGGGGTGCAGGTCGTGCCGCCGCTTGAGTCCGGCCACCGCTTCGTACAGTTCCAGGCACGACTGGCCCGCGTCGTGCTGTTCCGCCTGCATGTCTAACACGGCAGCCCTCGCGTCGCGCCCGGATTCGCCCGTCCCCCCTCCTTTTTATCAGGCGCGGCGAAGCCTACAAGCACATGCTACATCTCGCCTCGGATAGCCCGGTCCAGGATCGCCGGGAGCATGGCGTGTCGTATCGCAGATATTTGGGTCTGAATCTCCTTGATCTCCCGCATAGTCTCCGCGACGCGCAGTTCTTTCTGGAGGATGTCGTCGGCCAGCGGCTCCGGGGGAAGATGCTCGAAGTCGTCCTTGGCGCTCGGCTTCTTGCGATCCAGGTTGAATCCGTTGGCGGCGATCTCTACGGCGCTCACTTTCCAGGCCCGGTCGTTCGCTTTGCGTTTGCCCTTTTCGTTTCATGGGTCGTCGGTAGCCTATCCCTATTTGAGACCCAGGAAAGTCACTTCACCGAAAAGGCTCGGCTGGAGTTGCTTGTATTCCTTCTCTTGCACCTTCAGGTAGCCCCACGGCTTCCCGGTCAGCTTCGTTGCGTCCTCGCACCAGAGCTGCGCCGCCCGGTCCTTATTCGCCACATTCACGTCCTCCATGCCCTTCGTCTCGACTAGATAGGACGCGCCGTCCGTGGTCACGGCCACGAAATCCGGCTCGTAAAACCGCAGGTTGCCTGAGGGGTCGATGTACTCAATGACGAACCCGAAACGCTCCGGCAGCTTGGCGAAGCGCTCCACGTCGTCGGCCGCTTCCAGGAAGCGGGCGAACTCCTTCTCCAACTCGTTGTCGCACGCCACCAGGTTGAAGATGGACTTCTTCGCGGCCAGCGTCTTTCGCGACCAGGGGAACTTCGGCGTTTCCGACAGCGACCGGCCGACGTTGAGCAGCGTCGGCTCCAGCTCTTGCACAACCAAGTCGCGCAGGGCGGCCGTGAAGGTCTTGACCGTCACGTACTGAACGACGTTGTTCCCAATCGCCTTCACCATCTCCGGCGTACTGACGTCCACCGGGCCGCCAAAGGCCTTCCGTTCCAAAAACTCGCGCACCTTGGGAACCAGCGCGGCGAACTGCGACGGCAGCTTCACGTCTTGCGCGATCCGCCGCGCGTAATAGCCGATGACTTCTTCCGCCGTTTGCGGAGCGGGAATGGTGTAATCTCTCTCGATCAGCTTCTGAAGCGTGATGAGATCATGCGCTTCGTACCGGAACTCGCGGGCCGCCTTGTCGCCTTCTTTGCGCGGCAGGACCGGACAGGAGAAGGCGTTCACATCAAGCGCGGCGATCTCGTCCGCCAGGGACTTTTTGCGCTCCAGGATCGGACTCAGTTCCGGCAGAGCGATATCCTTGTCCGCCTTATCGTCCATCGGCTCGATGACGACGATGGAAACCTTGTCCTTGCCAAGCACGAACTCGTCGAGCTGCATGTCCTCATCTTTTTCCAGCTGCTCGACGAATTCGATGAACTTCCGATTGCCGATGATGTCCACGCGCTCAACGTAGCCGTTGCGATCCTCGCGGAACATCAGCCGCAAACCGCGGCCGACCGTCTGCTCAGGCAAGATGTTGGCTTTCGCGGTGTAGGGGCGCAGGCCCACGATCACGGTCACGGATTGAACGTCCCATCCCTCGCGCAGCATGACGACGCTGACGATGCAATTCACCGGACTTTTGCCCTCGTCCACGTCGCGGGCCACGCTCCGGGCGGCGTCCAGGTCCTTGATCGCCACGTCGCCGGATCGGTTCGTGTGAATGATTAACAGGCGGTCGCCGCCGAACTCCGCGGGATATTTCCTTTGTAACCAGTCGCCCACGTCGTCCGCCTCGCGCGTGTCGTTCATCATCACGAAAAGGACCGGCTTGCGGCCCAAGGGCGCGAGTTGGTCGCGGTACTCCTTCCAGCGCTCGACGCCGGCGGCGAGGTACGCTTGATACCGTGTGCTGGCCATCTGCGACGGCTGTTCGGCGATGCCTTTGGCCACGCCCTTGAGCGGCCGTTTCACGATGCCGTCGATAATCGCCTGTTTCAGCGGGTAGTCGTACACTGTCCATGAGAAGAGCTGTCCCTTCGTGTGCCGGGGCGTCGCCGTGAAGTCGAACTGCGCGGCCAGCCCGCCGGCCGTGGCGGCGTGAAGGCGCCGGATGGTTTTGTTCCATTCGCCCTCTTCGTCATGCGTGTGGTGCGCCTCGTCGTTCAGCACCGCCACAGGTCCGCCGCGTTCGGCGATTCGCGGCAGGAAGTCTTCGACTTCTTGGGTCGTCGCCGGCGGCTTCGGCCCCAGCATGGCCGTCATCACGTCCGGCTCGTCGTCTTCGGGTTCCGCCCCCTCGTACATCTGCTGGATGTTGCTCAGGTACAGCGCGCCGGTCGATCCAGCCCGTTCCCCTTCGCCGCGCATGTAACATTGGAGGTCCCAATAGATGCGCAGTTCTTCCGGAATGACAGGATCGTTGACAAAGATGCGGCCGCCGCCGAAGTCGGTTCGCAGTCGCTCGAAGACGATGACGTTGGGGGCGATGACGAGAAACGTCTTGGCGTAGTCGTCGCGGGCCTCGGCCACGGCGTTGAAGTACTGCCAGGCCACGGCCAGGGCCATCACCTTGGTCTTGCCGCTGCCGGTAGCCATCTTGACGCAGTAGCGCGCGAAGTCGTCGTATTGCAGCAGCTTCAGGTCGGATCGGCCGGCGAAGGTTTCGAGCAGGGGCTTTTGCCGGCGCACTTTAACGACTTCGTAGAGATAGATCAGCGTCTCGATGGCGGGGCGATGGCAGTCGTGATACCTGAACTTCCGGCCGTCGGGCAAACGGTGATCCGTCAGAAACCAGTGATTTAGCAGCCGGCGCGTCGTCTGTGTCGCACCGGGGTAGCCGTCGGCGCGCCAGCGGTTCACGGCCTCGCGGATGGCGGGTACGCACGGGGCCGTGCTCATTTTCACGTCGAAAAGCGCCGGCTCAGGGGGTGTGGTGGTCTTCTTGCGCGCCATGAGTTCACTGTCCTTCAAGGACGTACCGAATCGCGTTTTGCAAATACGATTCGTCGTTGATCCATTTCGTACTGCCGTGCCGCGTCCACCAGTGTTCCTGTGCATGTCCCGCCCGCTCGTTCAGTCGCCGCGAACACCACGCCTTGAACTGGTCCATCACCTTCGCGGGATCGGTCTCCGCCGCCGTCACGACGACGTGGACGTGGTTGCTCCTGGCGTTGAGCGCGTGAAGCGACCAGCGGCGAATATCGCAGTGCGCCCGCACCGTGGCCTCCACTAGCGCCCGTTGCTCGGAGTCGAGGACGATAGGCGGCTCATCCATTTTCTGCTGGGCTTCGCCGCGTCGGGCCGGATCGCCCGCCTGGACGCCGGGCACATATTTTTGCACCCAGCCGCGCTCATCGCCCGGCAGCCACGTTCCGTGAGTCGTCCAGGTGATGAGGTACGCAAGAGGTTCGCTCATAACGACATTGCTCCTTCCTTTCTTCTCACTCACAATCACGCTCTTACCAGCCGCGAGCGCGAGCGAGCGTTTTCGCTCCATCGCTCGCTCGCGCTCGCGGCTGGTAGCGCTATTCGCTCATTTCACCGCCACCTTGATCGTCTTCGTCGTGTCATTACCCAAAATATCGATCACCTTCACCATCACGTTGTACTCGCCGGCCGCCTCATAACTATGGACCGCCGCCGCTTCGAGCTTCGTCTGCTTGCGCGTGCGGAACGTCTGCCACTGGTTGTGGAACGTCTTGCCGTCGTGGTCCCAGTCCACCGCCCAGTAGTCGATCCACTGCGACCAATGCTTGACGGCCGTGCGCACCTCCTCCGGTACGTCGTCCGGCGGGATGACGAAGTTCGACAGCGACAACGCCACGTCGAGGCGCTTGGTCTTGGCGGCCACCGACAGCGCGGCCAGCTCGAAGAACTTAATGTCGCCCTGATCGACGGCCCGCTTGTCCATCACGTCGCGCGGGATGCGCAGGAAGCGCAGGTTGAGGTTGGCGCGCTCGGCCTGCTGGCGGGCGATTTCGTTGACCTCGAAGGCGAAGTCCCAGCCCAGCACGTCCACGCCGTTGCCGGTCGGCGCCTCCTTGCCGGTACCCATGCGCCGCGCAAACTCGACGGCGATCTGGCGGATGTCGCCGTCGCTGACCGGCGCCTCGACGCCACCGACGTGGACGAGCCGGCCGTTCTTGACGCCGTGCAGGGCCGCGCCGCCGGACAGCGGCTTGGCGTTGTAAAGGCGGAGGATGAAGTCGGTGTACTTGCGCTGCCGTTCCGCCGCCTGTTCGGGAGTCTCGGCGAGCGGCCGGCGTGAGCCGGCTGATTCCGCGAAGGTTCCTGCCTGCCACAGCTGCCGCTCGTATTTGCCGAGGTTCTGCACCAGGAACGGCTTGACGCCTTCGATGTTGAGCAGGCGCTTCCGGGTGGTATGAATGGCGAAGCGGCCGAGGTCGCAGGCGATCCAGCGACGGCCGAGCTTCTCGGCGACGGCGGCCGTCGTGCCGGAGCCGCAGAAGCAGTCGAGGATCAGGTCGTCTTCGTTGGAGGAGGCGCGGATAATGCGGTCGAGGAGCGCTTCGGGCTTTTGGGTTGAGTATCTCGTGTCCTCCTTCGCTTGGCTGTTAACAGGATAAACGTCATCCCAAATGTTGGCTACGGCTCTGCCGCTGCGTTCATCCAGATAGAGCCTCTCCCGCGGCCATCCTCCTTCCTTTTTTGGCCAGTAGATTCTTCCTTCTACGTCCATCTTGTCTAGTTCGGAGCGGAGCTTTGCCCAATGGCGACCAATAGTGTTGGGATCGAACCCCCTCCAGGGCTTCCCCGTGTCGCCCTTTCTAGTGCCCGCAGCGGTCAGGCTGCTCGCCGAAAACCGTCTGCCGCTTCCTTCTTCGACTGCGCCATAATGAGATTGAATGTATTCGTCTGTGAATGGGCGTGTTAAGGCGTGCCAAGTATAAGCTGGACCTTTAGTGTAGAAAAGTATTTTGTCGTTGATTACTCCCCATGATTTCGTGTCGCCGTGCGCGCTAGTCCGCTGCCAGATTATTTCGCTGAGGAAACGATCCGAGCCGAATATTTCGTCAAGTACACATTTCGCATAGTGCCCAACATGCCAATCCAAATGCACATAAATACTCCCATTCTCCGCCAGCAGCCCATGCAGGATCGTCACCGTCTCATAAAACCACTGCAAATACGAATCCAGCCCGCGGCCCCAGGTATCGCGATACGCCTTCTGCTCGATGACGCTCGGCTCCTTGGTGAAAGCGAGGTTGTCGCCGTCTTCCTCTTCCGGCGCGTCGGGCACGGCGGCGGTGAAGGAGAAATCGGCGCCGGTGTCAAACGGCGGGTCGATGTAGATGAGGTTCACTTTGCCGGCGAACTCCTCCAGCAGGGCCGGCAGGACGTATTTCTTGTCGCCCCATATGAGGCGGTTGCGCCAGGGCAGCGCGTCCGGCTGGGCGCGGAACAGGGTGCGCCGGCTCAGGACCGATTCGTTGACCGTCTCCACGTCCTGGAACGGCAGCTTCACCCGCAACGGCAGGACGCGGTTGCCTTTGGCGTCGTACTTGCCTTCCCAGAGCAGTTCAGTTTTAGCCGGCATCGGATTTTACTCATTCCAGAAGTCAAGAGCTTCGAGGGGCGCCGGAAACCACTGGTGTAGCACACAGCGAGTGCTTCGGCCAACAAAAACATTTTGCTTACCAGCCCGGAGCGCAAGCGACGGGTTTAGACTCAACCCGCCGCTTGCGCTCCGGGCTGGTAATTCATTCTGTGAGCGCCCCTTACTTTCTGTTTTGCCACGTGGTGCGCGACACTCGCCCGAAAATGGTTGGCGGGTTGGCGGGAGCCACGGAAATCCCTGATGCCGTAACGACTTACGTCCCGCCAACCCATCCCGCCAACAGCGTTCCTTGGCGGGTGGCCGATTGCCACTGCACGCCAATGAACGCCGTTGGCGCGATGGAATCGCACACAAGCATCGCTTCTCAGAATTGGAAATAAATGAACGCCGGCGCCGTCCCGCCGGGTGAGAGCAGCACCGCCAGTAGCAGAAGCATAAGACTGAAAGTCCAAACAAAGCCGCGGAGAAACGGCGCCGGGAAGGGCCGCGGCCGAGTTTCCAGCCATCGTTGGGCGCGCCCGGCCAAGGCCGCCAGTAAGCCGTAGCCGGCCAGCGCCGCCCAGAGCGAGGCGTCGGCCGCGCCGCCTACCCACACCTTGTCGGAATTAAAGACGAACCACTTGGCGACGCATGCCAGGCTGTCCGGGAGGGCTGGCAGGCGGAAGAAGCACCACGCAAGGCAGACCGCATGGAACGTCAAGGCAATGCAAGCACCGCGCCACAAAAAGCCCGCGGGGCCGGTGAGCCGGGCCAACCGATCGCGCCACGGGCACAGAAGCCAGAAACGGTGGACGATGAGGAAGACCCCATGTAGTCCACCCCATAGAAGGAACGACCAACTCGCTCCGTGCCATAGACCGCCGAGCAGCATCGTCAGCATCAAGTTTAGATTCGTCCGCCACCAGCCGCGACGGCTGCCGCCCAACGGGATGTACAGATAGTCGCGCAGGAAGCGCGACAGGGTAATGTGCCATCGGCGCCAGAACTCCGCGACGGACTCGGCCAAATACGGCCAGTTGAAATTGTCCGGCCAACGGTAGCCGAACAGCAACCCCAGGCCGCGCGCGATGTCGGTGTATGCGGAGAAGTCGAAGTAGATTTGCAGGGCGTAGAGCCAAACATAGGGCAGCGCCCATACACCGGCCGTGGTCGGGTCGCCGACGTGGGCGAAGAAGGGATCGACCGCGGCGGAGATGCGATCGGCCAGCACCATCTTCTTGAAGAAACCTCGCGCCAGCAGCCAGCCGGCCTCGGCCGGCGCCAGCGGAGCGCGCGGCGTCCGGCCGGGCCGAAGGTGCGCCAGGAATTCGTCGGCGCGCAGGATGGGGCCGGCCACGAGGTGAGGAAAGAATACGGCTGACAAAGCATAGCGCGATAGGCTGGTTTCGGCGGTCGCGTTACGGCGGAAGACGTCCACCATGTAGGCGACGCCGGTAAAAGCGTAAAAGGAGATCCCGAAAGGGATAGGCCAGTCTCCAGCGGCCGGCGGCGCGAACGGCGACCGTAGGCCGGCTTGGTTGAGCAGCCAGGCGGCCGTGGCGAGCACCAAGGGGGTGTATTTGTAGAACGCCAGCAGTCCGAGGTTGAAGCCGACGCCCAAAGTCAAAACGACCCGCGGCCTCCTGGAGCGCGTCAGCCCCAGCCCGACGAGCCAGTCCACGACGCAGTAGAGCAGTAGGATCGGCAGCAGCTTGGGTTGGTGAAAGCCATAGAAGAGTAGGCTGGCGGTGAGCAGGAGAGCAACCTGCCACGATTCGCGGCGGCGGCAAAGCTGCCACAACAGGAAGACCGCCGGAGCGAAGTACAGGAACGACGGCTCGGTGAAGTTCATGACGGATCCAGTTCCGTGGGGACGCGGGCGCCGACCGTTTCCAGGTGGCGGAGTAACTCGGCCATCAAAAGGCGGTTGCCTAGCGGGGAAAAGTGCTTATCGGGGATGAAGAGGTCCGGTTTGTCGCGGCGGTCGAGGAACGCCGCGCGCGGGTCGCAGACATCAATGCCTTGCCGCGGTAGGAGCGTGGTCATGGCGTCCTGAAAACCAAAGGGAGCGCCGCCGGTAATCTGTTCATGGTTGGGAATGAGCAGGACGGTGACGGGGGTATGGTGTTCGACGGCGGCGAGGGCAAGGGCGCCGAACACTCGATCGAGGTCGGCGAGGAGGCCGGGTTCAACGCCCTGGTTCAGCTGGGCCGCGCGAAAGTCAGGGCGGGCGTGTTGACGGCCGGTGCGGAACCAGGCGGTGCGGGCCAAGGCGCTGTGTTCGACCAGCCAGCAGGCGGGACCGTCCGGCGGACACGGCCGATAGGTTAGGGCGCCCCGCGCGGTGACGTGCAAACTCGCCAGGGGGTCCAGTCCCAACACGGCGGCGTCGAGCGGCATGAGGACTACGAAGATCCGCTCCGGTTTCAGGCCGTTTTCCAGCAGTAGGCGGACTTGGGCAAGCCGGACGCACAAATGTTCATTGCGGCCGAGATTGAACACCCGATGTTCGGGCAGACGAGCGCGGGCCGTGTCGGCCAACATGCCCGGCGCCTGCGCGAAGGAGTTGCCGAAGAAGGCCCAGATCGGCCGCGCGTCGGCGGATGAGTCGAAAGGGAGGTAGGTCTGTAAACGTGGGTTGTCGTCGCGGAACGCTTGCCAGGAGCGGTAGCCGACGCCGAATTCGGCGTCCGGGGCGAAGGGGCCGCGCAACGGCGACGCCTCGCCGAGAAAGGTCAGACAGTCGCGCGGCGGAAAGAGGCGAACATATGCTTCACCCAGGCAGCCCAAAAACGCGAGGGCCGCTAACGCACCGCATACGGTCAACCCGGCTCGCTTCCACCGCCGTCCGCCGCGCGTCGATTCGCCGGATTGTGTAAGCCCGTCCATTCGTTGCCTCCGGAAAACAGCGCCCGCGCTGAAAGCGCATGCTTTTTCCGAAGGGCCGTATATCGTTTACGCCGATCCGACACAAGGGGGGAGCGGCTTCTCTCCGTCGGCGGAAAGCGCTCTAAACGACGCAAGCCCCCGGCGTCCGCGTGACGGGACCGGGGGCTTGCGGTTGCGACGATCGGTCGACCTCACGGGTAGAGGTAGACCGGGCTGTAGTAGGCGGCGACGCGCGGCCGCGTCACGACGACCGGGGCCGGAGCGTAGGTCACGACAGGCGCCGGTGCGGAAGCGTAGTAGCGCGTGGTGACGATCTCTCGACGGGGCAGGATGCCACGGCGAACGGTCGTTACCGCGACAGGGTCCGGGGCGGCGTAATAGCTGACCGGGGGCGCCGCGGCGTAATAAGAGACGGTTGGTGGGGCATAATAGGCAACGGCGGGAGCGGCGTAGTACGATACGGCCGGCGCGGCATAATAAGAGACGCTCGGGGCGGCATAATAGGCGACGGCCGGCGGAGCGGCGCAGCTGGTCGGCGGCGGCGGCCCGACGAAGACCGTATCCGCGGCGGAGCGTCCGGCGGTCAGGCCGAGGACGAGGGCCGCCGCGAGCAGCGTTCCACAGAGCCAAGAGGAGCGGGACATACTTCGACCTCCTGTTGCATGAATATGCGCTGGGTTCCAAACCTCATTCTAGGCGCGGCAAGCGGTGTTTGACAGGGCGCCGCAGCGAGATACGATGAATGGTATTCACACCTGCGGACTACAAATTACCGAAGGAGGGAAGGATCATGGAGACGTCCACAATGGGCAAAGTACTCGTGACTGCGAAAATCATCAATTTACCGGACTTGTTCGAGGCGAGAAAGGGCTTAATCAGCGAGGAGGCCGTCAGATCGGTGGAAGTCTCGGACGCGCTGGTGGACACTGGCGCAACGTATCTCATGATGCCTCGGCGGCTGATCGCCCAACTCGGTCTAAAGTCCTACCGGACTCGTCAGGCCAACACCTGCGGCGGGCTGGTCGATTTTCCGATTTACGAAGCGGTGCGGCTGATCATACAGGGACGCGAGTACAACGGCGATGTGGGCGAGGTTCCAGACAATTGCCCAGTGTTGATCGGGCAAGTGCCGCTGGAAATGCTCGATTTCGTGGTCGATCCGAAGAGCCAGCGTCTCATCGGCAATCCAGCCCACGGCGGCGAACACATGATGGATGCGTACTGATTCCCTTGTACGCCAGCAAGGAGAGGGCGGCGCGCTCAGGAACCAGGAACAGGCGGCGGAGCGCTGGTGGACGCCGCCGGCATCTGGAGGATCGTCCCTCCCAGAACGCCGCCGTCCGTGGGCGCCCGGGGATTCAAAGTCGCGATTTCGCCCCAACGGTTTCCGTCATGCAGTTGTTGGGCGGCGATCTGAAACAGAGTCTCGCCACGGCCCTGGACCTTATAGGTCGGGTTCGCCGGCCGGCTGACCGGAGTGTGAAACTCCGCCTGCACCGTACTGCCGAAGCCGTCGCCGCCGACAGAGCCGGCAGTCACCGGTTTCGGCTTTGACCGCACGATCACATCAGCGTGCCTTCTTTCCAAGACGGGGCTTGGCGGGAGGTAAATCCGGTCGCCAGGAGACATCGTGCCGTCGCGGCGCATGGCATCGCCGGCGCGCGGGTGGTTGCGGTTATACATCTGCAGTGCCTTGGCGTAATCCTCCGTTTTATACTCGCTCTGGCTGATGGCCGCGAAGGTGTCGCCGGGCCTGGCGACGTAGGTGCGTTCGTCCCAACTGTCCACCAAAGGAGTGCCGCTCGGCGCCGTCGGGGCGACAGCGCGGGGGGCCGGCGTCTGGGCAATCGGCGGCGGTTCGGCGGATGGCGGGATTATGATTACGTTGCTAGGCGCTTTTGGCGGCGAAGGTTCAATGACCGGTGGTTCATTCTTGATGGGTTTCTGTTCTGACGGCGCCGGAACGAGTGAAGGCGAGAGCGGCTGAATCTTCACGACGGCTGGCGGCTCACTTCCCTTGTTTTCGGCCGTTGGCGCGGGCGGGGGGGGAGGGGGCGGCTCGATACCACTGTTATTAGGAGGAAAAAGCGGCGGGGCGTCGTTCTCCGGTTTTGCCCCTTCTGGCTTCTTAATTTCTTTCTCGTCCTTGGAGTGATCCTTCTCCTTGGCGTCGGCGTTCTTTTTCTTATCCTCTTCATTCGGCATCGGCAGCGGCAAAGGTGCAGGCTCTGCCGGCACGGCGGACGCACCGGCCGGCGGCGGCGGGGGGGGCGGTTCGAGCGTCGGACCTGGCGGAGGCGGGGGAGGTGGAGATCCCATTGGCTCGGCCGCCGGTTTAGGGGGCGCGGACGGTGCCGGGGGGTCGCTTGGCAAGGGTACGGTCGCGCCGGCCGGCGTGAACCCGCCTGGAGGCGCGGGGAGATCGTTTAAAGTGAACTTCGGAGCCGGCGATTCCTGAGAAGGCGGTGTCAGGGCCAGGCCGTTAGAAGGTACATCGGCCGGATGCGGCGGGGTAGAGACGTTCGGCTCTGGAATGACGATGGATACCATTTTAGGCATGGGAGAAGGAAGTCCGGACACATTTTCCGGCTGCAAGGGCGACTTTGGCGCCGGTTCCGTCTGGGGCGCCGGAACCTCGGCGGCCGCGGCGACAAGCGCTTTATCCGGCTTCGTCGCGTCGGCCGCTGGTTCGCGCACCTTTGCTACGACCACGGCTGCGACCAGGCCCAAAAACGCCCCGCATACGATCATGCCTAACCTATTTTCTGGCATCATCGACCTCCATGCCAAGAACGGAGAACGTGGAACAAAAGCGCCTAACGAGCGAAAGATTGTCCTCTTGTCTTTCATTCCGCGTCCTCCATTCCAGATACTGTAACGTCTCACTCCGAGCCGGGGGCGACGACGCTCTTGAGCTGGGTATACTGCTTCCAGCGCGCCGCGTCCCAAATCTCGAAGTGGTCGTCGATGCCGACCAACACCACCTCCTGGCTCAGGCCGGCGAAGGCCGTCAGACGGTCGGAGACGGCGACCCGGCCTTCCGCGCCGACCGGCGCCTTTTCCGTCTGAGCGTAGTACAGCCGCTTGAACACGCGCACATCCACTTCGCGGGCCGGCGAATGCTCCAACCGCTCCGCCAAGCGCTCCTGATGGGCCGGGTCGGTCAGCCATAGGCACTGATCGGGGCCGGGCGATACCAGCACCACCTCTGCGTCACCGAACTGGTCGCGGACGGCGCGCGGCAATGTGATGCCGCGTTTGTCGTCGATGTTGCACGGATACGTCCCGGTCAACGCCATAACCGCTTTCGGCTTGGTCGTCGCCGTCTTGGGACGCATGGCCGGCAGCGGCTTGAGACCGGCGAGTTCGTCGGCCGGCATACAGGCGTCGGACGGCAGATGCACAACCGTGCCGGCCGTTAGCGAATCTTCGGGATGGATACTGGGGTTGAGTTTGTAAACGTCGGTCCAACGTTCGCCGGCGCCGAGGGTGCGGCGGGCGATGTCGCGCATCGTCTCGCCGGCCGTGCGCACTTGATACGACTGGATCGGTCCCATTCCGGCGAGCGGCGGCTCACCGACCTGGCTGACCTGGACGACGACGGCCGGCGCCGCGGCCTTCGGCGATTCGATCCGGGCCGTGGGCCTCGGGGCAGGCGCCGTCGGCTCATTCCATTGGGGAGACGCTGCGCCGAGGGACGGCAGCGGCGGCTCGATGGAACCGGGCGGGGCCGGCGGCATTTCCGGCGTCTTGTCCGCCAGCTTCGGATCGTGCTTTACCGACGTCTCAACCACCGAAGGCGGCGCGGGCTCAACAGCGGCCGCGACGGGCGGGGCGGGCGCCGGAGGCGGAGGCGGTTCGCTTAGAGGCGGCGGCCCCTGCAGGAGCGCCGGCGTTAAATCAGCCGAAGGGATCGCAGGCTCCTTGGCCGAAGCTTCACTGCCGGCAATCGGAGGCAACACCCGAGCCGGGTCGTCTAACGGCTTCATCTCGACGGGCGTCGGTGCTTCGACGTAAATGACTTTCGAGGGCGGCGGTTCGGCCGCCACGTCCGCTATTGGTCGCGGCGGTTCGGCCTGGGCCACGGCCGGGTTGCCCTCGCGTACTTTCAATGCGACCACTCCGCCGCACAGGCAGAGAATGCCGCCCATCACCATCCATCCGTATTGGCTTTTGCGCGTCACCTTCCATGCTCCTCTTGCGAGAAGGGGCGGCGCAGCGGCCGCCCGTGCTAGGTCCGCGGGCGGGATCTCCTCCAGCCCACGTGCCCGTCCTGGGTCGTCTCATTCGCCCGCGGGTCGGGGCGAATCGCCGCCCGCAACTTGGCGCTGCGGGCGCGTGGGTTGCGGGCGACTTCTTCCTCGCCGGCTTGCACCGGTTTGCGCGTCAACTCTTGCCAGCGCGTCCGATCGCGGAAAGCCTGCTTGACGCGCCGATCTTCCAACGAGTGGAAGCTGATCAGGGCCGCCCTCCCGCCCGGCCGCAAGCACTCCGGCAGTGCGACCAGCAGGCGTTCCAGGGCGCCCAATTCGTCGTTCACCGCGATCCGCAGCGCCTGGAACGTGCGCGTCGCGGGGTCGATAGGCGCCTTCTTCCAGGCGCCCTTGCGCGGCGGCCGTGGCACACAACGCCGCACCAACTCGGCCAGCTGGTCTGTCGTCTCAAGCGGCGAGGCCCGCCGCGTTTCGACGATCCGGCGGGCGATGCGGCGGCTGAAGCGCTCTTCGCCATACGTCCAAATGAGGTCCGCCAACTCGCGTTCACTGAGGCGCCGCAGTAGTTGCGCGGCCGTCTCACCGTCGTCGGCGTCAAGCCGCATGTCCAGCGGGGCCGATTGGCCGAAGCTGAAACCGCGCTCGGCCGCGTCCAGTTGGTCGGAGCAGACGCCGAGGTCGGCCAACACGCCGTCCACCGCCGTCACGCCGAGCCGGGCGAGTGCGTCTGGCAACTCGTCGAAGTTGCCTTGCAGCAGCGTCACCGGCAGCCCTTCGAGCCGCGAGGCGGCCAGGGCCAGCATGGTGGCGTCGCGGTCCATGCCGATCAGGCGGCCGGTCGGCCCCAATCGTTCGGCCAGCAGACGCGAATGTCCGCCGGCGCCGACCGTTGCGTCAACGAACACTTGTCCGGGTTGCGGATCGAGGGCGGCCATCACTTCGGCCGGCAGGACCGATAGGTGACGCGGTTCGCCGCCGGGAGGCTGGCTGTTCATGGTGCAAGTCAGAGGATAAACGCGAGGTAGTACGAGATGCAGCATTTGGAGCGTTCCATGCTCCTCCGTGGAACTAACTATACTCCGACCCTTGGGGGAATCAAGGCGGACTGAAATGGTTCGATCAGTTGGCCCAGTTTTCGACGTTCAGGCGCGGTATAGCGAAAAGGTCGCTGTCTCTGCTGACCACCGTACATTTACCCAGGGTAAAGGCAGTCGCGGCGATCATCACATCTATGACTTGCATAGGGCGACCGATCCGCCGTAATTCCGCAGTGATGCGCCCATACTCGAACGCCGCTTTATGGTCAAACGGCCACACGGTCCATGTGGCTAAAGCAAGCCGCAACCGTTGCATGTTTCGGTCGCGCGATGCGCTCCACTCGATCCCATAAGCCAGTTCGGCCAGGACTGGTAGGGCAATTCCAACGCGGTTGCCTCGGGCAACTTCGGCACGGGCGCGATCATGAACTCCATGTCGGCGGTCGAGAAAATCGCCGGCGATGCCGGTGTCCAGCAGGTAACGAATCATTCCCAGATTCTCTGAAGCTTTTCAGCATGTTCCTCGAAGTGGGCTTTCTCCCACTCCTTTCGGGCCAGTCGATCCGCTTCCAATGCTGCTCGTTCTTCGTCAGACATCTCCAATGGTTCAACCTTCTCCATCGCGGCAAGCGTCCGGGCGATCTCGTCGGGCGTCATCGGGGCGTCGTCGTCTTGGCTGGGGTCCGACGCCATCTGTTCCGGTAGCCGAATTTCGATTTCGGTGCCGTCCGGTAGGTCGATGGGCTGAGGAAGTTCGAGCCTTCCAGCGCGGACAGTAGCCGTCATTGTTGCCATGAGGCTAACCCCTTCCTTTACTTTCGTCGAAGGTCGGCTCGCGATACTTATCAAGAAGCTCCCCTGCTTCTTCCGCTAAAAGGTCCATTTCCTCCTCCGACCACGGACTGTCATCATACATCAGCTCCATGACGCTCTCCTCTTGGTTGGGCGCGGCAGGTGAGGAAAACCGCTGAATGGGGGATAGGACTCTAAGCGAGGGCGTACTGTTCCATTTTCGCGCGACTGACCCCGACGGGATTCGAACCCGTGTCGCAGCCGTGAAAGGGCTGTGTCCTGGGCCTCTAGACGACGGGGCCGCGCTGCCGTCTCCGACAGCAACAGCATGATAGGGCCGACGCGGGAAAGCGTCAAGTTGTCATGGTTGACTCTGGATCATCTTGCCGCAGCCCATACAAAAACCCTTCGCCCACCTGCCCAAACCAGCAAGCCAAGGAGCAAGATCGGATGGCGGAGAACAAAGCGACAAACATCACCTGGCACGAAGGGCACGTCACACGCGACGAGCGGGCGGCTTTGCTCAAGCAGAAGGGCGCCACCCTTTGGTTCACCGGGCTTAGCGGCTCCGGCAAGAGTACCATCGCCTTTACGCTCGAACACGCCCTTATGCAACGCGGCCGGCTGGCCTACGTTCTGGACGGCGACAACATTCGCACCGGCCTGAACAAGAACCTCGGTTTCTCCGCCGCGGACCGTGAAGAAAATATCCGCCGCATCGGCGAGGTCGCCAAATTGTTCGCCGACGCCGGCGTCCTCACCATGGCCAGTTTTATCAGCCCCTATCGCAAGGACCGCGACGTGGTGCGCGCGCTGCACGTCGAGGCCAAGGTTCCATTCATCGAAGTCCACCTCGCCACGCCTATCGAAACCTGCGAACAGCGCGATCCCAAGGGGCTGTATAAGAAGGCTCGCGCCGGCCAGCTCAAAGGCTTCACCGGCATCGACGACCCTTATGAGGCGCCGCTCCAGGCGGAGATCACCATCGACGCCACGTCCACATCGCCGCAGCAGGCCGCCCAGCAGCTGATGGAGTACCTGGAAAAACAAGGAATGCTCGCGGTTTAAGGTTTCCGGCGAGGCGGGTCGCGTGAGCGAACAGAGAGGATTTCAGCGATTGTATCGACCTCCGGGCGCTCACGCGACCCGGCTCGCCTGGCGCAACCGTTGCCACCGGATGGGCAGGTGGAACCGCCCTAAATTCCGCCTTCCCACCTACTTCACCCAACCGTTGCATTCCGTCCCCGAATTGCGAAAACCCCTTGGTTTTCGCCGGGTTGCCTCAAGGCCTCCGTTGACACCCTAGGGGGCCAATCGTAGACTTGGCGAGTCTACTTGATTGGAATCCGCGGCGGCAGGCGCAACGCCCTGTTTTCGCGGCGGCAAAGCCCTTGCGTTTGACAGAACTCCTGTTCTCGGAATAATCGGACTCCCCATGCCGCGCACCGATTTCGCCGCTAGTCTGTTTCGTCCCCGTGAAGGGTTTTATACTTCGGAGGTGCAGGCGCCGCCCGGCTGGCCGCTTCGCACGTTCCTGCCCACCGGCTATGAACCCAACTACCCGTATCCGCTGCTGGTATTCCTGCACGGCCACGGCGGCAGCGACGAACAGATCCTTCGCCTGGCCCCACGCCTGAGCCGGCGCAACTACATCTGTATCAGTCTCCGCGGGCCGCACGCCCTCGGCGAGCGAACCGACGGCCGCCCGGCCTACACCTGGGGTCAGGACGACGGCGCCGACTCGCAGGTGGAGGATTACGTTTTCCGCGCCGTCGAGGAAACCCGCCGACGCTACCACGTCCATTCGGAACGCATCTATCTGGCCGGCTTCCGCGAAGGAGCCTCCCTGGCCTACCGCCTCGGTATGCTTTATCCCGAAAAGTTCGGCGGCGTCGCCTCGCTCAACGGCCTCATGCCGCGCGGTGGGCCGCTGCTGCGGCTGCCCGAAGTCCGCCGCCTGCGCGTCCTTATCGGCCACGGCATCGCCAACGCCATCGCCCCGCTAAGTCTGGCCCGCGCCAACTTCCGCGTACTCTACGCCGCCGGCCTTGACGTGCAGATGCACACCTATCCGACTACGCACCGTATTCATCCCGATATGCTGCGAGACATCGACCGCTGGGTCATGGGACAGATCAGCACCGAAGAACAGTAAGAGTCTGTCCCACAACAGGTGTTATGAGCCGCGACCGTCAGGGAGCGGTTTTGAGTTAGGGGACGCCTCCGCTCCCTGACGGTCGCGGCTCGTAACACCCCTTATTAGACAGATTCTCACCGCGCCGGCGCCAGTCGCAAACCTCTCGGCACCACCAACCGTTCCGCCGCCTCAAACAGCCCTTGCACCAGCAACGCCAGCGCCATGGCGGGTAGGGCGCCTTCCAGCAACAAATGCCAATCGTTCTTATTCAGGCCGATTAGGATCGTCAGGCCATAGCCGCCGGCGCCGATCAGGCCGCCCAGCGTGGCGTTGCCGACGGTGATGACCGCGGCCGTCTTGACGCCAGCGAGGATCGACCGCGACGCCAACGGCAAATCAATCAGGTACAGCCGCGTGAAAGACGACAACCCCAGCGCATCGGCCGACTCCCGTACCGTTGGGGCAATATCGTGCAGTCCGGTATAGGTGTTGCGCACGATCGGCAGGAGACTGTAACAAAAAAGAGCGACAATAGCCGGAAAGGCGCCCAGGCGTTCGAGAACCACCACTAGCAGAACAAGCAACGCCAGGGCGGGTATCGTCTGCACGGCTCCAACGACCGCGAGGATCATGTGTCCCAGCCAGGGCCGTCGCGCCGCCAGGATGCCCAGCGGAACGGCCGCCAGCACGCCAAGGACTAGCGCGACCACGACCAACAGCAGGTGTTCCAGCGTGCGCGCGAGCAGTCGTTGGAACAGCGTTTCATCCTGTACTTGGATGTGATAACCCAGCTGCTTGTTGAGAAAGTCGGCGGCCACTCGCGCTTCGGATACGCCTTCCACTTTGTCGCGCGCGTTCATTTCGCGCATGGCGTCCTCAGAAATGGCCCCTTCCAGCCCGAGCAACGCCTTTAAGACTTTTGGCGCTCGCTCCTCCAAGTCGGCGCGGTACAGCAATACGGCGTCGTAGGAGGGGAAATAGTGCATATCGTCGTCCAGCACGAGCAGGTCGTACTGCCGCACCTCGGCGTCGGTCGTATAAACGTCCGCCGCATCCAGCGTACCCGCCTTAAGCGCTTCGTAAACCAATGTGTGGTCAAGCCCCTGAGCGTCGCTGAACGGCAGGCCGTAACGGGCGCGGAGACCCTTCCAACCGTCGCCGCGCTCCGCGAAGGCGGTGCTGACGCCGAAGTGCAATTCCGGATGAGTTTTCAGGTCTGATATGGTGCGTATGTTATTCTCTTGAGCGATTTTTTTACGCATGCCGATCGCGTAGGTGTTGCTGAAGCCGAGCGACCGGCTTATGCGCAGCCCGCGTTTCGCCAGCGATTCTTGCAGCGCCGCGTCGTCGCGTAGACCTTCGCCGGATAGGATCTCCTCGCGCAGGGTACCGGTGTATTCGCAATAAACGTCGATTTCGCCTACGAGCAGCGCGTTCCACGTTTTGCTGGTGTCGCCGAGCCAGCTGCGGTGTTCCACGCGCGCCCCGGCGCTGCGGGCCACGTCTGTCACGATCTCACCCAAGACCACGCCCTCGATAAACGCTTTCGAGCCGACGCGCACCAGCGGTTTGCCCTCATCGGCGGATCGACGCTGACAGCCCGTCGTCACTATAAGGAACGCGAGGATGCACACCCCCGCTCGCCGCGAGTTGAAACGCTTCATGGCGCTCTCCTTGCAAATCCTGCGGACGGCGTTGGGCGTTGATGAATCGCGTCACGAACGCCTCGGCCGGCTTGTCGATGAGGTTGCGGAACGAGTCCTGTTGCACGATTCTGCCTTGCTGCATGAGAACGAGCAGATCGCCGAGGAAGCCGGCTTCGCCAAGGTCGTGCGTCACTAGCACCACGGTCTTGTGGAGCTTTTGGAAAACGGCCTTGAGGTCGGCCTGCAAATCGGAACGGATGAGCGGGTCGAGGGCGCCGAGTGGTTCGTCCAGCAACAGCAGCGGCGGATCGAGCATCAGAGCGCGCATGAGACTGACCCGCTGCCGTTGGCCTCCGGACATTTGAGCGGGATAATTGTCGAGCCGGTCGGCCGGAAAGTGCGTCAGCTCAGTCAACTCATTCAAGCGTTCCCGGATGGGGCCGCCCTTCCAACCGAGATGACGCGCCAGAAGTGTGACGTTGCCGCGCGCCGTCAAGTGAGGAAAGAGGCCGCCGTCCTGTACGACGAAGCCGATGCTCTGGCGCAGCTTGCGAGACGCTTTATCGGTCATTTCGTGGCCGTCGAAAGCGACGACGCCGGCGTCGGGCCGGATGAGGCCGGCCATGAGACGCACCAAGGTAGATTTACCGCAGCCGCTGGGGCCGATGAGTACGGTGGTGCGGCCGTCCGGCAGTGCGAGGTCCGTCGGGTGCAACACGGGGACGCCAGCGTAGGATTTCGTGACGCCTTGGAGTTCGAGCATAGAGCAATGCCGTTCGTCGGAAGGGGGCGACGACCGGCTTATGGTATCAGCTGCACGCGCTTCAAGATAGCGACAGCGCACCCCGGACTCACGAGTACGTTCGCCCGGGGCTTTATTTCAGTCGCCCTCACCGGGCTCCAAGACAAGAACCCGGCGGCGGCCTGAGTCCGGAGGGCGATCCAGATAAAGCCCCGGGCGAACGTACTCGTGAGTCCGGGGTGCGCCTCAGCCTCTCTTGACCCGTCGCCGCAAAGCCTTTACGATTTCCGCGCTTCAGCATCCTACCGTTGTTCTGGAAAGCGAGCCGCTCATGGATGAGTCGCGGACCCCGACGCGCCCTTCGCCTGAAACTCCTCTCGAAAGCCACCGCCTCGACTGGACGGACTTGCGCCTGATCGCAATTCTCGCCCTCGTCACATGCGGCTTGCGTACTTACCAGCTCTGCACAACCGAAGTGACGGCGCGCGACAGCATCAGTTACATCCATATCGCCTGGCGCCTGGAACACGGCGATTGGCGCCAGGTTATCCGCGATTCCCCGCAGCACCCCGGTTATCCCATCGCCGTGCTGGCGGCGTCATTGCCGACGCGGCTCTTCTTTCCAAACGATTTGCCCTACGCCATGCAGCTTGGCGCCCAATTAGCCAGCGCCGTGGCCAGCGTCTTGCTCGTCGCGCCGCTCTTCTGGATGGGACGACAACCGTTCAACAGGCGTATCGGATTCTGGGCCGTGCTACTTTTTCAGTGCCTACCGTGCAGCGGCCGGATCATGGCGGACGGGTTATCGGAAGGGGTCTTCCTGCTTTTTGCCCTCACCGCTTTGGCGTTTGCGATGTATTCGTTGCGCGTGGGGTCCATTGTCGGCTTCGCTCTGGCAGGCGCCGCCAGCGGACTGGCTTACCTAACGCGGCCGGAGGGTTTGCTCATCCCCGCGGCCGCCGGCCTCACGTTGCTTGGGATGCAGGCCATCCGCGGTTGGCGGCGCTCATGGCTCTCCGTGGGCGCGTGCGCGACTGCACTCACGATAGCAGTATTACTCGTAAGCGGACCTTATATGTTTTTAATCGGCGGCCTTACGGTGAAAACCACCGGCAACGCCCTAATGAAGGACGCCACCGCGGAAGTAGATCGTCCGGTCGAAACACCGGCTGCGGACGGCGTAGCCGGCGGCCCGGCTTTATTGGCCGTATGGTGGCGCGGCGACGCCAATGTTCCGTCCGGCCGTTACTTTTGGGGTCTACAGACGCTGGCGGAAGTGCTGAGCAAGGCGTTCTTTTTCGTGCTGTGGATACCGGCGCTGGCGGGCCTGATCTGTTTCCGGGAACGCTTGCGAACGGTCCCCGGCGCCTGGATGCTATTGCTCGTGTGCGCCATGCTCAGTTGCGTACTCTATCGTGTGGCCGTGCGCATGGGCTACTTATCGGATCGCCATACCATCCTGATCCTCGCCTGCGGCGTCCTGTGGGCGACGGCTGCGATGGAGGGTGCCGGCCGCTGGTTGGCGCGGCTGCTGACGGGAACGAAGCCTAGCGGCCGACCACAAAGTCTTGACGAGATTTCGGATCATGGTGTGCCACGGCTGTTTCAGCCGTGTTGGCTGGCCGAAACACGGCTGAAACAGCCGTGGCACACGCGAAACCAAGCAAGCCGGTGGGCCGTTGCGTTTTTGTTGCTGATTACGGTCGTCCCGCTGTGGCGGACGTTAGAGCCGTTGCACGGCGACCGCGTCGGCTTCCGTGCGGCCGGCCACTGGCTCGCCGTACACGCCGGCCCTCAAGAGGCGGTGTTCGACCCGTTCGGCTGGTCGGGCTATTACGCCGGCCGTTATTTTCAGGACGGGATAGGTCAGGAGCCTTGGGCCTACGTCGTCATCGAAGAGAGTACGAGCAACAAGCACTCGCACTTGGTCACGATGCCCGAAGCCGAGAAGCTGGCCGGCAGGGGAAGAAAAATATGCAGCTTTCCGGCGCCGCGAGGCAAGGAGTCGGCGGAGGTGGTGATTTATGATCTGCGCGACAATGGCGAGGAACGGGCTTCTCGTTGAAACAACGAAGCGTCGTTATGGCACGGTCAGGAGACCGTGCCATAACTCGGGGCACTCTCGTTATGGCACGGTCAGGAGACCGTGCCATAACACATAGATTAGTAGCGGTCGCGGCGGCCGCCTCCGGCCCCTCCTCCGCCGCCGCCATACCCGCCCCCACCGCCGCCGCCGCCGTAGCCGCCGCGGCCTCCTCCGCCGCCGCCGCCGCTGCGGCCGCCGCCTTCGGTCTTGGGACGTGCTTCGTTGACGGTCAGAGCGCGGCCGTCCACCTCTTTACCGCTCAGAGCCGCGATGGCGGCCTGGGCCTCTTGATCGCTGCCCATCTCCACAAAGCCGAAGCCTTTGGAGCGGCCCGTGTCGCGATCCATGATGACCTGCGCCGACGCGACCGTGCCGAACGGCTCGAACAACCCCAGCAGGACGCTGTCGGTCGTTCCGTAGGACAGGTTGCCCACGTACAACTTCTTACCCATCGACTCCTCCGCACAAGGTATCTCGGCGGCGCAACCGTAGAGGCTCACAACGCCCCGTGGAACACGCACACCATCTCTGGGACAGGGGAAAGGCGTCTGGTGGATGAGAGTCGCTCTCGGCCAAGGCGCGGTTCACAAGACCCACTAAAAACAAGTGTACCGACTGCCAGGGGCAATCGACAAGGAAAAAAGGTTATTTTTTCGCGCCATCAAGCGCCCGCTTGCGTTTCGCGCGTCTAGCCAATTCGCGCAAAATCCATTACAACGGCCGAATCGTGGCATTTCCTTAGGAGGCGAGTGATGGACAAAAGCGGACAATCGCGGCGCGAATTGCTCGGAGGCGCCACAGCGGCGCTAGGTGCGGCCTTAACCGGCGCCTTACCGGTCGCGGCGGCGAACGACAAGACGGAGCCGTTTATGTACATGCTCAACACCTCTACGATTCAAGGTCAAAAACTATCTCTCGTAGAGGAAATCGAAATCGCCTCCCGCTGCGGCTATCAGGCCGTGGAACCCTGGATCCGCGAACTCGACCAATACGTCAAGGACGGCGGCAATCTCAAAGACCTGGGCAAACGGATCGCCGACAACGGCCTGACGGTTGAAAGTTCCATCGGCTTCGCCGAGTGGATCGTGGACGACGACGCCCGCCGCAAAAAGGGATTGGAACAGGCCCGGCGCGACATGGACATGGTACGGCAGATCGGCGGCAAGCGCATGGCCGCGCCGCCGGCCGGCGCCACGGATCGAACCGATCTGCCGCTACTCAAAATTGCCGAACGCTATCGGGATTTGTTCGATGTGGGCGAACGAATCGGCGTCACGCCCATGGTCGAGTTCTGGGGCCCTTCCAAGACGCTGAGCCGGCTGGGCGAGGCGCTCATGGTCGCGGTGGAAAGCGGCCGTGCCAACGCCTGCGTGCTGGCCGATGTGTACCACCTTTACAAAGGCGGTTCCGGATTTACGGGCCTGCGACTAGTCGGCGCTTCAGCGCTGTCAGTCATTCACGTCAATGATTACCCGGCGACGCCGCCTCGTGCGGAAATCACGGACGCATTCCGCGTCTACCCCGGCGACGGCACGGCCCCACTGAAGCAAATGTTCCGCGACCTTCACGCTATCGGCTTCCACGGCTTCCTATCGCTGGAACTGTTCAACCATGAATACTGGAAGCACGACGCCCTTCTCGTAGCCCGCACCGGCCTGGAGAAATTGAAGGCCGTCGTCCACGCTAGTCTGGAGTCGAAGCCTTGACGCGGCGGGCAATGGGGCGTGCAGGGCAAAATGTTCCGATGAGGCAAGCGGCGGTCGCTTTAGGCGTTCCGAGCGGGGCGCCGACTGCATCAGCGGTCAACGCTGGAAAATAGGGCTTTTTTCGGCCTTCGGAAAGCCGGAGAGGCGAACGCGAGTCAAACTTCCTTGGGGTTACACCGCATCCTTCGTCCCGAGGAGACTGCCATGACCGAAATCGCCGTCCAAACTTATCGCCGGGTCGCGGATCTGGTGCAGCACGGGGACATCCGCGAGGCAAGGATGCTGGCTATGCGGATACCGATCGACCACCTCCGCGGCAAAGCGCTTCTGTTGGCCAACTTTAGCCGAAAGATGTGACCGTGGCGAGTCGCGACCGTTAGGGAGCGGTTTTGAGCCGCATGACATCCCCGCTCCCTAACGGTCGCGGC
>DHJA01000085.1:48986-63466 GCA_002404095.1 Planctomycetaceae bacterium UBA4732 | reverse complement strand
TAACGGTCGCGGCTCGTAACACTCATTCGCTCGCCTCAAGCATAAACCCGATAATCCAGTTCGGGAAAGATGTTATGCCGGCGTTCGATCTCGTCGAGCCAGTGTTCGTCGATCTCCTTACGCTTGATCACATCGTAAAGGTGGTTGAGATTGATGACGTGGACGCGCGTCCGCTGCATGGCGTAATCGACCATGGTGCCGGTTTTGAGGATGAAGGCCCAATCGCTCGACTGGGCCAATAGCAATTCCCGCGCGGCCTGATTCAGCGCCCGCCGGCATATAGGCGACGGGTCGGGGTTCTCGCGCGCCAACTCGACCATGCGGTCGGCGCCTTCGTGCAAGTGCCGGTAAATCCAATCGTTGGACCCTTCCAACCAGACTTCCGAATAGCCCTTGTAGCCCCAACTCGACATCGTGGGCTGCGCCACCTGTAGATTCGGATACTTTTCCAGATATTCCGGAACGGTAATGGGTTTAACGGTCTGCTGGTCGTAGTGCATCTTGCGCAGCAGGAAGTTGATCCAATCCGGTCCCTCGAACCACCAATGGCCGAACAACTCGGCGTCATAGGGCGCCACGATCAGCGGCGGCCGGTCCATCGAGCCGGCCAGCCATTCGACCTGCTTCTCGCGGTTAAATAGGAAATTGCTGGCGTGGTCAGCCGCCTTGGTCAGCGCCGCCTTGGGGTCGTAAGGCTGCTTGTGGTCGGTGCGGCCGGTGATCTTGAAATACTTGATGCCGAGCAGACTGCGAATGCCGGTCTCATGCAAGTGCGGTTTGAGATACTCATAGTCGAGATCGAAGCCAACGTCGCGATAAAAATCGCGGTAGCAGGCGTCGCCGGGGTAGCCTTCGACGGCGCTCCAGACTTGCTTGGACGATTCGGTGTCGCGGGCCAACGCGGCGACGTTGGTGCCGGGGCACAGAATCGGGGCGTAAACGCCGTACTTGGGCCGCGGCTCCGCGAACAGCACGCCGTGCGTGTCCACAAAGAAGTATTGAAGGCCGGCCTCCTTCAGGAGCTTATCGACGCCTTCGATATAGCCGCACTCGGCCAACCAGATGCCTTTGGGCCGCTTGCCGAAGTGCCGCTCGAACTCCCGACAGCCGATCTCAATTTGAGCGCGGCGGGCGTTCTCATTGACCTCCATGAGCGGCAAGAAGCCGTGCGTGGCGGCGCAGGTCATGAGTTCCAGCTTGCCGGTCTCGAAGAAGCGACGGAAACCGTTGAGCAGGTTGTTGTCGTACTGGTTGACAAAGACTTCGCGAGCGCGCGTGAAGCGCTGATGATACATTTCGGCCAGCGGATGAAACTCCGGCGACCAGCGCGTGCGTTCCAGTTCCTTGTTGATTAGGGCGAGGAGGTTGTCAAGGTGGCGGACGTAACGGTATTGCAGCAGCGGATCGCTGAGCATGGCGGCCAACGTCGGCGTGACGGACATGGTGACGCGCCAATCGACGCCGTCGCGTTCGAGGCCGTCGAACACCTCCAGCAGGGGGATGTACGTCTCGGTGATGGCTTCGTAGAGCCAATCCTCTTCGAGGAAATCCTCGTATTCGGGATGACGGACGAACGGCAGGTGGGCGTGGAGAACCAGGGAAAGGTAGCCGACTGGCATCGTTCGTCTTCCATCTAGGATGTCGCTGTCACAAGTTGCGTACAGCGAGTGTGATAGGAGTTTTGGGGGAGATTTCAAGGTATTCGTTTAGCCGCGACCCGAAGGGGAGCGCTGGAGAGACGCGCTCCCCTTCGGGTCGCGGCTAAACGAATTTTGAACCGACTCGTGCGTCATGAAGTAAAAACCCAACGACCCCGGAACAGGACGCGACAAACGGGAACATCGGAGTCGAGAAGCAAACGGTGCGGCTCGTCGTCGCGATCCGGCAAGGGCACGACGGCGAAGTCGGCGGATTTCCCTGGCGTCAGGCTGCCGGCTTCGTCGGCCCAGCCGAGCGCTTCGGCGCCGGTAAGCGTGGCCATGCGCAGCAGTACGGCGCCGGGTACGTCAGGATAGAGGCGGTGAAGGAAGCGGATTTCCGCAAGCACGTCAAGGTCGGGGTTGGAGGCGAGGCTATCGGTGCCGACGGCGATGCGCACCCCGCGCGCGAGAAATTCCCGAAACGGATGAGGTGGATGACTAAAGGCGGCGTGGGTGCGCGGGCAATAGACAATAGTGGCGTTTCTCGGAAGCGGCGCATCGGGCCGTAGGTAGTTGCCGTGGGCGTAAAGAAGGGGAGACGCCCGTGCGGTTTGCCAAAGCACCCAATTGACCGAAGGGGCGAGCGCCTGGGGATGCCAGACGCCAAGTTCCTGCAGAAAGGGAACGAGAGGCCCGGTGCGGCTTTCAAGGAGTTCCATTTCGGCGGCGCTTTCGGCCAGATGAACGGCCACGGGGCATCCCGCCCGCGCCGCATGGCGGAACAAGGAAGAATTAACGCTGTAAGGGGAGTGTGGACTGACGCCCGCCCGGCGAGTCGGGCCTGCCTTTCGTTCATCGAGCCAAAGGCGGAGATTCGGCCACGCGGTTCCCGCACGTTCCGGGGTCAGGCCGATCAGTTCTCGGAAAACAACCGCGCGTAGCGACACATCCGCCAGCGCGTTCCAGCTGCCGCCGTCGCCGGAAATGTCGCCGAGCAACGTCGTCCCGAAGCGCAGGCATTCGGCAAGACCTGTCCGAATATCGTTTTGCACTTGCTCCGGTGTGCGCAGTCGGCGATAGGCGATAACTTGCTTCAACCAATCGGTAAAGTCCGGCGTCGGCGGCGCCAAGCCGCGCATCCCGGATAGATCGAGATGCGTGTGCGCGTTGACCAGCCCTGGCAGGACCGCGGCGTCTCCTAAATCGAGATCGGGCGTAAGCCGGCCGTGCGGTTCGACGGCGACGATCTTCTCGGCCTTGACGACGACAACGCCGCGCTCCAATGGCGGGCGATCCACCGGGAACACCCAGCGAGCGGTGACGGTCCACGCCTCCGACGATAAAGCGCCCATACTCGAACCGTTCCTCAAGACGCCGCCTAGCCTCTGTGGTATCATACGTCGCATGAGTACGATTGTTGCCGCACCCGGTATGCCCGCCCCGCCGCCGGAACCCGTGCGCCGCTTCACGGTGGACGAGTACCACCGCATGATCCACGTCGGCATTCTCAAGGAGGACGATCCCGTCGAGCTGCTCGAAGGTTGGATCGTAGCGAAAATGCCTCGTAATCCACCGCATGACGTGGCGGTCGCCTTGACTCAGGCCGCGTTGTCGGCCGCCCTGCCCCAGACGTGGATTTGTCGCGGCCAGTCCGCCGTCACGACCACGGACAGCGAACCGGAGCCGGACATTGCCGTAGTCCGCGGTCCCATCCGGCGCTACATCACAAATCATCCGGGCGCCGCCGATACGGGACTGGTGGTGGAGGTTGCCGACAGCACGTTAACACGAGACCGCACACTAAAGGCAAGGCTGTATGCTCGGGCTAGTATCTCTATTTACTGGATCGTCAATATCCCTGATCGGCGAATCGAAGTCTATTCCGACCCGACCGGGTCCGACGCCGCCGAGTCGCACTACCGGCAGCGCCAGGACTTTGACGTTACCGGCGCCGTGCCGCTCGTTTTGGAAGGCCGCACGGTTGCGACGATTTCTGTGCAAGACCTGTTGCCTTGAGCGCTAGCGCCCGAAACTCCGCGCCGTCAGCGTGTAGACGCCATACTGCTCCTCGACCACCCCCGTCGCCGTGTACGGCCCCATCGTCAGATAGGGCACGGCCGGGCACTCGTCAGGAAACAGCGTCATTTCCGTCAGCCCGTGTTCATCCTCCAAGGTGATGAACTGGAGCAGCCGGCCGTCTTTGGTGTGGACGCGATGAGCGGCGGCGACCAGCCCTTCCACGCGCACCGTTCGGCCAAGGTGATCGGCGATCTGATTACTAGCAATAAGCGGCGGCGCCTTCCCCGGCGCCGCCGGCCGGCGGAACAATGACATCAGCGGCGGCCCGACGATGAAGCCGAGCGCGGCCCACTCGTCGCGCAGGCGACGGCCTTTGTCGTAGTCAGGCGGCGACCAATCGTCGGCGGGACGGCACGGCAGCAGTTCCGGCCCTTTCGGACGTATTTGATCTTGTAAATCCGCTTCAAGCAACAGGGCCGGACGCGGCCGGTTCGTGAAGTCGAACGCGCCACAGCGGACGAGTGCGGCCAGCGTCTCCGGGCCGGGCCGGACGCGGCGGCGGAAGTCGCCCAGGTTCTGGAACGGGCCGTTTTGCTCGCGCTCCCTTATTAAGCCCTCGCGCATCTCCTCCGGCAATCCGGCAATCACGTCGAGGCCGACGCGCACGGCGCCGCGCTCCGGCCGGAACGGCCCGGCCGAGCGGTTGACGCATGGCAACAAGAGGCGAACCCCCGCCCGTTTCATGGCCTCAATGTAGACGCGGAGCGGGTAAGCGCTCTGGTTATTGTTGAGTGCCGCCGTCCAGAAGGCGATGGGGTGGAGCGCCTTGAGCGTTGCCGATTGCCAGGCGATTAAACCGTAGCTGACGGCGTGACTCTTACAGAAAGAGTATTGGTTGAACTTAGACAGCTGCGCCCATATTTCCGTCAGCGCCGCGGCCGGGATGCCCTGATGCGCACACAAATCGACGAACTCTTTCAGCAGCGCCCACGCCTCTGCCTCGGTGCGGTGTTTGGTCACGCGCCTGCGGAAGCGGTCGGCGTCGGAAGCGGGCAAGCCGGTTAGTCGCTGAATCACCTGAAGGGCGTCGTCCTCAAAGATCATGAGATTTTCCGTGTCGCCGAGCAACGCGGCCAGGCGCGGGTGCAACGGCTGCCGCGGTTCCAGGCCGCGCCGACGGCGTACAAAGCGCGCTTTGGCGCCGATCAACGCCGCCCCCGGCCGTATCAGCGCCAGCGCCTGTACCACGTCTTCGACGCCGCGCGGCCGCATCTGAATGAGCAAGTGACGCATGGCTGGCGATTCCAGCTGGTTGACGCCGATCGTGTCGCCGCGCTGCAACAGGTCAATGACGGCACGTTCATCAAACTTCGGCTGTTTAGCCGCGACCCGGCAGGGGAGCGCGTCGGCCGCCGCCCAGCGTTTCGCTTCATCCACCGTGGCAAGGGCGCGATTGCCCAGCAGATCGATTTTAACCAAGCCGACGCGCTCGACCGCGTCTTTCTCGAACTGCGTGACGACAACGCCTTTAGCCGCCCATTCCAGCGGTACATAGTCTTCAATCGGCCCCGGCGTGATGACCACGCCGCCAGGGTGCAGCGACAGATGGTGCGGTCGGCCGAGCAGTCGCCGCGCGTCGTCCAACAGGCGCGGCCAGCGCGCCGGTTCCAGTGGAAATCGCGGAGGCGTATTGTCCGCATTCCGCTTTTGCAGAAGATCCTCCACGCTCTCCGGCAAGGTGGTGAGCAGTTCGCTGACTTGTTCATCGGACAGGCCGTGGAGCTTGGCGGCTTCGCGGAAAGCGGAGCGCGGCTGTAGGAATAAGTGCGTACAGATGCGGGCGACATGGGCGGCGCCGTAGCGACGGAAGACGTGATCGATCACCTCGTCGCGCACTTTCCAATCGAAATCGAGGTCGATGTCGGGCAGGTCGGTGCGGCCGGGGTGGAGAAAGCGCTCCAGCGGCAGGCGGAAGCGCAACGGATCCACGTCGGTAATGCCGAGCAGGTAACAGACGAGCGAGTTGCCGGCCGAGCCGCGCAGGGCCATGGTATGGCCGCGACGACGGACCCAGCGCGTGATGTCGCGCACGACGAGAAAATAACCGTCCAGGTTCGTCGCCCCGATGATGGCCAGCTCCTCGCGCAGCCGACGCCGCGCCTCCAGGTCGGCGCCCAAATCGCGCTGCCGCAACCCGCGTTCGCAAAGGCGGTGCAGATAACGCGCCCGATCCATACCGGGGCGCAGGCGCGGCTCCGGCAATATCAGATCGCGCGGCAATACGTCGGAGTGCAGCAGTTCGGCCAGGCATTCGCCGTTGTACACGGCCGCGGGTAGATCCTGGAAGCGGCTCCGCAATTCGGCCGGCGCGACGAGGTGGTGGTCTGCCGTCAACGGCAAGACGCGCGGCAGTTGCTCCAGCAGAATGCCGCGGCGCATCGCCGTCGTGAGGCGGAACGTGGAGTATTCCGTAGGGTCGGCGAAATGTGCGGCGGCGCCTGCCACGGGGCGCACGCCGAGGCGCCGGCCGCAAGCGAGCAGGTCGTGTTCGCGCCGCCCGGCCGTCGCGCCGATAGTCGGCCGGACGATCTCCAACCACAAGCGTCGGCCGAACGCCTCGCGCAGCTGTTCGGCCAAAACAGGGTCGTCAACGAGGACGTGCAAACCGTCGGCGTTCGAGGAGAGGAGATCGGCGAGTACGACGGGAGGAAAGGGCTTGGCGCCGGCCAGGTTAAGCCGGCTGAGGATACGGCACAGGTTGCGGTAGCCGGTGCGATCGGCGATCAGGGCCACGCAGCGCCAACGATTCTGACGCAGTCGCGCGCCTAGCAACGGCCGAATGCCGATACGGTTGGCGGATTCGACGAATGCGGATGCTCCATAGAGATTATTCGTATCGGTGAGCGCGAGGCTGGTGTAGCCGTGAGCGGCCGCCCGGTCGAGCAGGGCGTCGGGGCTGGACGCTCCCTCTAGCAGGGAGTACCAGCTATGCGTATGCAAATGCACGGGCATGTCAGCTGTTCGGGGATGTGGGACATCCGCGCACAGAAGAACAGAATGGCGGGAGCGATTGCAAGGTCAGTCGGCCGAAAAGATTCACGGAAAAAGAGAAGCAGGACGGCCCGTGCTAAAGCACGGGCCTACAAGCAGAAGCCCCGGGAACGGGGCTGGCAACGCTTCCAGCCCCGTTCACGGGGCTTCTGCCTGTAGCCCCGCGTTTGAACGCGGGGCGGTCGTGCCGCATACGCCAAAATTGACAGGCACACCCAACTGATCCGTTTCTCCCTTATATTCTTATTACTTTCCCCTTTCGCTCCTCCCATTTTTCAGCCACAATGCCTTATACGCTCCCGGATCGCTCCCCGCTGCTGCTTCCTCCCGAACGGTTGTCCCCGATCCGAGTCAACGACGACCATGCTCTCCCGCCGCGCCGCTGTTGCGACGTTTTGCCTAAGCCTGTTGCTACTCGTATCCGCATCCCTCTTCCCACTCGGATCGCCCGGCAGGTCGGCCGCTCCGTCGTCGCCTGAACCGGCCGTCTTCGAGGCCGTTTCCGCCGACCTTTCCCCTACGTTATATCTGCAATGGGTGCGCGACCTGCCGCCGCTCCGCGGCGCGTGGCCCGATCAGCCGCTGTTGCAATTTGACGTGGCCTATCAACCCGTCGTCGCCGGCAAGACCCTGTTCCTCGCTTCGTCGCGAGCCGACGGCGTCGCCGCCTTCGACGCCGAAACCGGCGACGCGCTGTGGCGTTTCTTCACCGACGGCCCCGTCCGCTTCGCTCCCGTCGTCTGGCGCGACAAGGTCTACTTCACCTCCGACGACGGCTGGCTTTACTGCGTCGCCGCCGACGACGGCGAATTGGTCTGGAAGTTTCGCGGCGGTCCTTCCGATCGCAAAATCCTCGGCAATCAGCGACTTATCTCCACTTGGCCGGCGCGCGGGGCGCCGGCCGTCGTCGAGGAACCGAACGGTGAAGCGGTGGTCTACTTCGCCGCCGGGATCTGGCCGTTCATGGGCGTCTTCCTCCACGCCCTCGACGCCCGCACCGGGGCGGTGCGCTGGACCAACGACGGCGACGGCTCCCTTTACATCAAGCAGCCGCATCAGGTCGATGCCTTCGCCGGCGTCGCTCCCCAGGGGCAGCTTGCCGTCGTCGGCGACCGTCTGCTCGTCCCCTGCGGCCGATCCGTTCCGGCGTGTTACGACCGCCGCACCGGCAAGCTGCTGCACTTCCGGCTGGCCGACGATTCCAAATACGGCGGCGGCGCCAACGTCGTCGCCGGACGCACCTTCTTCGTCAACGGCGACAGCGCCTTTGATCTCGCCACGGGAAACTTCCTTGGCGTCGTTGGCGATCACGCCTTCCTGGCGGGTGATCTACTCTATGCCTCCACGCCTGCAGAGCTACGGGCCTATGACGCGGTGCAGGGCGGAACTCATACTCTTACACCCCGAAACATGCTTTCGAGTACGAAAGCATGGCACCCCTTGCTTACCATCCCTTTGCCCGGCGTGCAGGCGCTGACTGTGGCGGGTTCGCGTCTCTATGCCGCGGCCGCTGGCACGGTTATCGCCGTCGAGCGTCCGCTGACGGCCGGCAAACCGCGCATCGTATGGCAAGCCGCCATTGAGGGCCGTCCCGTTCATCTGTTGGCGGCCGACGGCCGGCTGTTCGTTTCCACGCGGGAGGGCCGCCTCTACTGCTTCGGCCCCGACCCCGGCGAGGCGATGACGCATCCGTTGGCCGTCGCCGACGACGAACCGGCCGACGATTGGCCCGACAAGGCTCGCGATCTGCTCGCCCGCGCCGGCGTCCATGACGGCTACTGCATCGCCTGGGGCGTCGGTTCCGGCCGGCTTATAACGGAGCTAATCCATCAAAGTCGCCTCCATATTATCGCCGTTGAACCGGATGCGGATAAAGCAGAGGCGTTTCGTAGTGAAATGTGTAAGGCCGGTCTGTACGGCGACCGGGTGGCCGTCGTCGCCGCTTCCCCCGACGAGGTGCGACTGCCGGCATTCCTGGCGGAGCTGATGGTTTCGGAAGACCTTAGCTCGGCTGGAGTGATTGTCGATGCCAATTTCCTTGCCAAATCCTTCGCATCGCTGCGGCCCTACGGCGGCGCCGCTTTCTTCCCCATCGGTGGTGAAGATCAGGCACAGATCGCCGGCCTCGTTGGCGCCGGGAGTCTGGCCAGCGCCAAGGTCCGCACGGCCGGCGAATGGATGGTGTTGTCGCGGGAAGGGCCGTTGCCGGGCGCCGCCGACTGGACCCACGAACACGCCGACGCCGCCAACACGCGCGTGTCGCGCGACCAAATCGTTCGGGCGCCGTTGGGGATGCTCTGGTTCGGCGGCCCCTCGCACGACGGCATCCTGCCGCGCCACGGACACGGCCCGCAGCCGCAGGTCGTGGGCGGCCGGCTGTTCATCGAAGGCGTCGATTTCCTCCGCGCCGTTGACGTTTACACGGGCCGGCTGCTTTGGGAGGCCCGCTTGCCCGGCCTCGGCGACGCCTACGACAACACTTTCCATCAGGCCGGCGCCAACGCCGGCGGCTCCAACTATGTCTCCACAACGGATGGCATTTATATCGCTTACAAGGCCGTCTGCGTCCGGCTCGACCCCGCGACGGGCGCCAAGACCGCGTCGTTCTCGATGCCGTCGTTTCCTAACGAGAAAACTCCTCCCGTATGGGACTGGATCACCGTCGCCGGCGACGTACTCATCGGCGGCGCCAACCCCGCCTCCGCCGCGCGCAAAGGCGATGCTTCCCCAGTGTCCTCCAGCAAGCGCTTAGTGGCGCTCGACCGGAACACGGGCCGGCCGCTGTGGACGCTGGAGGCCAAGACGAGCTTTCGTCACAACGCCGTCTGCATCGGCGCCGGCCGGCTCTACGCCATAGACCGCCCGTCATCGGATCAATTGGATTGGCTCAAACGACGCGGCGACTCGCCGGCAGCGAAGCCTCGGCTGATAGCCGTGGACCTGCGCAGCGGCAAGGAACTCTGGAAGGCGACGGACGGCGTATTTGGCGCCTGGTTAAGCTATTCGGAGAAGTACGACATCCTGATTGAAGCAGGACGCAACGCCCGCGACACTTTGTCGGACGAGCCGAAAGGTATGCGCGCGTACCGTGGCGATCACGGCAATCCGCTGTGGTTCCAGCCGAAATATACCGGCCCCGCCATGATCCACGGCGGCATGGTTTTGCATGACGGCGGCGGCTGCAACCTCCACACCGGCGCCGCGACCATGCGCGACGACCCGCTGACTGGCGTTTCAATGGAATGGGCATGGTCGCGCAACTACGGCTGCAACACGCCGGCGGCGTCCGAAAATCTGCTGACGTTTCGCTCCGGGGCGGCGGGCTACTACGACCTCGTCAACGACGGCGGCACAGGCAACCTCGGCGGCTTTCGTTCCAGCTGCACCAACAACCTGATCGTCGCCGACGGCGTACTCAACGCCCCGGACTACACGCGCGGCTGCACATGCAGCTATCAAAATCAGGCGTCCCTGGCCCTGGCGCCGATGGCGGACGCGGAAGAGTGGACGTTCTTCACGGCGCGGGAGGTCAAGGGCGTCGTGCGTCGCGTGGGCCTCAACCTGGGCGCGCCGGGTTGTCGCAGAGGCGACGACGGTACGCTGTGGATGGAGTATCCACCCGTCGGCGGCCCCGCCCCTCGGCTGGCGGTGAGCGTATCGCCGACGAACCCCGACTGGTTCCGTCGCCACACCTCTCAGGTCACGGGCGACGGCCCCTCATGGGTGGGAGCGTCCGGCGCCAAGAATCTGCGTTCGCTGACGCTCACCCTGTCGCGCAACGCCGGGCCGGCGCGCGCCTATACCGTCCGACTGATGTTCACGGAACCGGACGATCTGCGCGGAGGCCGGCGCGTGTTCGACGTGGCGTTGCAGGGCCGGCCGGTGTTGAAGGAATTCGACGTGAACGAGGACGCCGGCGGGCGCGACCGGTCGGTGACGAAGGAGTTTCGGGGCGTTCGCATCGGCCGGGACCTGACGGTGACGCTGACGCCGGCCGGGCCGGATACAACGTCCGCCCCGTTGCTATGCGGCGTCGAAGTAACGGCGGAGGGATGGTAAGCATGAATCGTTCCGTCTATTGTGTCATTGTGCCATATTTATTGTGGCTATTAAGCGCCTCCGCCGTGTGCCGGGCGTGCGACGTGCCGGTGTGCCGTTACGCGCTGGAACATTGGAACCCGGACGCCTATCAGGTCGCGGTGCTGCACCAGGGGCCGATGGACGTAAAATACAAAGCGCTTATCACGGCTCTCGAAAAGCGCTCTTTAGGGTTCCCGCGCGCCAACCTCGTCGTTCAGACCATCGACGCCGATCATCCCGCCGACGAGTCCGAGCGCGCTCTTTGTCAGGCCAATCCCTGCGTCGATGGGCCGCGCGTCGTGGTGCGCTTCCCCGCCGCATCGCGCGTCCACGGCACTGCCTGGGAAGGGCTTTTGAACGCCGGCGCGGTCGCATCGCTGGCCGATTCGCCGTGTCGCCGCGACATCGCGGATCGTCTGCTCGGCGGCGACGAAATGGTGTGGGTGCTGCTGCAAACGGGCCGTAAGGAAGCGGACGCCGCCGCGGCCGAGCGTATCGAACAAGAACTGAAGCGACCGACGGACGAGAGACAATCGCCGCTTCGGTCTTCCCTGGTGCGCGTGTCGCGCGGCGATCCGGCTGAAAAGCTGCTGACGGAAACGCTGCTGTCCACCGAGCCGGATTTGCGCGGCCGCGACGAGCCGATGGCCTTCCCGGTGTTCGGGCGCGGGCGCGTCCTCTACGCCCTCGTCGGCGCGGGCATCAACGCCGAGACCGTGCGACACGCCCTGGCCTTCCTAACCGGCGGCTGTTCCTGCACGGTGAAGCGCGAAAACCCCGGCGTGGACTTACTGCTGACGGCCGATTGGAGCGTCATCACGCCGACGACGCCAGAGGAGGCGCCTCCGGCACAGGCGCCTTCCGACGAGAGCGTGCCGCTGCACCCGCTGCCGGCCGCACGACCTAACGCTCTCGCCCATCATGGGGTCGCGCCTTTGGGCCAGACGGCGACCCCCTTGGAACATCGGTTTTGGCTGCTGGGAGCAGTGGGCGCGGCCGCGGCCCTGGTCGTTGTCACGGGCGGGCTGGCCATTCGGCGGACGAAGCGAACGTCCGGTTCGTGAGGCTCCCTTAGCGTCAATCGTTTCATCGTCTCGTCGTCTGACGTTGAGCCAATCCCAAAAAAGTCCTTGCGTCGCTCACCGAAGATAGTACAATGTTGCTAGCCTGCCTGTAGTCCTCCGACAGTCCCCCCCCACTGCCGGCGCTGCTTTTCGCACTGCCGGGTCATTCGCGGCCACGCCGCTGTTCCTTCCTTCGCTCGCATCCTCACTCATCCCAAAGGTGGGAGGAGATGTTCTAATGCAATACCACCAGGACCGGCCATTCCTTCTTTCGGTCGGCGCTTCGCTGTTTTTTCTCGGCTGCCTCGGTGCGCCGGCCAGGGCCGATTATGTGGTCTCGCCGCCGGCGCCCACCCTCAACGGCAATTACGACCGTGTACAGCTTCTCGTCACCGCTGCCGGCGAGCCAGAACGCGCGGCCGACTTGACCCATCAGGCACAATTTCGCTCGTCTAATCCTCAAATCGTCGCCGTCGATCCGACGGGCCAGCTGCTTGCCGAAGGCAATGGGACCGCGACCGTCATCGTCGCCGCCGCGGGTGTGGAACACGCCGTCGCTGTGACTGTTAAAGGCGTCACAGCCGCGCCGGCCATCCACTTCAGCGAACAGGTCATGCCGATCCTATCCAAAGCGGGCTGCAACGCCGGGGCTTGTCATGGCAGTCAGTTCGGCAAGGGCGGTTTCAAGCTCTCCGTATTCGGCTTCGCCCCTGCCGACGACCACCTAGCGATCGTCCGCGATGGCTTCGGCCGGCGGATCAACCGCACCGATGCGGCCCAGAGTCTGTTCGTGCTGAAACCGACGGGGGCCGTTTCGCACGGCGGCGGACAGCGGTTCGCGGCCGGCTCCGTCGATCATCGCATTCTCATGAGCTGGATCGCCGGCGGCGCGCCCGGGCCGGCGGCCGCCGCGCCCAAACTCGCGTCCCTTCACGTCGAGCCGGCCCATCGGACCGGCGCCGAGGGGTTTGAGCAACAGCTCCGCGTCGTCGCCTTGTACGACAACGGCGCGACGCGCGACATAACCCGCTGGGCCAAGTACGACAGCACCGATGAGGGCGTCGTCGCCGTGACGCCGACGGGCCGATACCAAACCATCGGCGTGGGCGAGGGCGCCGTAATGGTCCGCTTCGACGGATTGGCCCAGCTCGCCAACGTGGTCGTGCCGGGGTCCGGCGTCGCCGACCTGACCGGTTGGGCCGACCAGAACTTCATCGACCACTTCGCCGCCGCCAAGTTCCGCGAAGCCGGCCTGACGCCTTCGCCGCTCTGCGACGACGCCACGTTCCTACGCCGCGCCTTCCTTACCGCGACCGGCACGACTCCGACTGTGGAGCAGGCCAAGGCTTTTCTCGATTCGACTGACTCCAACAAGCGCGGGCGCCTCATCGACCGTCTGTTGGGACTGACCGGCGACCCCGCGCAAGACGTATTCAACGACGCCTATGCCGCCTATTGGACTCTTCGATGGTCGGATTTGCTCCGCTCCAATAGCGACGTTCTCGGGCAACCGGGCATGTGGGCCGAGCATAATTGGCTCACAACCTCGTTCCGCGAGAACAAGCCGATGGACCACCTGGTCCGCGAGCTGATCACTGCCCACGGCACGACCACCGGCAGCGGGCCGGCCAATTTCTATGTCGCCTTCGCCACGCCAGCCGCGCGGGCCGAGGCGACCGCGGAATTGTTTCTCGGCGTCCGTCTCCAGTGCGCTCAGTGTCACCATCACCCGTTCGAGACGCTCAGCCAGGCCGATTACTACGGCTTCGCCGCCTTTTTCGCCCGCGTCAGCACGAAGCCCAGTGCGGACTACAGCCGGCTCGGCAGCCCCAAGGTCATTCTGGTCCGCTCGGATGGGGAGGTCAGCAACCCACGCACCGGCAAGGTCATGGCGCCGACGCCGTTGATGGGCAAACCCGTTGCCGAGACGCCCGACCGCCGCACCGCGTTGGCCGACTGGCTGACCGCGCGCGACAACCGCCTGTTCGCCCGGAACATCGTCAACCGTTACGTAGCCCACCTACTCGGGCGCGGCTTGGTTGAGCCGGTGGACGACATGCGCGCCACCAACCCGCCGACCGACGCGGAGTTGCTCGACGCGCTGGCCGACGATTTCGTAAAGAACAATTTCGATGTCAAACATCTGCTTCGCACGATCATGAACTCCCGGCTCTACCAGCTGGACTCACAGCCGACGCCAAGCAACGGCGCCGACAGCCGGTTTTACAGCCATTACTTGGTCAAGCGCATTGCGGCCGAGCCGCTGCTGGACGCCATCGACGCCGTGACCGGGGCGCCGACCAAGTTCGCCAAGACGCCGTTGGGGACGCGGGCGATTGAGCTGCCTAACGGCGAGTACGACAACTCGTTCCTCAAGACGTTCGGCAAACCGAAGCGGGCCGACGTATGCACCTGTGAGCGCGTCTCCGACCCGAACCTGGCGCAGGCGCTGCACACGCTCAACAGCGAGGCGATCACGGCCAAGATCGCCAACGCCAAGGGACGCATCGCCGGGCTGGTCGCGGCCAAGAAGCCGCCGGCCGAGGTCGTGACCGAGTTGTATCTGGCCGCCCTGAGCCGACGGCCGACCGACGCGGAGCGGAAGTTGTGCGACGAGCTGCTGGCC
>DHJA01000085.1:40025-48769 GCA_002404095.1 Planctomycetaceae bacterium UBA4732 | reverse complement strand
TTCGGGTCGCGGCTAAACGGTTCCTTTGAGGACGATCATGTGTAACAAAAGTGGATTGAATTGTATGCGTTCCTCTATCATCCACTTCTCCTGCGCCTGTCTCGTTTCCATGCTTTGCATTACCGCCCACGCGGATACGTTTTATCCTATGATTCTGTCAGTCAGTCCGGTGGCCGTGCAGGCGGGGCAGACGACCGAATGCGAAATCGCCTCGCGCTACGACATGAGCGGCGCCTATCAGGTCTTCATCACCGGCGATGGCGTGACCGGCGAGATTGTCGCGCCCAAGACTCCGAAGCCGATGCAGGACAAGCTTACGATGCGTTTCAAGGCGGCCCCCGACGCCTTGCTCGGCGTCCGGGGCGTCCGCGTGGCCACGCCGCGAGGCGCGTCCACGCTCGGCCAGATCGTCGTGGTCCGCGACCCCATTGTTGCGAGCGCCGGCGATCACTCGACTATTAAAACGGCCCAGCCGATCACGCTGCCAGCCGCCGTCTGCGGCACGATTTCCAAGCCCGAAAAGGTCGATTTCTACAAATTCAGCGCGGCCGACGGCGTTACGCTGACGTTTCACATGCGCTGCCAGCGGCTGCAAAACAAGATTCACGATCTGCAAGAAACCGCCGACCCGATCCTGATGCTGCGCAACGCCGACGGGTCGGTCCTGGCCGCCGACGACAACACTTTCGCGGCCGATCCGCTGCTCGTGTATCGCTTCGCCAAGGCCGGCGAATACTATCTCGAAGTGCGCGACGCGACCTACGCGGGCGATGCCTACTGGGTCTACAGCATCGAAATCAACGACCGGCCTTTTGTGATGAACGTCTATCCGTCGCGCGTGTCGCCGGGCGCCACGGCGCGGCTGCGCCTTGTGGGGCATAACCTTCCCGCCGATCCGACCGTCGCGCTGACCGTACCGGCCGACGCGCCGGAAGGGTTGCATTGGTTCATGCTGCCGCTGCCGAACGGTGAGCGCAGCAACGCCGTGCCGGTGATCGTCAGTAAGCTGCCGGAAGTCATCGAAGCCGCCGGCGACCATGCGACCTACGCGACGGCCCAGCCGATTGCCGTTCCCGCAGGCGTCAGCGGCCGGCTCGACAAGGACGGCGAAGTGGACTGTTACGCCTTCGACGCCAAGGCGGGCGAATCGTTTACATTTGAGATCGTCGCTAACCGGCATCAATCGGAACTCGATTCCGTCCTGCGCGTCCTCGACGCCAAGGGCAACAAACTAGCGGAAAACGATGATTTCACCGACATTGTCGCCCACGCCGATTCGCGCATCGAAAGTTGGGCCGCCCCCGCCGCCGGCCGCTACGTAATCGAGGTGCGCGACATTCACCTGCGCGGCGGGCCGAGATTCGTCTACTTTCTCAAGGCGACGCGGAGCCAACCCAACTTCCTCCTGACGCTCGACTCCGATAAGAGCATCCTGGCGCCCGGGACAGGCGCCGTCATTTTCGCCCGCGTCTATCGCCGGGAAGGTTTCACCGGCCCGGTGCAGCTGTCCGTAGAGGGATTGCCGCGCGGCGTGACGGCGACGTGCGGGCGCATCCTGGAATCAGGGAAGGGGGAAGGCTGCATCCTCCTCCAGGCCGCGGCCAACGCCCTGCATGGAGCGGCCAACATCCGCGTTCACGGCACGGCTGTTGACAAGGACGGCAAACTCCTGGAGCTGACGGCGGAGGCCCGGCCGTTGCAGGAGTTTTACAGTCCCGGCGGCGGTCGCGGACACTTTCCCGTCGAAATGCACACGGTTTCCGTTGGCGATCCGCTCGACTTGAAGACGGTTCATTTCAGCCCCAAGGAAGTGACGCTCAAGCCCGGCGAATCGAAGACCATTGAGGTGGTCATTGAGCGCGGTCCCGGCTTTAACAAGAACGTGACGCTGTCGCTTATTATGCAGCACCTGGGCCAAGACTATGGCAACAGCTTGCCCGCGGGCGTCGCCGTGAACGATGCGGCGAGCCAAAGCACCCTAACGGGCGAGCAGACGAAAGGCGTCCTCATTCTGAAGGCCGCCGCCGACGCCAAGCCGGCGACTAAGCAGCTTGTGCCGGTGCTGGCGCATGTGTCGATTAATTTTGTGATGAAATCCACTTACGCGGCGGAGCCGTTTTATGTCACCGTGACGCCGCCTTGAAACGAGCCGCGACTGTTAGGGAGCGGTGGAACCGTCCCCGCTCCCTTACGGTCGCGGCTCGTTGGGGCGAATTTGGGGGATAAGCATACATGATGAATCTCTTTTCTGACCGTCTGACCAACCGGCGCGACTTCCTGAAAGTCGGCGCCTTGACCGGCCTCGGCCTATCGCTGCCGACCCTGTTGGCGAGCAAAGCCCGCGCCGGCGCCGCCCGTCCCGACGTCAACTGCATCCTGATCTGGACGGTCGGCGGCACAAGCCACCATGACACCTTCGACCCCAAGCCGAACGCCTCCGTCAATATCCGCGGCGAATTCGGCGTCATCGACACCGCCGTCCCCGGCGTGAAGTTCACTGAAGTCGCGCCCCACATGGCCCGCGAACTGAAACGATTCGCCCTCTTACGGGGCTGGAATCCGCGCAACGGCTCGCACGGCACCGCCGACTACGAAGTGATGTCGGGCCATCGCTTCAACCCGAATCTCGTCTACCCCACGTTCGGCTCGGTGGTCAGCTATCACAAGGGCTTCAAGAACCGACTGCCTCCTTTCATCCAACTGGGCAAGGACGTCAACACGATCTTCGGCGGCGGCACCGCCGGCTACCTCGGCATCGTTCATAACCCATTCGAGATCGTGAATGATCCTAACTCCGCGACGTTCTCCGCCGGCGATGTGCAATCGCCGCCGGAAATCGACGCCAAACGAGGCGTTCGGCGCCGCGACATGCTCGGCCGAATCGACGCGCTCCAACGCCAGGGCGACCGCCAGCCGGAACTGTTCACCGCGCTCGACAAGGACTACCAAGCCGCGCTCGACCTGGTGACGGCGCCCGAGGCGAAGCGCGCCTTCGAGATCGGCGTGGAAGACCCGCGCCTGCGCGACCGCTACGGCCGCACCCGCTTCGGCCAGAACTGCCTGCTGGCGCGCCGGCTCATCGAGGGCGGCGTCCGTTTCGTGACGGTCAGCGACCCCGGCTGGGACACGCACACGGACAACTTCAAAGGTCTCAAAAATCGAATGCCCGCGGTCGATCAGGCGATTCCGGAGCTGTTGAGAGACTTGGAGGATCGCGGCCTATTGGACACAACGCTAGTTTTGTGGCTGACCGATTTCGGCCGGACGCCGCAGGTGAACTCGGCTAGTGGGCGCGACCACTGGGCGTCGGCTGGCTTCGCGATCATGGCGGGCGCCGGCATTCCCGGCGGAGCGGTTCTCGGCCGAACCGACGCGGAGGGCAGCCAGGCGGTGGAAGCCGAATACTTCAGCGACGATATCGCCGCCACCGTTTACACGAAACTCGGCATCCCGCTCGACCTAGTTACCTCCACTGCTGATGGACGGCCTATCCGTTTGAATGAAGGGCGGCCGATTCGCGAGTGGCTATAGCGGGCCTGACTCGGGTGGCGAGGAGGATACAAGGCCCCAGCGCAAGCGAGCAACTACCGGAATTCGTCGCCCTCTGTCGGCGGCACTGACCGAACGCAGCCTTGCGGCTCGTGACAAACGGCATGGTGGACCCCCCCAAAGAAACCACGACTTGCCCTGATCCTTATTCGCACGCGGATAGGGTTCCATGAGCGAGCGGCAAACTCTATGCCCGCCGGGATAAGCCCGGCGGCTCACCCACGTGGACAAATCATCCTTATCCCTTCCGCAATATCTCCAATGTCACCTTATCCGCGATGAACGTCCGCTCCCCCGCCGACGCGAAGCGGATCTTTACTTTCCGCAGCACCCCTTGACCGCCCACCTCGATGATGCGCCCCTGCCCATAAGTGCCGTGGCGCACCAACATGCCTTCGATGTATTTGCTGCCCGCCCCTTCGTCCGACGATACACGCGGCGGAATCGGCGCTGGCTTTGCGCGCACGCCGGCGTCCGACCAGCCCTGTTGTGCCGCCGCGCCGCCGCCGCGCCAGTGTTCGATGGCCGGCGGCGTACCACCGCCGCTCGCCGACAGGTCGATGGTCTGTACGCCTTCCTTCGGCAGTTCGTCAATAAACATGCTCGGCACCGCATACATCGTGCTGCCGCGGAATTCGCGCATCCGGGCGTGGCACAGGTACAGTTCTTCCTTGGCCCGCGTCATGCCCACGAAGGCCAAGCGCCGCTCCTCTTCCACTTCGTCCTCGCGGCCCAGGCTGCGCTCGTGCGGCAACAATCCTTGCTCCATCGCCGTTAGGTAGACCACCGGAAACTCTAGCCCCTTGGCCGAGTGCATCGTCATCACCGACACACAATCCTGTTTCTCGTTCCAGCTGTCCACGTCGCTGGCCAGCGCGACGTTCTCCAGGAAATCGCCGATGGTGCGCACCGTATCTTCCGCGGCGAATTGCTTCGCCGCGGTGATAAGTTCCTCAATGTTCGCCAACCGTTCCTGGTCCTCCGGGTCGGTGCTGTCCAATAGCATCCGCCGATAACCGCTATGGTCCAACACTTCGCGGATCACATCATCCGGCGGGGCGTCCGCCTTCTTCGCCAACTCGGTCATCAGCGCCGCGAAGTCGCGCAGGCCGGCCCCCGCCTTGCCCTTGATCGCCGATATTTTGGACACTTCCCGCGCCGCCGCCAACAGGTTCATCTCGCGCGGATCGGCGTATGCGCGCAGGTGTTCCAGCGACACTTTGCCGACGCCGCGCGTCGGCTCGTTCACCGCCCGCAGGAACGATAGGTCGTCGCGCGGGTTGACCAGGAGGCGCAAGTAGGCCAGTACATCTTTGTTTTCCTTGCGGTCGAAGAATGCCAATCCTTTCACGATCTGAAACGGCACGCGCTGTCGGACGAACGCGGTTTCCAGGCCGCGCGACAGGGCGTTGACCCGCAGGAAAACGGCGTAATCGCGGTAGGTACGCTTGCCGGCCGCCACGGCTTCGCGGATGCGCCTGGCGATGCCCTCCGCTTCGTCCTGGCCGTTCTCGTAGGTCAACACCGTGACGGGATGGCCGTCCGGGTTCTCGGTCTGGAGGTCTTTGGGCTTACGCTGTTTGTTGTGGGCGATGAGCGCGCCGGCGGCGAGAAGGATGGCCTTCGTACTGCGGTAATTCATCGACAGCGTCAGAGTGCGGGCGCTCGGAAAGTCGCGTTCAAAATCGAGGATATTACGGATGTCCGATCCGCGAAACTTATAAATCGACTGGTCTGGGTCGCCTACGACGCACAGGTTGGGGTTGTCGATGGACAGTCCGCGGGCGATGGCGTATTGCGCATGATTCGTATCCTGATATTCGTCAATGAGGACGAAGCGGAAGCGGGCGTCGAGTTCGGTGCGCAGCTCGGCGTTGTTGCGCAAGGCGAGGGCCGGCCAGAGGAGCAGGTCGTCGAAGTCGAGAGCGTTGGAGTCGCGCAGGCGCTTCTCGTAAATCGGATAGACGCGGGCGACGGTCTGGCCGTAAAAGTCATTGGCGCCCGCGGCGTAGCGTTCGGGGCTGAGCAGCTGGTTTTTAGCCTTGCTGATGGCGGCGCCAATGGAGTCGGGTGAAAAACGATTGTTGTCGAGGCCGGCGTCTTCCAGGGCCATTTTGAGGAGCCGACTGCGATCCGACATGTCGTAGATGGTGAAGTTGCGGTCGAGGTTGAAGCTGTCGGCGTACTGACGCAGTAGGCGGGCGCCGAAGCTGTGAAAGGTGCTGATCCAGACGCGATTACCGGGCGCGAGGTCTTCGACGCGCTGGCGCATTTCGCCGGCCGCTTTGTTAGTGAACGTGATGGCGAGGATGTTGCCGGCCCGAACGCCGAGTTGCAGCAAATGGGCGACGCGGCGCGTGATCACGCGCGTCTTGCCGCTGCCGGCGGCGGCCAGGATGAGCAACGGTCCTTCGGTATGCGTGACGGCTTCGCGTTGAGCGTCGGTCAGATCGGTGAGCAAGTCACGCGCGGGCATCGGCGGGGTCTCCAGGTTGGTATGTTAGGGGATTGTACCGCCCGCTCGCCGGTTTGCTAAGATCAGCAAGAGGGCGGTAAGGTGGGCCGCTCGCTCCGCGAGCGGCTTTGACCCGAATTCCTCATGAGACGGATCGGACGCCTTCATTCCCGTCTTGTTCCGCGGGATTTTGGTCAAAGCCACTCGCGGAGCGAGTGGCCCACCATGAGAAAGAGGCGGCTCATGGACATCCTGGGAATCGGCACGGACATTGTGGAGTGCCTGCGCATCGGCCGGATGATCGAGCAGCACGGCGAGCTGTTTCTGAACCGCGTCTTTACCGAACGCGAGATCCGTTATTGCCAGGAACGCAAGCGGACAGTGGAGCATTTCGCCGGTCGCTGGGCGGCGAAGGAGTCGGTACTCAAGGCGCTGGGCGTGGGCTGGTGGCGCGGCATGTCGCTCACTGAAGTGGAAATCCGTAATGAGTTGGGCGGGAAGCCGCAGGTCCACCTATGCGGAGCTGCCAAGGATGCCGCTCAGAACCTCCGCGTCGGTGACATTATGCTGTCCATCGCGCACTGCCGGGCGTACGCCACCGCGTACGCCCTAGCAGTGCGGGGGGTGGGTGCATGAAGTCTAGGCTCTATTCCGGCGGCGGGTTGAGGATCGGCCCCTGTTCGTCGCCGGCGGCTGCGGCGGGCGGTACAGCCGGCTCTGTCGGCAACGGCTCCGCCTGACGCACGGGCGGCTGCGGCGCATTGACGCGCACCGCCGCGGGGGCCGGCCGCAGTCGCGGCGCCGAGGCTGGCTGCGGCGTGTATCGCGACGACAACTGTGCCACCGGCGGCGCTTTGCCGACGGTCGGCGCCAACGGCGGTTCCTTGCTCTGCGGCGGCGCCGGCTCCTTGGGTCGGGCCGTCGGCGTCTCATCCTTCTTCGGCGCCGGCTCCTTCCAGCCGCTCCAGCGATATTGCAGCAGCACACTACGCGCCTGTAAGCGCACGCGCATCGAGGAATCCTTGGCCAGCGCCTGCTCCAGGGCCATGCCGGCCTTGTCGGACACCGGACGGATCTTGCCGAGGCTCTGGGCCGCCTCCGCACGCACGCTGGGCTTTTTATCACTCAGCAGGGCTTCAACCAAAGTAGGCACGACGTCCGGGAATTGGGCCGGGTCGAATTCGCGCAGCTGCTCGGCCGCGGCCATGCGCTTGTCCTCGTCGCCGTCGCTCTGGACGGTGCGGATCAGGTCCGGTACGACCACGGCGGGGTTGGGCTTGTCGGCCTTCTTGGTGAAGAAAATGCCCGCGGAGGCCGGCGCGGCCAGGACGGGCGCCAGCAACAGGACCAGGGTTATAAGGCGCTTCATGGGTTGAGCTTCCCCCGATGGTCAGGGTTGAGAAAGCCTCGCAATAGAGCCGAGGCTGTTCCGGGTCGTTAAAAATAGAATCGACCCGATGGGCGGGGGAAAGTGTGCAAAAACAGGTCGGTGGGGCAACCGACGGCGTCGTTTTCGCCGCAAAGCCGATACAGTTTAACGTGCTAGGGCCGAAATAGTTCTAAAGGGGAGTGAACGCGATTGGTGTACGCGGCATTAGCGGTACTTCTCTTGACGGGGTTCTATCCGATCCGCCGTGCGTGGCACGGCAACCGACGAACCACCCTTCGGCACGCCATCTCGTGGGGCGGCGGCGCCTGGACGGCGTGGTGCTTGGCAGCATGCGTGAGCGCGGCGTGGCCGGGAACCCACTCGACGCTTGCGCGTTATTTCGCGCTGTGTCTGACGGCATGCGCCGCGGTCGCCGTGTTGGGAGCGCGACGACCTGGAGTGGCGGCGTGGAACTTCGTGGTATGCGGCCTGTTTGCCGTGTTGCTCCTGCCCGTGGCGAACCAACTGGGCGAGGTGCGTCTAAACGCATTAGAGGCAACGTTCCTGTCGGGGGCGCTGGCGGTGGGATTTGTAAATCATCTGCCGACGCGCCTCGCCACGGTTGTGCTGCCGGTGGGCGCCGCGTGCGCGTTGGAAATGTGCCTTCTCTTAGGAATCACGGGGATTGACGGAACTTGGGCGGATCCGACGGCCCTGGCATTGCTGGCGGCGGCCCCGTGGCTGGGCCTGGCCGCGGCGCGCCGAGGGAAGCCTATCGCCGACGAATTCGACCGCGAATGGTTGGCTTTCCGCGACCGCTTCGGAATGGTGTGGGCATTGCCGGCCCGCGACCAGTTCAACCGCGCGGCCGCCAATGGCAAATGGGGCGTCGTACTCGACTGGATGGGATTGCGGCCGACGGGAGAGTCTACGGCCGCGCTTCCTGCGACGCCGCTAGCCGGCCTTCGCGGCGTACTCAAACGGTTCGGGCCGGACGAAGAACGTTAGTGAAGACCGCCGGGGCGCGCTCCTGGGCCGCGGCCGGGGGCGTCTGGCTCATCCGCGCCCTTACGCTGGCTATCCGGGAGGGCCGGGTAAGTGGGCGGGTTGAGGTAGCGCGAATCGTCCGCCGGCGGTTGCTTGAACTCGTCCTTTGGCTTAGGAGGCTGAAGGTACTCCGTCTTGTGGCACCCCATCAGACAGAGCAAAGCGGCCGTCGTCACGGCAAGACTCTTCCATGTTCTGCACATAACCACTTTCCTGTCGTGCGATGGGATGAACGGATCGCGTACCCGGCGCCGCGTGGCGATATATAACCGGGGGGCGGGAGGGTCAAGGGCAACGCTTCCCGTTTAGCCGCGACCCGAAGGG
>DHJA01000085.1:37411-39904 GCA_002404095.1 Planctomycetaceae bacterium UBA4732 | reverse complement strand
GGGTCGCGGCTAAACGAAGCCTTCACCCCTGCGGCCGTGTTTCTCCCTCCACCGTCACCGGACCGTGGCGGTGCCGTTGCACCTTGTTCAACAGATCCTCGCCGGTCATGCGGAACGCGGCGTCGTGTGGACAGGCATAGACGCAACTGGGTTGCCCATCCAACTCCGCGCACAGGTCGCAGGTGGTGGCCTTCTGCTGCACAACGGGAATCATGCGCTCCGGGTTTGCGGGGTCGGGCGCCTTCTTGTCCGTGGGGAACGGGTGCATGTTGATGTTGCCATAGGGGCAGTTGTCGGCACACTTACCGCAGCCGATGCACCAGTCCTCGATGATAATTTCCCGCGAATTGCGCCGGCGAATCGAGCCGACAGGACACCCCACCATGCAATAAGGGTCCAGGCACGAACGGCACGAAGTCGTCACCAAGAACTTGTCGAACCGCAAGCCTTCGCGGATCAGGCGCGTCACGCCGTCATGGGCGTCGGCGCACGCCTTGGTACACTCGTCGCACCGCGTACACCGCTCCAAGTCGAGTACCAGCAGGCTCTGGGCGTTCATCAGCCCTTGGCCGAGGAAATCGCCCAGCGACTCCTTCTCGACGCGCTGCCGTGTGTGTTTGTCCTCTTCCAGGCGTTCCAGGGCGATTTTCAGCAGGTGTTCGCGCACGCCTGGGAACTTATCCAGGACGTGCCGGAAATCCTCCTCCTTGATGCGCACCAGATCCACGTGATCTAGCGCGGCGCAGGTCGCCGTGCGCAGGCCGGGCGGCGCGTTCTTGGCACGCAACTCGGGGAAGTTCGACATCAAGCCGATTTCGCCGAAGAACTTACCCGGCCCCAGGTAAGCGAGTACAGACTCACCGCCCGGCTGCTTTTGCGATACCTTTACAAAACCTATCCGTATTAGGTAGAAAGCGTTGGCCGGGTCGCCCTGGCGAAAGATCACGTCGCCGGGGTTGATGCGCACCAGCTCCACGCGATCGCGCAGGTAATTCACGAATTCCTGAAACTGCGCCTCTTCCGTCAGCAGGCTGGCGAAGATGGGCACGCTCCGCAAGTGGTTCTCGATGGACCTTTTGCGATATCGTTCATCCAGAATGGCCCGCGAGGCTTTGCCGCGCTGGAGGATGTAAAGGACGTTGCGAAGGATTTCCAGCACCGTGCAGTCTTCCTCCGCGCGCACCGTCGCCGAGCGCGGGTACGAACTCATGCAGGTCATTTCGCCGAAGATTTCACCTTCATCGAGCGTGGCCACCGGGTTGTCGTAGCGCAGCGGGACGGGACCGTCGATGTGAATGTAGCGCGACTTGCTTTCTTCCTCGCGGTCGTCCTCGTCGCGGCGGACCAGGGTGCTGGTGAAGCGGCGAATCAGGCCGAGCGGCCCCCAATTGACCTTGGCGCCGGCGCGGCGGTTTTTCTGACCCTTAACGTGCTTGAAGGGAGCACTGAGGTAAATGCTGACCTTGCCCTTCTCGATGTAGAAGGCGGTCGAGCCGTAGTCCCCCTCACGACAAATGATGTCGCCCTTCTTGAAATGGCGCCGCACCACCGCCCCTTCGTTCCAGTGCAGAAAGGGCTTGGCCACATCGGCGAACAACGGGTTGCGCGACAGTTCCTCGACGGACACAGGGCCGGGCGCCGGCTTCTCCTTCTCCCACGGGTCCGGCCGCACGAAACTACGGTTGACCAACGCCCCGGTCGGGCAGGAAACCATGCACTCGCCGCAGGCCACGCAAGAGGAGTCGCCCATCGGCGTGTCGAGGTCGAAGGCAATGCGGGCCTGGTAGCCCTTGTTCATGCGGCCGATGACCTGATTGTCGCGGATGTCGTTGCAGCCGCGGACGCAGCGGTCACATAGGATGCAGGCGTTGTGATCGACGGCGATCACCAAAGACGAATCGTCGCGCGGCCGGCGCTCAGGGGCGCGCGGCAACCGCACCTGTTGCAGTCCCAATTGGCCGGCCAGCACTTCCAGCTCACAATCGCCGTGGGCCTTGTGCTTGGCGCAAGGCGTGGGATGGTCGGCCATCAGCAATTCCGTCAGCATCTTGACGGATGACAAAACTCGTGAATTGGTCTGATGTGTGGCGACGACCATGCCGGCCTCGGCCGGCCGGTAGCAAGCAGGGGCGAGCCGCCACTCGGCCGGCCGGTTTTCATAACCGACGTGAACCGAACAAACCCGGCACACCGCGACCGGGTTCATGTACTCGCGGTGGCACAGGATGGGGATCTGGACGCCGACTTTTAGGGCTGCATCGTAGAGAGTCGTCAACCGCGGGACGGCTTTGCCCTTGGGATCCTGCGTGACCGAAACGCGCGGGACTTCGACTTTCTTGCCGTCGATGGTCAAGGTGATGGGCGGTTGGCCCAGGAGGTCGGACATCGAGCGCGGCATGGTGACGATCTGCCCGTCGATGTCAGCCTGGACGAGATCATCGGGGCTGCTCATAGTAGTGTTCCCTTTTCGGATCGTTTAGCCGCGACCCGAAG
>DHJA01000085.1:34638-37311 GCA_002404095.1 Planctomycetaceae bacterium UBA4732 | reverse complement strand
AAGGGGAGCGCGGGGGAGACGCGCCCCCCTTCGGGTCGCGGCTAAACCCTCATTGACGGCTAAGGTGTTTCTCCACCTCTTCCGGGAAGTATTTCAGAACCGAGGCGATAGGGTTGGCGGCCACCTGGCCCAGGCCGCAAATCGACGTAATCCCCATCACATCCGCCAACTCGCTGATGACGCCCAGCTCTTGCCGCCGCAACCTGCCGGCCCGCAAGTCGATCAGTATTTCGACTAGTTTCTCGGACCCAATGCGGCACGGGACGCACTTGCCGCAAGACTCGTTGCGGTAAAACTCCACGCAGTTCAGCGCGTTGTCCACCATGTCGGCCCGGTCGCCATAGACGACGAACGCCGCCCCCAGCATACCACCCATCGCGCCGACTGTGTTGAGGTCCAGCGGCAAGTCAAGTACGTCATAGTCCGCCGCGCCGGGCGCCAAGCGCTCCTTGACGAACTTTTCCGGTAGCAATTCTCGCTTGATGCGCGCGGGGATGAAGCCGCCGGACGGCCCCGACGGCGCGATGGCTTTGAGCCGCTGCCCGTCGCGCATACCGCCGGCCGTGTTGAACACGAGGTCGCGCACCGTCTGGCCGAAGGGAACTTCGTAAACGCCCGGCGCCTTCACATCGCCGCTAATCGAGACAAAACGCATCCCGAATGCGCCGTTAATGCCCTGATCGCGATACCATTCGCCGCCGTTCAGCACGATGCCGGTCGCCCAGGCGAGCGTTTCGACGTTATTGATGACCGTCGGCTTGCCGAACAGGCCGCCGGTCGTGGGGAAGGGCGGCTTGTTGCGCGGCTCGCCGCGGCGATCCTCCATCGCCTCCAATAACGCGGTCTCTTCTCCCTGAATATAACCGCCCGGACTGACGAAGACTTCCAAGGAGAACGAAAGGCCGGAGCCGAGGATGTTCTCGCCGCAGAAGCCTTTCGCGGTCGCCTTGACGATGGCCTCCGTGACGACCTCGATTTCCTCTTCATACTCGTGCCGGCAGTAGACGTACCCCTTCGCAGCCCCGGTAACAAGCCCCGCTAGTATCATCCCTTCGAGAACGAGATATGGAGTGCGGCGGAGCAATTCGCGGTCCTTAAAGGTGCCCGGTTCGCTCTCATCGGCGTTGCAGACGACGTACTTAGGGGCGCCGGGCGTACCACGCACCGCCGACCATTTGAGATGCGTCCGAAAGCCGGCGCCGCCCATGCCGCGTAGGTCGGCGACCTTGAGCGCGTTGATAATGCCGTCGGCGTCGCGCTTTTCCACGAACCGGCGCACCGCGTCGTAACGCGGTTGGCCGTTATAGGGGTCGATCTTCCAACCGAGGGGCGAGCGGTCGGCGTGCTGGTGCGGCAACGGCTCATTAGCCGCGGCCAATTTGACAAGATCGCGCAATTGCGCTTCCGTCTTACCGCGATAGACATTGTCGTTGATCGACACGGCGGGGGCGTAATCGCACTGGCCCAGGCAGGAAACGCCGCTGACGACCACGCGGGCCGGCGCGCCGCCGAGTTCGTTTCCTTGGGCGGTTAACGCGGCGCGCAACTGCTCCGCCCCGCGAAGATGACACGCCATGTCGCGGCACACCTTCACGTCCACTTGCGACGGCGGCTGGAGACGGTAGAGCGGGTAAAAGCTGGCCACTTCATGGATGCGGTGCAGCGGCACGCGCAACCGTTGCGACAGCGCGTGCAACTCCTCGGCCGGCAGGTAATGAAACCGATGCTGGATCTCGTGAAGTGCTTGGACGATCATTTTCCGTTCCTCCTGGCGCCCACGCTCTGCGTGGGCGCCCAGCCCGGACGCTCTGCGTCCCGAATCCGCAAGTCGCTGAACCTAGCCGACGCGACGCAGAGCGTCCCGACGCGGGCACCCACGCAGAGCGTGGGCGCCAGGGTTGTCAGGGTTTAGGGAGAATTTCCACCGTGGAGCGTCTCCGACAAGAAATCCTCGATGCTGCCTAGATGGGCGGGAGCACGATTCTTCGCGCCAATCCCGGCGAACGGCTCGCCGCCGTTGTGATAGCGATGACACTCCGTGCAATCCGAACGCGCCCCGCCTTTTGCCGTGTTGCCCGAGCCAGAGCGCGGGGCGTGACACTTCAGGCATGTGGACACGCCGGGTAGCAGAACATCCGTATTCGTCGCGGAGGCGTTCGGGATCCCCTGTTCGTCCTTACTGTCCAGATAGGCGCGCTCATGACACGCTTTGCAATCGACGGCGCGGTGGGCCGAGTGGTCGAAAATGGCGCTTTTGAACCAAACGTCCGGCACGTTGGTCGGCACAATACTTTTCACTTTCGCCTCGGCGCCGCGTTCGACGTAGTGACATTCCTCACAAGTCGCCTTGCTCCAAACGTAGCGCTCGGCCGTCTGCACCTTGCCTTGAACTACGTCGCGGATTTTCGCGGTCGTCCCTTCTGGGAGCTTGCCCGGCAACGGCCGCAGGGGAACAAACGTCTCAAACGCTTCCCTGTTTCCCTTAAGATATTGGGTCGTGTAGTAATCCTCCAGATACTGATCGACCTGAGCCGGTTGCAGGCGGTGGGGCAGCGCTTGGCCCTTCGGCTCGAATGTTAATGGGTGACACGACCGGCAGTCGGCTTCGTAGTTGATCGGCAGGTAATAGGCGCCGGCCGTCCGTTCGCTTTCAAGGTGGGCCGCTCGCTCCGC
>DHJA01000085.1:29029-34508 GCA_002404095.1 Planctomycetaceae bacterium UBA4732 | reverse complement strand
CGCGGAGCGAGTCGGCCACCATGAAACGGGCGCGGTCGCTGGCGTCGAGGTGGTGGCAGGAGTTGCAGTCCAGCTTTAGATCTTCCTGCATGTGCCGCGCATGGTTGAACTTGAGCTTGCCCGGATCGTCCCCTTTATCCCGCAACACTGAAAACTCGGGATGTTGGGCGGCGGTGAAGGCCGTGACCTTGTTGTCCACGGTCGGCGTTCCGTTGGCCAGATGATTCGTCAAGTCGGCGTGACAGCGCGTGCAGTCGCTGTCGGCAAGACGGACCAGCGAAGCGTCACGGCCGCGATGATCGTGATGGCAAGCGGCGCAGGCCAATTCCGGCGTGGCGTCGGCATGGTGCGGCGGACCCTTGTGACACGCCTCGCATTTCTGATTCATGGCGTGCGTATCGTGGACAAAATGTTTTGCATAGGCGTCGCCGCTCAACGGCGTGAAAGCCGTATGGCAGGCCATGCAATCGTTGTCCCATGTCGCATGAACGGCCGTGACAGGACCGCGCGAATAATAGGTCTGGCCTTGGCCGCTCATCAGCCAGCCCGACGCCGCCCAACCTAGAGCAATGAGCGTGGCGATTGCCAGGGCATACCACCCGCGCCCCCAATCGAGAAACGTGGGGTGCTTGAAGTAGTCCAGCGGAATCCGCGCGGCGCGCTGCTTTCCGGTTACGGGAGGGGGCATGAAATCCTCGCGGTTACCAGTACTTGAGGGCCACCCATATATGCACGATCATCAACACGACGAGCGCGACCGACAGCGGAAAATGCACCCACAGCCAGCTGTGCAGCCAGAACTGGAAACCGGCTTGTTGGTCCCATTGCCGACGTTGATCGCACATGCCCGCCAGCGTCTCCAGGGCGGAATGCGCCGCCGGAGGGAGGTGAGTTTTCACCTCTCCAAACTTCTGAACCGCGCGCTGGCGCAGACGAAGCGGGGAATCGCCGTCGGCGCGTCCGCGTAGGAACGGGTCAACGGTTTCCTGAAAGAAAGCCGACAGCGCCTCGGCGCCCGGCACGGCGACGGGCGCAGTCCGCGTTTCCAGAACTTTCCCCTGTATCCTGCCCGCAGACCGGACGGCGCCGACGACTAGGTACGGCGTGGGAGCGGCCGCGCGTTCGCCGTCCGCGGTTTTGTCGTCGGGGTCGAGTCCGCACGTCGCCTGGACGAGTTGGCGGGCCTCGGTGGAAAGCTGCTCCGAGAGCCGGTCGATCTGCGAAAAGATCGTTTCAGCCGGGATTTGTTCCAGCATTCGCGTGGGCAGAATCTGTTGCAGGAACAGTCCCCATATCCCGCTGAGGATCACGATTAGCAGCAGGATCATTAGTACTGTACTGAGCGATCCGCCTAGACGAAAGCCGCTGTGATAGATCAGCAGGGGAACGCACAATAGACCGAGCCAGATGTGCGCCCGGAGCCAAGTTTGCGCCCGGCCGATGCGCCAGACGCGGACTTTTTTGCGGAACCATAGAAGAAATTCAAAGAGGATGATAGCGCCGCCGAGGACGCCGAATATCAGTCCGGGAAGGCTGCTGCCGCCAGGCCAGCCTGGCGCGTCGCCGACGTGACCAAAGGCGAAACCGAAGTAGGCCACAGTGGAGGCGACGGTCGCCAGCAGGAAGAAAATCAACCAGGGCCGGTGTGGAGGCCAGCTCTTTCGGTCAAAAAGCAGCACGAGGTTTTCTCTCCGTTGGCCGGGAACTGCGCTGTTCTAGCATCCCCTCCCGCGCCCGTCAACGAGGCGGATTCGCTTTTTCTTAGAATTTTCTTCACTAGACCGTTGCGTAACGGGCCGGCGCGGGATATTTATGAGACCACACGCATAAGCCTGTCTCTGAGGAAATCGCCATGACCGTCCGCCGATGGTTCGTGAGTTGTGCCGCGGTCGCCGTCCTTATCGCGCCGGGGTTCGACCCAAGCGACTCGCGGAGCGAGTCGCCCACCATAATCAAAGAGTGGGGGGCTCGCTCCGCAAATCGCTTTAAGCCGTATATCGAGGGGAATAAGTCTGCCCTCGTCGGCACACCAAGTTGTTCGGCGCGCGGCTGCCACGGCGCCGTCGTTCCGGTGGAGTCGCGCCCACTTCCCAACTGTTTAGATAACATCGACCCGGCTTCGCTTCCCGTGGTTCGGCAAAATGAATTCTCCCTCTGGCTGGCGCGCGACAAACACGCCCAAGCCTATCAAGTCCTTGACGGCGAACTTGGCCGCCGCATCTTAAAGAACCTTTACGGAGAGGAAAAGGCGAAATGGGATGAATCGGCTTGTCTCGCGTGTCACACCAATCCGCTGGCGGCGAGTTCGGGCCATTCGACCCTTCTCAAGCAGGAACAGCGATCCGGCGTAGGCTGCGAATCGTGTCACGGCAAGGGGAAAAAATGGCTCGACGCCCACACTAAGCCGGAATGGATGTGTAACAGCGCCGAGAAGAAACGCGAATACGGGATGAAGACGGTAGGCGATCCCGTCGCTTTGGCTCAGACGTGCGTCGGCTGTCACGTCGGCGCCGCGGCCGCGGACGGCGTACCGGTGCGCGACATGAACCACGACATGATCGCCGCCGGACATCCGCGATTGAACTTCGAGCTTGGCGCGTTCCTTGCCAATATGCCGCCGCATTGGGATGAAAAAGAGCAAGCGAAACACCGCAATGCTGGCTTTGAAGCACGCGTCTGGGCCGTGGGACAGGTCGTGACGGCGCAGGCGGCGCTCGATCTGCTTGCGGATCGTGCGCGAAACATGAATCGGCCTTGGCCGGAGTTTTCAGAATACAATTGTTACGCTTGCCATCACGACTTAACCACTCCCAGTTGGAGACAATCACGCGGATACGGTGATCGCAAGGCGGGTTCGCTGCCGTGGGGGACGTGGTATTCCGTCATGCCGCGCTGGCTGGCGGATAGACCGGCGTTTAGCGACGCGAAGGACCAGTCGATTGCCAAAGGCTTCGACGACTTGGAAAAGGCGATGGCGGCGCCTCTAAAAGACCGGAACCAATTGCCTGCCGAGGCCGAGGTTCTCGCCATACGCCTAGCCCCGTTACTGGCAAAGACGAGTCAAACCAAGTTGAGCCAGAATGAGATACAACTACTACTTAGTTCCCTAGCCGAGAAGAAACCGAGCGATTCCGCGCCCGATTGGGACGCGGCCGAACAACTTTACCTGGCAGCGGCAGCCCTGAGTCAAGATCAGGGAGCGGAGCGCTCTCAGGAAAAACTGAGTGGGTTGGTAAAGATGCTGGCCCAGCCGCGCGCCTATCGTCCAGAGGAATTTCTCAAGGTATTTCACCCGTCCCTAAAGGATCTTGTAGAGAAGCATTAACTTTTTGGCGAACGGGGCGCACCCCTCGCCCGCCCGGAGGCAACATGAACGAGCCGCAAAGCATCGACCTGAAGTGCATCAACACCATCCGCACCCTCTCGATGGACGCCGTGCAGGCGGCCAACTCGGGGCACCCCGGCACGCCTATGGCGTTGGCGCCCGTGGTCTACTGCCTTTGGCAAAACTTCCTCCGTTTCGACCCGGAAGACCCCATCTGGCCGAATCGCGACCGCTTCGTGCTGTCGGCCGGCCATGCCTCCATGCTGCTCTATTCCATGCTGCACCTCACGGGTGTCAAATCGGTCAGCAAGGAATATGAGTCGCTGGGCGAGCAGTCGGTCAAGTTGGACGACATCAAGAACTTCCGGCAAATGAACAGCAAGTGCCCCGGCCACCCGGAATATCGTTGGACCTCCGGCGTGGAGACGACGACCGGCCCGCTCGGGCAGGGCGTGGCCACCAGCGTCGGCATGGCCGTCGCCGGCAAGTGGATGGCGAAGCGCTACAATCGCCCCGATTTCGAGCTTTTCGACTTCAACACCTACGCCGTCTGCGGCGACGGCTGCATGATGGAGGGAATCTCCGGCGAGGCGGCGTCGCTGGCCGGCCACTTACAACTTTCCAACCTGTGCTGGATCTACGACAACAACCACATCACCATCGAAGGCAACACCGCCCTGGCCTTCAGTGAAGACGTGGCCACACGGTTCCTCGGCTACGGCTGGAACGTGGTCCGCGTCGCCGACGCCAACGACCTCAGCACGCTCACACGTGCTTTCAAGACGTTCCAAAGGACGACCGACCGGCCGACGCTCATTGTGGTTGACAGCCACATCGCCTACGGGGCGCCGAGTAAGCAGGACACGAGCGGCGCGCACGGCGAACCACTCGGCGAAGACGAGATCAAGGGGACCAAGCGCAACTACGGTTGGCCGGAAGACGCCAAATTCCTCGTACCCGAGGAGGCGCCGCAGCACTTCCGCGAAGGGATCGGCAAGCGCGGCGGCGACCTGCGCAAAGCCTGGTTCGACAAGATCGCGGCGTACCGCGCCAAGTATCCGGACTTGGCGGATGAGCTATATCGCATGCAGCACCGCCAGTTGCCGGAAGGGTGGGACAAAGGTCTAGCCGAGTTCCCGGCCGACGCCAAGGGCGCGGCGGGCCGCGACGTTTCGGCCAAGGTGCTGAACATCCTGGCGAAAAACGTCCCCTGGTTGATCGGCGGCTCGGCCGACCTGTCGCCGTCCACTAAGACGCGCCTCACTTTCCCGGAGGCCGGCGATTTCAGCGCCACGGATCGCGGCGGCCGCAACATGCACTTCGGCGTCCGCGAACACGCCATGAGCGCGGTCCTCAACGGCATGTCGCTGACCAAAGTGCGTCCGTTCGGCTCCGGCTTCCTGATTTTCAGCGACTATTGCAAGCCCTCCATCCGGCTCGCCGCCATCATGGAACTCCCAGTCATATGGATTTTCACGCACGATTCGATCGGCGTAGGCGAGGACGGCCCGACGCATCAGCCGGTCGAACAGCTTGCTTCGCTGCGGGCCATTCCTGGACTCATCACCCTGCGGCCGTGCGACGCAAACGAAGTAGTCGAGGCGTGGCGGCTCATCATGAAACTGCACCACGAGCCGGCCGTGCTGATTCTGACGCGGCAGGCGCTACCGACGCTGGACCGCTCGCGTTACGCCGCCGCCTCCGGGCTGTCGCGCGGCGGCTATGTGTTGGCCGACGCGAAGGACGGTAAACCCGACGTTCTGTTGTTGGCGACCGGCAGCGAGGTTTCGCTGTGCGTCGGCGTTTACGAACAACTCACGAAAGAAGGAATCAAGGCGCGCGTGGTGAGTATGCCGTCGTGGGAACTGTTCGACCATCAGCCGGAGGAATATCGGAATAGCGTGTTGCCGCCGGACGTGGCGGCGCGCGTGGCGGTGGAGCAGGGATCGACGCTCGGCTGGGCGCGCTACGTCGGCCTGACCGGCGAATGTATCGGCATGGTGACATTCGGCGCCTCGGCGCCGTTGAAGGAGCTGCAGAAGAAATTCGGCTTCACGCCGGAGAAGGTGATGGAAGCGGCGAAGCGCCAGCTGGCGAAAGCGAAGGCGGGGAAGCAACTCCGCTGAAGGCAATCCAATAGGTCTTATATGTCCT
>DHJA01000085.1:8476-28926 GCA_002404095.1 Planctomycetaceae bacterium UBA4732 | reverse complement strand
AGGACATATAAGACCTATTGGATTTACTACAAACCCAATTGTACAGCGAGACCCCGGCAATGGCAACTGAAACGCAGACCCAGCGAACCGTCGGCGAAGCGTCCCGTGGGACCGTCCCTCCGGGAGAGCCGTGCCTGATCGTGATTTTTGGCGCGTCCGGCGACCTGACGAAACGGCTGCTCATGCCGGCCTTCTACAACCTGACTTGCGACGGCCTATTGCCGGAGCAATTTGCCATTATCGGGATCGCTCTTGACCAGCTTTCGACCGATGACTTCCGCGCGCGCATGACGGACGACATCAAGAAGTTCAGCACGCGCCAAAAGTATGACGAAGGCAGCTGGCAGCACCTCGTCTCGCGCCTCTATTACACGCCGGGCAACTTCAGCGATCCCGAAGCCTATCGGCGCTTGGCCGAGCTGGTCGCCAAGCTCGACGCCCAGTATCAAGCCGGCGGCAACATCATCTTTTACATGGCCACGCCACCGTCGGTCTTCGGCCTGATCTCCGGACACCTCAATGAGGCGGGTTTCAAGAAGCGCGAAAAAGGCTGGACGCGCATCATCGTCGAAAAGCCCTTCGGACACGACCTGCCGTCGGCGATCAAGCTCAACGGCCAGCTGCTGGCCCACTGGTCCGAATCGCAGATATACCGGATCGACCATTATCTTGGCAAAGAGACGGTCCAGAACCTCCTCGCCTTCCGCTTCTCCAACGGCATCTTTGAGCCGTTGTGGAACAAACACCATGTGGATCACATCCAATTCACCGTCTCGGAGACGGTCGGCGTGGAGGGACGGGGCAAGTATTACGACACGGTCGGCGTTTTGCGCGACATGATCCAGAATCATATGTTCCAGATGTTGGCCTACTTGTGCATGGAGGCGCCGGCCTCGTTCAAGCCGGACGCGATCCGCAACGAGAAGGCCAAGCTCATGGACGCCGTTCGCGTCATGACGCCTGCGGAGGTCGCGCTAAACGTCGTCCGCGGCCAGTACGGCCCCGGAAGGAAGGCCGACGGCACGGTGACGCCGGGCTACCGGGAAGAGCCGGACGTGAACCCACAATCGGCAACGGAGACATTCGCGGCCTGCAAACTCCTTATCGACAACTGGCGCTGGGAAGGGGTGCCGATCTACCTACGTTCGGGCAAGGCGCTGTGGAAGCGCGGCACCGAAATCATCGTTCAGTTCAAGAAAGTGCCGCAAGTGATTTTCCGCGACACGCCCGCGGCGAACACCTTGGAATCCAACCGGCTGCTGTTCCACATCCAACCGGATCAGGGCATTGAGTTCCGTTTCCACGCCAAGAATCCGGGGCCGTCGATGTTTCTGCAAAAGGTGAACATGCGCTTCGACTACCGCGAGGCCTTCGAGGCGTCGCGCGGCACCGGTTACGAAGTTCTGCTCTACAACTGCATGATCGGCGACGCCACGCTCTTCTCGCGCACCGATCTGGTCGAGTCCGCCTGGCGCGTCGCCCAGCCGTTGCTTGACGCCTGGTCCAGCGCGGCGCCGTTTGAATTTCCGAACTATCCGGCCGGCTCCTGGGGACCGAAGGCGGCTTACGGCCTGGTCGAGCGCGACGGCCGGCAGTGGGTGGAGGTCATCAACCGGGACAATCTGGAAAAAGTCCCTCTCTTCCAAGGAGGCGGCCCGGTCTTCCTTCAAAACCTGGCCATGATGTTGAAACCTGTCGTTTATTCGGCCGGGGACTTTATCATCAAAAAAGGAGATATGGGCAACGAAATGTTCTTCATCTGTCGCGGCCAGGTGGAGGTGCTCGACGGGGCGGGCAAAGTGCTGTCAACCCTCTACGATGGAGACTTTTTCGGCGAACTCAGCCTTTTGTTGGAGCAGGCGCGCTCGGCTTCGATCCGCGCGCTGAAGGCGTGCGACCTGTTCGTCCTGGACAAGGCGGATTTCAAGCGAGTCCTCGACCAACATCCGCAGTTCGCCGCTTCGCTGCGCGAGATGGTCAAGAGCCGTTATCCGTCGGCGGCGCCGGCTTCCTGAATGGACGAGCCGCGACCGTCAGGGAGCGGTTTTCGGGGCGCGAGCCGCCCCCCGCTCCCTAACGGTCGCGGCTCGTAATACCCTTCGGGAACAGTTTCTCAGTTGAACCAGAAGCCGAAGCCGATGAACTGGAAGGGGCCGCCAAAGGCGTTGGTGAGCCGGCCCCCCACGCGCGGATCGGCGAGCTTCGTCAGCGGCCCCTTCTCCAGGTACGGCGTGGCCGCCGTCCCCTGCACCCATTCGATCGGGTCGAAGGTCCGCGGCTCGGTGAAGACGCGGCGCAGGTTCACGCCGCGCTCGCCTTCCTTGCCGCGCCAGAACGGGATCAGCTTCTGGCCCTTCAAGATCAACTCCGCCTCGTCCAGCGCTTCCAGCCAGGAATCGACCATCTCTTGGGTCACCTTGACGCCTATAACCCCGGTCTGCTTGGGGTTGGGGATCCACTCGTTGTCGTCGTCCGTCTCCGCCAGGATGTATTTCCACATCTCCTTCGCCTGGGCGACCCCCGCCTCCAAGTGTTCCAGCGCCGCCTTTGTCCGGGCAGGTTCCTTGATCGGCAGCCGCGTCATCTGGTGGATGAACGAAACCACGTCCGACCACAAGGGATGATCCGCCCACCCAAACCCCGCCTCGTCGAAGCCGCGACGGTTTTCCAGCAGGAAGGTATGCGGCGTCTCCACCTTCTCGAACAGCAAATGAGCGCCGCACTCGAAGGCCTCCTGTCCGTCCACCGCCAGCAACAGTTCGCCGAACGCCGCCAGGAAGTGAAGGTAGCCACGCAGCCAGCTCACGTCGCCGCGGTCGAAGCCGACCACCAACTTCTCAGCCTGCTTGCGCGCCTCCGGGGGGAGACCCTCGAGCCGTCCCAACAGGAAGGCCGCGCTAATCGGCTTGTCCTGGCCGAACGGGTCGATCTTGATGAGGGCGACGTGCAGCGGCATCTTGACCTCCGCATCCTTCACCTCCGCCAGCGTGGCCTCGGCCTTGACCAGATCGTCGATCCAGGTCTGGACCACCTGACGGGCGGCCTTGTAGGTCAGCGTCTCGGGGTTGGGATTCTGCGCCAGGAACTCCTTGACCTGCGGCGGCGCTCGCAGGAACGACTTCTCCGTGCGCAGGCCGTATTTGTGCAGGCTGCCGCCCAGGTGCTCGAAGCTCTGTAGGAATTGCACCACACCCAGGCCGAAACGGGCCTGGTCGTCCTTGGGGTCTTCCTTGAGGCGCCCTTGCAGGGCCTTGGCGCCTTCGGCCAACTTGCCGTCGAGCAGATATTTCTCGGCCAGCGGCGCGGCTGCGGGCGCCCGGCTGGCCGTGAAGGCCAGCGCCAGAATCACGAGACAGTACAGTTTTCGACGCATGACCATTTCCTTCCGCGGTGTTGATAGATCGTGTCAGAGCCGCGACCGTCAGGGAGCGGTTTACCCGATCTTTTCGTTGCCCCCGAGCTTGAAATCGGACCGTTTGACCGTCATTTCCCGACCACTCCTAATACTCCTGTTGTGGCGTTGGCGTTTCATGCGCCGCGAAGCGATTGAAAGTGAGCATACGGCCCTTGCCAGGCGTCGGCGTTCCGCGGCTCGAAGGTGCGCACCTCGAACGACCGCCGCACTACCTCACGCGCGTCGGCCAACGAGCCGAGAACGCCGAGGCCGATGGCCTGCGTCAGCACGTTGCCGATGGCCGTTGCCTCCACCGGGCCGGCCAACACCGGCCGGTCGCAGGCGTCCGCCGTCAGCTGATTCAGTAAGACGTTCTGACAACCGCCGCCAACGATGTGGATCGCCTCCAACCGCTTGCCCGTCAGCCCCTCCAATCGCTCCAGCACCCACCGATAGCATAGCGCCAGACTCTCCAGCGCGCAGCGCACCGTCGCCCCCGGATCGGCCGGCGCCGGCTGCCCCGTCCGCCGGCAATAAGCGGCCAACGCCTCCGGCATGTTGGCCGGCAAGAGGAACGAATCGTCGTTGGGATTCACCACGCTGACGAACGGCGGCGCCTTTTCCGCCAACCGCATCAGCGCTTCGTAGCTGTAGGTCATGCCGATCCGCTCCCAGGCGCGCCGACACTCCTGCACCAACCACAAACCCATAATGTTCTTTAAGAGCCGCACTGTGCCGCCTACGCCGCCTTCATTGGTGAAGTTGGCCGCGAGCGTCTCCTCGTTGACCTGCGGCTCTGCTAGTTCCACGCCCATCAGCGACCATGTACCCGAACTGATGTACGCCCACGCATCGCCCTGCGCCGGCACCCCCGCCACCGCCGCCGCCGTATCGTGCGTCGCCGGCGCCACCACTTTCGTCCCTATCAAGCCCGTATCGTCCGCCACCGTGCGATGCAACGGCCCCAACACCGTGCCCGGCTGCACGATCCTTCCTTGAATGCACTCCGGTAATCCGAACGCGCGGAGCAGGCCGGCCGCCCAGGTCCGCGTGGCAGGGTCGAGCATCTGGCTGGTGCTGGCGTCGGTGTATTCGTTCACTTTTTCGCCGGTGAAGAAATAGTGGAACAGGTCGGGCATGAACAGCAGCGTTTCGGCCGCTTCCAGCAGCGGCGAATCGTCGCGCTTTAGCGCCAGCAACTGGAACAGCGAGTTAAAGCGCATAAACTGGATGCCCGTTTGCCGAAATAGCTCCTGGCGCGGCATGACGGCGAAGGCGCGTTCCATGACGCCTTCGGTATGCCGATCGCGATAGTGGCGCGGGTTGCCCAGCAGCTCGCCGCTGCGGCCGAGCAGCGCAAAATCGACGCCCCATGTATCGACGCCGACGCCATCGGCGCCGCCGTGTTCGGCGGCGCACAGGCGCATCCCGGCCAGCATATCGTGATGCAGTCGCAGCACGTCCCAGTGGAGGGCGTCGAGCGTCCGCACTGGCTCGTTGGCGAACCGTGTTAGAACTTCGAGACGGAGTTGTCGGCCGTCGAAATGCCCCAGCACGGCACGGCCGCTCTCGGCGCCGAGGTCAAAGGCAAGGAGTTTGGTCATGGGAAGAGTTTTCCACAAACGCCGACGATTCCATCGGCGACAGTTACAACCGTTCTAACCTTTTTACAAACCGCGTCGAGTTTGACGCCTGGCGTCTGGATGGATTATCGGCGTCAAGTCCCGTGATTTCAAGCAGTTGAAGAGAAATCGGCGCGGTCGGCGATATTTCTGGCACGGCGAATGCTTTACTCACTCACGACCCGATCAAGAACGCGAAGCGGCGGTCGGGACGCTCGGACGGCTGGTACGGAACAACCGTCCCTAAGTGACCGGATAGGCTTCAGGAGGCGATCCCGTCCTCCTGATCCAGAGCCTTGCCGGATCGACGCCAACCGGGCGCCGACACGCTGCTTCTCCTATCCCCCTCCCGCCAGACCCAATTCAAAGACCCTATCACCCGAGCCGCCCGTCCCCACGGGCGGCTCTCGTCTTTTACTCGCCGGCTCCGATGACGCTCCGCTAACTTAAGATGATGACCAGAAGGATGAGAACGGCGATCACGGCCGCCGCCGCTATGGAAACGAATGATGAGCGCGACGGGGACCGTCGGAGCATGAGTAGAATTCCGCCCACTACCAATGTGATCCCTATCGCCGTGCCCGCGATGGCCCCAGGTGAAACCATTGCCCGAAGCACCGCGGCCCACCATGCCGCCCCGGTCAATTCGGGAGGGAGCATGGAGTTCCCTATGAAGAGGTAAAGGAGGAATAGGGTGCCAAAGGCGGCGGCTATGATCCCTGCCACACGAGTCAAAGACATGATTCAACTCTCCCGCGACGTAGGCCGATTCGCTTATCCTCTATCCGCGAACTCAATACAGAGGTTTTTGTTTAAGGCGCTCGCGATCTTCGTTAGCAAGCGCAGAGAGTGCCCGCCATAGTCGGCGTCTTCGATGCGAGAGATTACGGACTGTCGAGTCCCAACAAGATCGGCAAGTCCCTTTTGCGTCAGACCGGCTTCCACGCGGAGTTTGTAGACCTTCATTGCGATGTCCGCGTTAAGGGACTCGTCTTCGATTGCTTTGGCGAGCGCGGGATCAGCAGCCATTTCAGACCGAATCACATCGGCAAAGTTCTTTGTTCGAGCCATATCAAACCTCCCATCCGGCCGCTGCCCCTTTCCCGAAATATCTGTAACCTACACCTCCACTCTATACACTTTAAGTACGGGAGAAGCGAACAAGTTCGCGGGTTTCGACCCATAAGAAAAATGAGGTTCCCATGGCTTACATCATCGTGCCGGACGAGAAACGCCGGCTGGACGACCCGAAAGAGATTTCCGCCTTCCTGGCCCCGTTCGGCATCTATCACGAACGCTGGCCGCTGGAGGATCGCGTCAGCCCCGACGCCGCGCCCGAGGCCATCCTGGCCGCGTACGCGCCGGAGATCGACCGCCTCAAGGCCGAGGGCGGCTACGTCACGGCCGACGTAATCAACGTATCGCCGGAGACGCCCGGCCTGGACGCGATGCTGGAGCGCTTCCGCTCGGAGCATACGCACTCCGAGAACGAAGTGCGTTTCATCCTTAAGGGACGCGGATTGTTCCACATTCACCCGGACAACGGCCCCGTCTTCGCCATCCAGGTCGAGGCCGGCGACCTTATCAATGTGCCGTTGGGCACGAAGCATTGGTTCGACCTGTGCGCCGACCGCACGATCCGGGCCATCCGTCTCTTTCAGGACAAGACCGGCTGGACGCCCGCCTACATCGACGGCAGCGCGCACGCACGCTACACGCCGGTCTGCTGGAGTCCGGCTTACGTCGTCGCCGAGACGAAGCCGTCGGTGGTGCCAATATGATCGCGTCCGGTTTGCGCGCCGTCCTGCTCGACATTGAGGGTACGACCTCGTCGGTGCAGTTCGTCTACGAAGTGCTGTTTCCTTTCGCCCGCCGCGAATTGACGGATTTCCTACGCCGCCGCTGGGGTGATCCCGATGTCGCTCGCGCCTGTGAGATGATTGCGCGCGACGCGGTGGCACGGTCAGGAGACCGTGCCACAACAGAGGGAGATCATGCCACGCCGGAGAGCGTCGCCGCCGAGGCGATCCGTCTCATGGACGGCGACGAGAAGGCGACGGGCTTGAAGGAACTTCAAGGGCTGATCTGGCAAGAAGGCTACGCGGCGGGCCGGCTTACGTCGCACGTCTATCCCGACGTAGCGCCGGCCTTGCGGTGCTGGGCCGAACAGGGAATGGACCTACGCATTTTCTCGTCAGGCAGCGTGGCGGCGCAGAAGGTGTTTTTTGCGCACACCGACGCTGGCGATCTGCTCCCTCTCTTTCACGGCCATTACGATACGACCACCGGCCCCAAGCGCGAGGCGGAGAGCTATCGCCGCATCGCCGCCGACATGAAGCTGCCGACTACGGCGATCCTTTTTCTCAGCGATGTGCGGCAGGAGTTGGACGCCGCGGCGGAAGCGGGGATGCGGACGGGCCTTGTCGTGCGCCCGGGCAATGCGCCGGTGACGGCGGGACATGCACATCCCGTCGTGACAGATTTCGGGCAGATTGATCTTCAACGACTATGATCCAGACTTGACGACCCGACAAACCACGGCTTCGCGGTCGAGTCCTTTTTGAAAAACTCCAACAGCTGTTTGGCGACCTTGCGCGCCCCGGACGGCGACGGGTGTGTGCCATCGCCACCCAGATCGTCGCGGTCGTAGACCAAGCCGTCCGCGCGCTTGGCGGCGCCGTTCGCCCACAGGTACGGACCCCAGCCAAGCCAGGGCGCCTTGAACTCACCCTTGTCCGCGTCGTAGTTCAACGCCTTGTCGCCCTTGAGTTGCTGCTCGATCAACCATTTCACCGCGAACCCCGATTCGTAGGCGTAAGGCTCCGGGTTCAGTTTCGTGGTGGCGTAGCCCGCGTAGATGCGACTGGAGAAGTACACCAGCTTCACGTTCGGAAACCGCTTGTGCAGGAGGCGGGCGATCTGACTCAGCTCGGCCTGGAGTGTTTCGGCGTGCTTGGGGAACTTGTCGGTCGGCCCGGCGTCGGCCTCCTTGACCCAGACGACCTGCACCTGCGCCGCGCTCACGCCGGCTTGCTTCAGCCGTTCGTCCGCCGTCTTCCAGAACTTCGCGCCCGCGCCCTTGTCGTCGGGGTCCACGATCCGGGCCGCCGTCATGCCCCCCTGGGCGCCGTCCACGATGACCAGCTTGGCGTTCTTGTCCTTGTCCGCGTCCGCCAGCCTCTTGAACACCTGGAATTCCTGCGTGGTGTTGCTCATGCCGACCGAGAGCAGGACGATCTTGCCGTCCGCCGCCGGTTTGCCGTCGGCGTCGAGGGGCCGCACCGTTTTCGCCAGCGCGACGCCCGCGACCTCGTGTTCGCCGGGCCGCTCATTCTTCCCGTCCGGGTACAAGCCGCCCTTGTAGCCCTCGTACTCGCTCAATCCCAACTCCGTCAGCGGCTTGAACGCGGACGTATCCACTTTAACCGGGAGGTCGTCCGCCCTTCGTTTGATGCCGACCAGCACGTCCTTGCCGTCCTTCGTGCCGGCGATGAACATCACCTCCGTGCCTTCCTTGAACGTCTTGAGGAGGTCCTTCACTTCCTTGGGCGGTACGCCCGGCATTTTGGTGTCATCGGTCAGCGCCAGCTCGCGGTCCTTGTCCTCGGCGGTGATGGTCACGATCCCCTTGTCCACGTCGATCTTCTTGATCTTGCCCTTCTGCGGCGCGTTCTGGGCGACCGCCACGGCGGCACAGATCAGGACTCCCGTAATACCGGCCAGAAACTTTCGCGTCATGGGAACCTACCTTTCCTTATCGCCGCTTGCCGCTTGGCAACCGCACACCGCGGCTGGCTAGGCGCTGTACCGTCTCACCTCTCTTCAATCTTTTTTCTCAATCCGGTATAAATGCGTCCGGGTGCGGACGAAAAGCGATTTGCCCGCCACGGCCGGCGACGCCATGCAGCCATCGTCCAGCTTGTTCGCCGCCAGCTTCTTCCATGTCCGACCTATCTCGCCCACCGTCGTCGTCCCCTCGTCGTTAAAGAGATATAGCCGGCCGTCGGCGTAGATCGGCGACGCCCAGAACGATCCGCCCAGCCGCTCTTGCCAGACGGGATCGCCATTTTTGGCGTCGATGCACGAAAGCATCCCCCCCATCTCGTTGGCGAAATAGAGTAGGTCGTCCACCAGGATCGGCGACGACCGCGACGGCACGTTCTTGCTGTACTTCCAGTCGATATGCGTCTTAGTCACGTCGCCGGCGCCGTCGGGGCGCACGGCCAGCATTTTCAGCCCGCCGTCGCCCGTGCATAAGAATACTTTACCGAGGCCAAATAGCGGCGGTTGCGTGACGTTCATACCGCCGTGGTAGACCACCCACAGCACTTTGCCGGTCAGCGGATCGAAGGCCGTCGTCGCGATGGCGGCCGGACTGATAAGCTCCGGCTTACCCTTAACGGTGATGACGGCCGGCGTGGCGAACGCCTTGCGACGGTCGCCATCGTCGGTGCCATAGTCGAAGTCGCGGTCGCGGTCGCTTTTCCAGACTGTCTGGCCCGTCTTTTTGTCCAAAGCAACAACGTATTGAGCGTCGAAGCCGTCGAAGGTGAGGATCAGCAAACCGCCAAAAAGGATCGGCGATGAGGCAGGTCCGCGCCAGTGGTCGCAGCGCAGGTCGCGGCGCTCCCAAAGCTTGGCGCCTGTCTTCGCATCCAGGCAGGCGGTGCCGTAAGAGCCGAAGTGGACGTAGACGCGGCCTTCCTCGATCGTCGGCGTTGGCGAGGCATAGGTGTTCGTCCCGTTCTTGAGGGGGACCGGCTCCTCCACGTCAAAGACCTTGAGGTCGTATGACACTTCGCCCGTTTTACGGTCCACGCAGACGGCGAACATTTGCGTACCGTCGGCCTTGGCGGTGGTCATCCAGACCTGATCGCCCCAAACCACGGGCGACGACCATCCCTTGTCGTGAATGGCCGTCTTCCAGACGATGTTCTCCTTTTCGCTCCATGTCACGGGCAGACCCGCGGCGTCGGAATGGCCGTCTTCATGCGGCCCGCGGTACTGCGGCCAGTTCTCTCCCGCAAAGACGAAGGCTGTGGTCAGAGTCGCGGCGGCGATTAGAATTGCGGCGATGCGCATGGTTGGCCTCGGCATGGGAAGTCGGCAAGGAGGGTCGTCCGTCGCGATTCAGTATACGCGAGTTCCGGGGCGAGGGATAGCGGCGACGCCTTCACGCCCTCGCACCCCGGACTCACGAGTACGTTCGCCCGGGGCTTTATCATAATCGCCCTCAACCGGGCTCCAAGAACCGGAGACGCGTCCCCGGCCAGAGCCCCTTCGGGCGATAATGATAAAGCCCCGGGTGAACGTACTCGTGAACCCGGGGTACACCGTCGATGGTCACGCCGATCATCGGTCATCCAGCACACGAATCGTGGCCAGCGATTTGACAAGTACGTGGTCGGCGAAGGTCCAAACCACCTTCTTATCGCGCGTCACCTCGAAGGCATGGGCGCCTTTGCCTTCCTGGCCGCGGAGGAAATTGCCGATTATGTAATGGCCGTTTTTGAGGACCTGTAAACTCGAAATCCATGTCAGGTTCAATTCCGGAGCGTCTTTGGGGCCGAACTCCCAGACGACCTCACCGGCCGGCGTCACCTCGATCACGCGCTTCTGCGTACCGCAAGCAATAAGGGTGTTGCCGTTGTCGAGCCGGAGCGCTTCGCCGGTGTTTTCGACCTTGGTGTACTCCCAGACGGTCTTGCCGTCGAGATCATACTCGCGGATGGCGCCTTCGCCTTCGTGCGCGGCCAGGATGTTGCCGTTGGCGAGCTTGTGGACATTGCGCACCTGACGATGAAACGCCTCTTCCGTCGTCGTCATCTTGGTGACGTGGACGACCTCTCCCTTGGGGTTCACTTCGACCGCCCGGCAGGGGCCTTGCTCGGCGACCAGCGTATTGCCGTTGGCGAGCCGCTGACAACCCAGCACCTGCGGGCACTTGCTCACGTAGGTCCAGACGGTCTTCTTGTCGCGGTTGATCTCATCGACGCCGGTGGGGCTGCCGCCGTGGGCAAAGACGATGTTGCCGTCGGCGAGAGGTTGGAAGATGACCGCGATGCTAGGGAACTTATATTCCCACACCAGCTTGCCGTCGGCGGCCACCTCGACGAGGCGGTTTTCGCCCTTGCCATACTCGGCGAATAGGATGCGATGTTTAACGGCGTCCGCCGCGTGAGCCGTCGCGGCGGCGCTTAGGAGGAAAGTAGCGGCGGTCAGGCAGGTCGTCCAGCGCATGGGAAGATCATCCTTGTTAAGGAACGGCGGCCGTATGGTAATGCTGGTATGCAGCATAGCAATCCGTCCCGCCAGAGGGTAGGCTGTACCCTTCGTCGCCTTCGGAAGGAACGCCTATGTCCCTGGACCCGCCGCAGTCCGCCGCCGAACCCGTTGTGGACCCGCGCGCCGTCCGCCGCAAGGTCGCGTGGCGGATATTACCACTCGTGTTTATCCTCTATGTCATCGCCTACCTGGACCGCGCCAACCTCGGCAACGCCTGGCTCCAGATGAAGTACTTGCCGGGGTTCAACCCGGAGGTTCTTGGCTGGGGCGCGGGAATTTTCTTCGCCGGCTACCAACTGCTGGAGATTCCGGGGGCGCTGCTCGTGGAACGCTGGAGCGCACGCAAGTGGTTCGCGCGCATCCTCGTGACTTGGGGGGCGTGTTCGATGGGCATGGCCTTGGTGACAACGCCGTTGCAGTTCTATTTTGCGCGGTTCCTACTCGGCCTTGCGGAAGCCGGATTCTTTCCCGGCCTTATCATCTACTTCACGCATTGGTTTCCCCGCGCCGACCGCGGCCGCGCCCTGGCGAGCATGGTGTTGGCGGTACCCTTCAGCCTCACGGTCGGCGCCTGGATTTCGGGGGCGCTCCTGAGTGTGGGTTGGTTCGGTTTAGCCGGATGGCAATGGCTGTTTCTGGTGGAAGGGGCGCCGGCGGTGTTAATGGGGGTTGCCGTGCCGTTTCTTCTGACGGATCGGCCGGCGCAGGCCCAGTGGCTGACCGCCGCCGAGCGGGCCTGGCTGGTGGAGACGCTGACAGAGGATCGTCGGCAGGCGAAATTGGCGGGCGGCGAGACGCTGAGCCAGGCTCTACGCCGGCCCACGGTTTGGCTGCTGGCGCTGGGCATCTTCGCGGCCAACACCGGCGGCTACGCCCTGGCCTTTTGGCTGCCGACGGTCGTTAAGACCCTCCTGATGGAAACGCACGGCGCGGCCGCACCGTCCGACGAGGCGGTCCTCGGCTGGACGGGTTTGATCTATTTCTGCGGCCTCGCCGGGGTTTGGCCGTCAGGCCAGTCGTCCGACCGGACTGGCGAGCGAAAGTGGCACTGCGTCGCGGGGATGATGTTGACCGGGATATTCCTGGGGGCATGCGTACTGCCGGGCCAGCCGTGGGCGCTGGTTTTCGTCTGGTTGTGCCTGGCCGGGTTCTTCGCCTTCTCGTGGCCGACGCCGTTCTGGGTGCTGCCGACGCTCACGCTATCGGACTCGGCGGCGGCGGTGGCGATCGGTCTCATCAACATGTGCGCCAACTTCGCGGGACTGGTAGGCTCTCCGGTTGTCGGAACGATGAAGAAATTCGGGGCGAGCGACCCGATGTGCCTCCTGTTTCTGGCCTGCTGTTACCTCGCCGGGGGCGCCGTCATAGCCTTTCTTCGCATTGCAAGAATGCCGCCGGGAAATGATCCCGACGACCCCGACGGCGCTCAGCGGCTGTAGCGGACGGTGACAAACGCACTGGGGTCGTCGGTGGTGCGCACGACCGGCGTCTGCTTGGATTCGACCGCCGGGCCGAAGCCCGTCTCCGTCGAACCGGGCGCCGCCGAACCTACCGTACCATATGTCCGACGGAGGTATGACTTGGCGAAACCGACCGTGATCGTGCCGACCTTGCCCTGGCTTTGCGTTGGGAACTTGGACGCCGCTCCCTTGCCATATTCCGTGACCAGGAAGGAGAGTTCGTTCCCTTTTCCCTGCCGCCGATCCGCGTCGGTCAATTTCTTGGCCGTTTTGTGCCAGCCGTTGATAAGTACCTGGCCCGGGTTGCCGTTCTTAGCCGCATCGACGATGTAGTGCTTGTACTTCGGCCGGCCGTCCTCGCCGCGGTCGTCGCTAAAGGTGAACTGGTCGATGCCGTCGATGACCAGCGACACCGCGACCTCGTGGTCCGAGTAGTTCAGCGCCCGCACCTCATACAGTTCGTCCTTTTCGATCTCGACAAACGGCTCGCCGTCGACCAACTCGGCCTGGCGGGCGCCGGCCTTTTGCTTGCCGAAGTCGGCCAGCAGCAGGGTGCGGATTTCGACGGCGTAGGGGCTGTCTTTCGTCGGCGACACAAGCGTATCTCCCCGGCCGTGAACGAAGGCCGGATGCTTCGGCGACTTGTGCGGCCCTGGCGGCAGACCGTCTTGCAGCTCCTTATTACGCTTTGCGGGGTCATATTCGTCCTTGAAATCGACGTTCGCGCCCATAAGGCGGGCGATGTCGGAGGCGTCTGAGATGTAGCCCTCGAAGGGCGCGAACTCCTTTTTCTCCGTCCCGTCAGCGAACAGCTTGGCGCGCACCGCGACTACTTTGGAACCGGGGTGCGCCGGATCGTTAATGTACCCATAGTCGCCCTTTATCTCCAGCGCGGCGATGGGGTTGACAAACTTTCCCAGAGCGGCGTTCAGTTCGCTCATAAACGCCCCGCCGGACTGGCTCTTGTCGTTGTCGGACGGCGAAAAGAGTCCGATGCGCACAGACTTTTGATCCAGTTTCTCGGCCGCTTCGCGGACGCCGTCGGCCAGTCGGCCAACCACGACGCGCAAGTTATCCTCGCCGAAAGCATCGGCGTTAGCGGCCGGCGCCGCGGCGGCCGCAAATGTTACCACCCCAACACAGACGAACCAACGTTGAGCGGACATCGGAACAGCCTCCTTTGGTGAAGAATTGACACCTGCAATAGTTGTTATGGTTACAGTTTTTGATTTCGGCAATCGTCCAAGCCAGGGCAGACCACGGCCAAGCTGGAATAGCGAGCGAGCATCGAGAATCCTCCGAACCAAGAGATGGCCAACCGGCGTATTCTACCTCCGCCGGGAGCTGTTACAAGGGACGGACGTGCGAAAGCTGGGCGAGAGAATAGGTGGAAGGTGGAAACGACTTCTCGCATTTTTGTTGTCCCGCGCTCACAGGAGGCTAATATAGGCGTGGCCGGGTGCTACCCGAAATAGGATCTAACACGATGTCCAAAGCACTTATTACCGATCACACCTTCGATCCGCTTGATGTTGAAACGTCGATTCTGCAACCGTTAGGCTGCACCATTGACGCCCGCCAATGCCGCACCGCGGCCGAGCTTTGTGAAGCGGTAAAGGGCGCCGACTATGTTATCACCCAATTCGCCCCCGTAAACACCGAAGTGATCGCGGCGATGGACCGCGCCAAGATCATCGTTCGCTACGGCATCGGCGTGGACAACGTGGATCTCGAAGCCGCCCGATCGCGCGGCATCCCGGTATGCAACGTGCCTGATTATTGCATCGACGAAGTCGCCGACCATACGCTCGCCTTCATCCTCGCCGTCACGCGCCAGGTCGTGCCGCACTGCCTGCACTTACGCGACGGCCAATGGAGCCTGGCCGTGCCGTTGGTGCAAATGCGAACGTTGCGCGACATGACCGTCGGCGTGGTAGGCTTCGGCCGGATCGGACGGGAAGTGATACGGCGGTTGTTGCCGTTCGGCTGTGTGATATGGGTCTTCGATCCCGTGGTCGCGCCCGCCGTTATCGAGCTAAGCGGCGCCAAGGCGGCAGGTTCGTTCGATGACCTGCTGGCGTTGTCCGATCTGATCACGTTGCATTGTCCAGTCACCGCCCAGACGCGCGGCATGATCGACGCGCGGGCGCTGGTTATGATGCGGCCGGGCGCGATCCTAGTCAACCTGGCGCGCGGCAATCTGGTGGATACCGGCGCCCTGACTTCGGCGCTACAGTCCGGCCGTCTCGGTGCCGCCGCGCTCGACGTTTGCGACCCGGAACCGATTCCGACTGACCATCCGTTGCGGAGCATGCCCAACGTCATATTGGCGCCGCATATCGCTTCGACCAGTGTGGCGGCGGTGCGCCGACTGCGCGAGGCGGCGGCCGGCGCCGTGGCGTGTGCCATTCTCGGTAAGCCGATCCCTAATGTCGTCAATGACCCAGCAAATCGCCCCGGGGCGCGGCCCGCGTGAATCATCGGCGACTTGAATAGTGGAGCGGTTGCATCTACAATACCCCTGCCATTCCTCGGCCCATGATCGCGGCCGTCCCATCCTCTCTCTGGAAGGATGCCATGACTCCTTTACCGACGCAATTCGATGAGACTATTGAAGAGACGATGGAAAGAGCCAAACTCGGCGACGGGCCGGCGCGCGGCCGATTTTTGCTGGCTTGCCGACCCTATTTACTGCGCCTGGCACAACAAAGAGAGGACCTCATTCTTACGCGCAACGAACGCGATTCGGACCTATTTCAGGAGACCTTCCTAAATGTGATGAAGGAGATCGATACTTTTGAAGGGTGTACCCCGCGCCAGCTGTACGCCTGGCTCCGTGTGATCTTTGACCGGACGACGATCGAACTCTGGCGGCGGCTTCACACGAAGAAACGAGACATTCGACGCGAAACTTCCATTGATGCGCGCAATTTTCAAGAATCCTTGCGGAACGCCGCCCCGTCGGCCGCGGAGGTTGCCGTAATGTGTGAGCGAATTCAGCTTGTCCGTGACATGCTCCCCCGACTTCCAATGGCGTATGCCAAGGTACTCCTGCTGCGGGCAGAAGGTTCGTCATATGGGGAAATCGGCCAACTGATGGGCCTAAGCGCGGATGTCGCGCGCAAGCTGTACGAACGCGCTTTGAGAAAGTTTGGAAAGCAAATGAAAGGCTTGAAGTGAAAAGGCAAATAAGGGAATAGATGGAGAGTCAACATCCTGTTTAGGCGTGAAGCAGCCTGGGCCGAACGACGTTATTCGGCTCAGGTTGCTTGCTTTTGCCGCAAGAAAAGCGATTAGCCTACCAATCGTTGCCGGGGACTTCACCGCCGGCTGGCGTCACGGCGCCCCAGTAGGCGGCTGGCGACGTGCCGGGCGCAAGGGTGCGAACGCTGCCGCGAAAGCATGGCGCCACGCGAGGTAGACATGCTTTCGCGGCGACTTCGCGTCAGTCCGGATTGACGACCTCGCCGCCCGCAGGCGTGACCTGCGCCCAAAACACCGATTCGGCCACCGACGGCGAGATCGTCCGCACGCTGCCGTCGAACATCGCCACCGTCAGCCCGGCTCGGTGCGGCGTCTGAGGGATGCTCGGGTCCACCTCCTCCGGACGCGGTCGCACCTGGAACGTCTTGCCCGCCACCGACGGCCGGGTCGTATTCGTGGCGGGGTCGGTCACCGGCAGCACGTCATGCCAGCCGCGGTCGGCGAACGTAGCCCGGCGGCGGCCGTAGATTTCGCCATTATAAGGATCGAAGATCTGAGTGAAGTCGTTGCTGGTCGGCTTTGAGAGCGTGACGTTGGGGCTGCACCTGGCGAAGTACTTGTCGGCCAGAGCGATCGTCTGGCTGGCGCCGTCGGGGAGCGAGGCCACCAAGCTGACGCTCCCGTCGAAGGCAAACATGTTGAGCGCGTAGCTGCACTTGCAGCGCGCGTTGGCGTAAGCGGGGTCGTAATCCCAACTCGGATCCGCCAGGTTGTGGTAGACCTTCACGTTGTTCGGTTGGGCTAAGTCGAGTATCTCTCCCAGGGATAAGTTGGGGTGGTAATTCAGCGGCTGCCCCTGGACGTATGGGACCAGTCGGTAGAACAAGGCGGCGTCACACGAAACCCCATTTGCGCCCTGCATTGAGGAGCGCATCAGGTCTTGGATCTTCCCCTCGTTCTCCCCGGCCACCTGATGCACGGCCAGGACGATCTGTCGGAGGTTGTTCTTGTTCTGCAACAGCGCGGCCGACTCCCGCACCTGCTGGACGGCCGCGAGCAAAAGGCCCATCAGCAAGGCGAGAATGGCGATGACGACGAGCACCTCGACCAGAGTGACGCCGCGCCGGACGTGGACCAAGGTTCGCATGATACCCTGCCTCCTATAGGGTGGAAAGAAGAGGATCGACCGAGCAAGGAACCGTGATCCGGTTCCCTGCTCGCACATTGGGTGTAGCCCCGGCGAAGGTCGCCGGACGCGGCACGGTGCGATCCGGCTGTGCAAACGGCCTCGGTCACGCCGCATTGAGAAGTCTCATGGGATGGGAGTGATCGGGGTCGAATCGACTGGGTTCAACGGATTGTTCTTCGGGAGCGGAGCAGTCCTGTTTGCCCCAGTCACGTGGATGCGATATTGATCGCCCGAGGCCGGCGCCGCCGTGAAATCGTTGAAACCCGTGTCGATCGTCGCCTTGCCCCCGAGGCCATCGATCTCTTGTTTCACCTTCAACATCTTGGACCAGCCCGGGGCACCCTTCGCCATCTTTTGGAACTCGACCGTGACGGTTACGCCATTACCGCCGGGGATGAGGCCGGTAACCGACGTCGTGCCCTTAATTTGCCAGGTGGTCGTCGCACCAATGGTGACGGACTGAACAGCACAGGTCGTGTCTCCAAAGGCCGCGGCGGCCCTCGCGCCGGCGGGGACCGCCAAGGCCCACAGTAAGCAGACGAGCATCGAACACAGCACGCGCTTCCCGGCTCCAGACAGTAGTTGCGTTCTCATCGGATGCGTCTCCCAAGAGGTTGGACAGAAAGAGTAGCAGACAGATACGCCGCTGAACAAGATGGAACCCGGCCGGCGCCGACCGTGCATCCCACCACTTCAGCTTCATGGTGCGCGTCCTTGAAGGTGTGGGGACAGCTTATACACCGGACGGAACATCCGTCAGCAGCATTACCGTGACCGGCCGAGCCGTCCCTATAGAGTAAGACGTTTTTTCAACGCGAAATCGGACGCGCTTTTCCAAAGAATGTCGAAAATAGCCAAAGTTTCTTAATCCGCTGAACCCAGGGGGGGTGCCGAAGCGTTGCGGCGCCGCCTGTCCGCTCGTCTACGGCTATCCGGATATCCAGACCCTTGACGAACCCTCGGTCGTCTGCGACAACCATCAGAACGCGAAACACTGGAGAGTCTGCTTAACATGGCGACCAAAGTTTTACCATCCCTGAATAAAGACCAATTCCTATCGCTTTATCGGCAAATGATGCTGATCCGTCGCTGTGAAGAGCGATTGGCGCGGTCTCATCAACGCGGCCTGATCCACGGCGCCTGTCACACCTACGTCGGCCAGGAAGCCATTGCCGTCGGCGTCTGCGCGAATCTACGGCCGACCGATGTTGTTTTCAGCACGCATCGAGGGCACGGCCATGCCTTGGCCAAGGGCTTGCCTCCGCAACAGTTGATCGCTGAACTGTACGGCCGGGAGGCCGGTTGTTCGCATGGGCGCGGCGGCAGTATGCACCTATTCGCCCCTGAAATTGGCATGATGGGCACGAGCGGCATCGTTGGGCCGTGCATCCTCCAGGCCGCGGGGGCCGGCTATAGCTTCAAGGTGCTGAAAACGGATGGCGTGGCCGTGGCTTTCTTCGGCGACGGCGCGGTCAACAACGGCGCCTTCCATGAAGGCTTGAACATGGCAGGCATCTGGAAATTGCCGGTCCTCTTTGTCTGCGAGAACAATCAGTACGCCACCGAAGTGCCGTTCCAATACGCGGCCGGCAATGCGACCGTAGCCGCGCGAGCCGCCGCCTATGGTTTGCCCGGCGTCGAGGTGGATGGAAACGAGGTGGCCGCGGTCCACCGGGCGGCCAAGGAAGCCGTTGGCCGCGCACGCGCAGGCGACGGCGCCACTTTGCTCGAATGTTTGACGTATCGCACGCGCCCCCATGCGGAAGGTATGGGCGATTTTGGCTATCGCACAAAGGAAGAAGTTGAGCAGTGGAAGACGCGGTGTCCGATTCGGCGCTTGAAGCAGGAGATGCTTAAAACCGGCGTTGGCGAGGAGGAATTGAGCGCGATTGACGCCGAAATCGAGGCGCAGGTAGAGGAGGCGCACCGTTTCGCTGAGAAGAGCGCGGCGCCCGACCCTGCGACCGCAACGGACCATGTTTACGCTGAGCCTAAATGCGACTCGCGGAGCGAGTCGCCCACCATAAATGCCGGCCGTGAAATAAGCTACATGCAGGCTACTTTAGAGGCGTTATCGTCCGAGATGGCCCGCAATCCGTCGATCTTCGTCATGGGCGAGGGCATCGGCAAGCGCGGCGGCAACTTTCGCTCCACCGCCGGCTTGTACGACCTGTACGGCCCCGTGCGTCTATGCGACACGCCGATTAGTGAGCGCGGCTTCGTGGGTCTCGGCTGCGGCGCCGCCATGACGGGAACGCGGCCGGTCATCGACTTTATGTTCGCCGACTTTGTTCTCGACGCCGTCGGCGAGATCGTCAATCAAATCGCCAAGATGCAGTACATGAGCAGCGGCCGGCTGAAAATGCCGATCCTTTTGCGCGGCTGCATCGGCGTCGGCCATTCCGCCGCCACGCACCATTCCGGCAATTACTATCCGATGTACGCCCACTTTCCCGGGCTGCGCGTCGTCGTCCCTTCGACGCCTTATGACGCCAAGGGGCTTATGATACGCGCGCTAAACTGTGACGACCCGGTGATTTTTCTTGAACATCGAGAGGTTATGGGGCTGAAAGGTAACGTCCCGGCCGAGGACTATGAGATCGAATTCGGTAAGGCGGCCGTGGTGCGCGAGGGCCGCGATGTGACGGTGGTTGCGCTCGCCCTGATGGTTCACCATACATTGAAGGCGTGTGAGATACTGGAAAAAGAGGGAATATCCGTCGAGTTGATCGACCCGCGCACCGTGGCGCCGTTGGACGTGGAGACGATCTTGCAATCCGTATCGAAGACGGGCCGGCTCCTTATTGTGGACGAAGCATTCGCGCCGTTCGGCCTCGGCGCGGAGATCGCCGCCCAGCTCGCCGACCGCGGCTTCGACGACTTGGACGCGCCCATTCGCCGGCTCAACGGCGCGCATACGCCGACTCCTTATAGCCCGGCCTTGGAAGCGGCCGTCGTCCCCAATCCGGAACGGATCGCGCAGGCGATCCGTGACCTCGTCGCGGAATAAGGGTGTTGCTATGGCCGTAGAAATCACGATTCCGCGTCTCGGATGGAACATGGAGGAAGGCGTCTTCGTCGGCTGGCTCAAGCAGGACGGCGAGCCGGTCAAGCCCGGCGAAGCGCTGTTCACGCTGGAAGGCGAGAAGGCCACGGAAGATATTGAATGTCTCGATAAGGGCGTATTACGCATTGCGCCGGGCGCGCCAGCCGCAGGCGACAAAGTCGCCGTCGGCGCCGTGATCGGCTATGTGACGGAGGCGAACGAAGAGTGGGGCGCCCGCTCCGCGGGCGCC
>DHJA01000085.1:0-8385 GCA_002404095.1 Planctomycetaceae bacterium UBA4732 | reverse complement strand
CGCCCGCTCCGCGGGCGCCATTCAGACCGAAACCGTACCAGCAGCGCCTGTAAGCGTCACGGCGCCCGCGGAGCGGGCGCCCCACCATCCGGCCGCCTCGCCACGGGCGCGAAGGGTCGCGCGGGAACTGGGCGTCAACTGGACGCAGATCCAAGGCGGCGGCAAGACCGGCCGTGTTCGCGAGCGAGATGTGCGCGCGGCGGCCGGCCCGGCGCCGGCACAAACAGCGGTCAGTCCACTCCGCAAGACGATTGCGGAGCGCATGACGGCCAGTCTGCGCTCCACGGCCCCCGTTACCTTGACGACCACGGCGGACGCTTCCAATCTGGTCAGTCTGCGCAACCAGTTCAAGACGGCCGCCGCGTCTGGCGACGATGTTATTCCCGGTTACACGGATTTTCTGGTGAAACTCGCTGCGGCCGCCCTGCAAAAGCATCCCCTGCTAAGCGCTCGCTGGACGAACGCCGAGATCACGCCATCGACGAGCTTAGATATCGGAATTGCAGTGGATACCGAACGAGGCTTGTTGGTCCCGGTCGTCCGCAACGCGCCGAATTTAAGTATGCGGCAAGTAGCGGCGTCTACGCGCGACTTAGCCGAACGGGCCCGCGGGGGGACGCTGCAGTCTTCGGAAATGCAGGGCGGCGTTTTCACCATCACCAACCTGGGAGCGTTCGGCGTGGACGCTTTTACGCCTATCATCAATTACCCGCAGTGCGCCATCCTGGGAGTCGGCCGCATCCAACGTCGCCCCGTCGCGTCCGACGATAGGATTATGATTTGCGAACAGGTCACGCTGAGCCTGACCTTCGACCATCGCATCGTGGACGGCGCCCCCGCCGCCCGCTTCCTGCAAACATTAAGTCAGATGCTGGAAAATCCCGGCCCCTGGCTAATGCCATGACAATGCGGAGTATACCGATATGAGATGTGATTTATCGGGCAAGGTTAGCCTTGTCACTGGCGCGGCGCGCGGCATCGGCCAAGCCATCGCCGACCGCCTCGCCGCCAACGGCAGCCGCGTCGTCTACACCGACCTCGACGAAGCCGAGACGCGCGAAGCCGCCGCCCGCTCCCCCGGCGCAATCGCGCTTAAAATGGACGTCACCCGGAGCGATGAGATTGACGCCGTTCTAGATCAGGTTGTTACCCAATGCGGCCGGCTCGACGTAATCGTCAACAACGCCGGGATTAACACGCTGAACAACCGCGTCCCCATCGACCAGTTTCCGCGCGAAGAATGGGATCGCATCCTCGCGGTGGATTTGACAGGCGTTTACGAAGTCAGTCGGGCGGCGGCGCGGCGTATGATCGCGCAAAAGTCCGGCCGTATCATCAACATCGCCTCCATTGCGGGTCTTGTACCTCTGCGATTGCAATGCGCCTTTGTCGCCGCCAAAGCGGGCGTGGTTAACCTGACCAAAGCGATGGCGCTGGAGCTGGGACCGCACGGCGTTCTCGTCAACGGCATCGCTCCAGGGTCCACGCTGACGGAGGGTACGCGCCGGCTGTTCTACGGCGACGACGGCACGTTCCGGCACGCCGTCCAGCGGATGCTCGACCATGTGCCGCTCGGCCGGCCCGGCACTCCCGAAGAGATCGCTGTCGCCGCGTTGTTCCTGGCCGACCCCGAGAACAGCTATATGAATGGGCATATTCTCACGGTGGACGGCGGCTGGACGGCCGGTTACGCCCGCGAGTTTTAGCATAGCGGCGATGATCCACGGGTCGCGTCTACCGATTCACTTTCACGTTCGGCATCGTTTGCTTGAACGCATTGGCGCCGGCTTCGGTGACTTTGGTTCCATGTACATTCAGAACATGCAGATTCGTCAACGGGGTCAGCAATTTCAGGCCGGCGTCCGTCACGAAGGTGTCGTCGAGGTGCAGCATTTCCAGGTTGGTCAACGACGCCAGCGAAGCCAGTCCTTGATCGGTGATCCCGCACCGGCAGACCCCCAATTCTTTCAGCCGAGTCATGCTCGCGATCGTTTGCAGCCCGGGATTCTTGACGTGCGTCCGGTCCATGCGTAGCTTTTCCAAGCTGGTCAGCTTGGCCACCTCCGGCATCCCCGCGTCGGTGACGTGCGTGCCCGACAGGGAGAGCCAATTGAGATTGGTCAGATTCTCCAGGGACTTCAGCCCGGCGTCCGTGATCGGAGCATTGTCCAGCGAAAGGCGCGTGAGGGCGCCGGCGTCTTTGAGGCTCTCCAACGTCTTGTCGGTGATCTTGGGGTAGGTTTCGCAGCTGAGTTCGCGGGTTTCTCCTTTTTTGACCTTCTCGACGGCGGTCAGGAACTTCACTTCATCCGGCCCTTTGCCGCTACAACCGGCGAGGCAGACCCAGGCGCCGGCCAGCACGAGCAGGAACGGCCGGCGGCCCAATTTCGTTTGTCGTATCATAGGACGGCCCCTTGATGGATGTTTCCCGCAGGACGGGACGGCAGTATGCTTATAAGGCTCACTTATATCCCAACGGGGCTGGCATGTCCAAGAAGAACATGCGGACAAAAGCACTCTTAAAACTCCTACCGGCCGCTCTTTTGCTCATCCATGCGAGTTTGCTGTCGTATGGCGCCGCCGTTCACAGTCCGTGCATCGACGAAGTCGGTCACATGGCGGCAGGGCTGAGTCATTGGAAGCTGGGGCGCTTCGACCTCTACCACGTCAACCCGCCGCTGGTACGTATGGTTGCGGTCGTGCCAGTACTCTGGGCGCAGCCGAAATACGACTGGTCGCAATACTCCGACGATCCGGGCGCGCGTTCGGAGTTTGGCATCGGCCGGCAATTCATAACGGACAACGGCGAGCGCTCCTTTTGGTTTTTTACTTGGGCGCGGTGGGCGTGCATACCATTCAGTTTGTTGGGCGGCTACATCTGCTATCGGTGGGCCCGCGAGCTATACGGAGAATGGTCCGCCCTGCTCGCATTGACGCTTTGGTGCTTCGGGCCGAACATCCTGGCGAATGGCCAGTTGATTACCCCGGACATGGGTGCGACGGCCTTGGGCGTGACGGCCGGATACCTCTTCTGGAAGTGGCTGAAGGAACCACGCTGGGAATTTGCCGCCCTGGCTGGCTCGGCGCTCGGGATTGCGGAGTTGACCAAGATGACTTGGGTGCTATTGTTCGCGCTGTGGCCGTTGTTGTGGCTCATCTGGAAGATGCCGGAAGTGAGGAGCTTGTCGCTTCGCGGTTGGCTTAACCAGGCCGGCCAGCTGGCGTTGATCCTCTTGGCCGCCGTATACCTGCTCAACGCGGGCTATGACTTCGACGGGTCGATGACGCGCCTGGGGGATTACCGGTTCGTGAGCGAAAGCCTGGGTGGTCCGACGGAAAATAGATTGAGACCGGCGGGCAATCGCTTCGCCGACTCGTGGCTTGGAAAACTGCCGATCCCGGTTCCGCGGGACTACCTGCTCGGCATCGACGTGCAGAAGTCCGACTTCGAGTCGCACTTCAATTCCTACCTGCGCGGCGAATGGCGCAAAGAGGGCTGGTGGTATTACTACTTGTACGCGCTGACAATCAAGGTTCCCCTGGGCGTCTGGTTGCTGGCGCTACTGGCGGCGTTCCTGGGCCTGACGCGGCGCGGATATGCGGCGCCCTGGCGCGACGAGGTCGTCGTCCTGGCGCCGGCGGTCCTTGTGTTGACGTTCGTTAGCTCGCAGACCGGATTCAACCACCATTTACGCTATGTATTAGCTATCTTTCCCTTCGCTTTCATCTGGATGAGCAAGGCGGCGCGGGCCTTTGCGCGTAAGGAGCGCGTGGCGGCATTGCTTAGCGGGGGCGCCGTGGCCTGGGCCGTGGCGAGCAGCCTGTGGGTCTACCCGCACAGCCTGTCCTATTTCAATGAACTGGCAGGCGGCCCGGCCAACGGCTCCGCCCATTTGGTGGACAGTAACATCGACTGGGGCCAGGACTTGTTCTTCCTGCGCGACTGGTTGAAGGAACACCCCGAGGCCCGGCCGTTGGGTCTGGTGTTCTTTGGCAAATACGACCCGCGCGTCGCGGGCATTGAGTTCACGCTGCCACCGAAGGGGGAAACCAGTCCCGAGGAGTCCATCGGCCCGCGCGCGCAAGACATCGGCCCACGACCCGGCTGGTACGCGGTAAGCGTCATGATGCTGCGCGGGGGTTCCTATGGGATACCCGACGGCCAAGGCGGCGAGCGCTGGGTTCCTTTAGAGAGTTTTTCCTATTTCAGATGCTTCAGACCTCTCGCCCATACCGGATGGTCAATCTATATCTATCGCATAACTCCAGAAGAGTGCGCGAAGGTCCGTCGTGATTTTGGGCTGCCTGAACTTGCTGAGCCGGAGCAGACGCCTTGAAAAATGTTTTTGAAATTCGGCGGCGCTTTCCCTTTTTGTGCTTGCCATTCGCGGCAGGCCAGTCTAGGATAGGCGAACGAGTTAAATTAATGATGAACTGCTGCTCTGAAAATAGGACGCCTTCCTGATAGTCTGTTCACTGTAGGGCGGCCATTTTCATGGTTTCCGTGTGAACAAGCGTTCATGACGACTGACACCGATTGCTCCCCCGATTGCTCTCCTGACACTTTTTGTTGCTCCCCCATCTTAGCGCCCCTTCGGACTCAACCCTTCTCGGGCCGTGGCTTGTGCTTGTTCGAGATGGTGTACAGCCAGACGGCCCCCGCCGCGAAAAGCGCCAGGATCAGTGAGCCAATTGCATAGGGCCACTTTTCGGACTGCGTCCATGGAACGGCCCCCGGCTTTGCGCGGTTCGTCAACAGGTCCGGCGGCGCTTGCGGGACAAGTTCTTTGCCATTCCAGGTGGAGGGGCCTTCGGCGCGGAACCCGGCAACGTAGGTTCCGGCCGGAATCTCCATGCCCGCCAACCGAAACGCATTCGGGTCTACCGGTTCGTTCATGGAAAGTACTTGAACTCCGATTTCTTCCTTCTCTTCGAGCTTGTTATCGGCGCGCCGCTCGAAAGTGCAGGTTTGCGGATACCATATTCCGGAGGGTTCGATTTTCTGATATTCGGATTCGACCGAGAACAGATAGTGATGCCCTCTTCCATCCCCTTCCGTCTGGATGCGGACCACGTTCGGTCCCCAAGCGGGAACGATCCATATGCGGCCATCCATCCCCGCAGGGTTTTTGAAGTCAATGCGCCGGCACTCGACGCCCTTCCACGTGTCGTTTTGAATCGTCACGCCTTTTCGATCGAGCGCCCCGACGTTCGCGTCCAGCCGATAGCTGGATAGGTTGGGAAAGCTGCCTAGGACGACGCCGAGGAGGCGAGGATCGACTGCTTGGTAGCGATTGCGGTCGGCGTTCAGATCCAGGCGCTCCAGATGAAGCGACGGCATCACGTCTCCGGTTTGACCTGTATAGGAGTTGTAGTCGATGTAGTAGCCGTCGAATTCACAGTTCCGGCAGTAGACCTCCCGGTGGGGCGCTTCGTCCGACTCCCGGTGCGGTGGCTCGGACTTCGCAAAACGAAATACGGCGTCGTTGCGAATGCGCGTGCCGTCGAACCAGATGGTCGTGACGCGCGAACGGCTCGGACTGGCCTCCCCTTCGAGGTACGTCCTTTGGGTGAGAACCAATTTCCCGTTTTGAATAGCCCGGCGGTAATCCAATACAGCCTTCTCCAAGGCCGCCGCGTCCGGCGGAAAATCGCTGGCAACCGGGCCAGGCGCGGCCGCCAGAAGCAGCGCTACGAGTAGGTTCATGACATGAATTCCTTCGGAATCGGTTGCGGAACTCACTGGCGTGATTTCCGCAACCGATTCTCAGTTTGACCTTCTTCTGCCCAAATTACCCGAGCTGGAACCCAAACTGAGACACGACCGCCCTCAGCTGGCGTTGCAAGAAACCGTGTCGTATGGGAAAGTATTTCCCGGCTGCGCAGCGGCTCCCTTTATGCAGCTTTGGGGGTTGTTCGGATCAACTACACATGTCCACACGTTATTACATAGGAGCTGGGCCGCGTTCTGTACGCACTTGGTCGCGGCGGCGTTCGTCGTGCAACCCCACGCGCCCATGACCGCTGTCGTCTCCGTGCATCCCGAACAGGTTCCGGGGCATTGGACGCACTTCGTCTGCGTCAGCGGACACAGGATCGTTTGCGCCTGCGTGTGGGCACAGTCCGCGAATATGCGTGGATCTACGACTAGAAGGAGCGCCGGTGCGGCAGCCAGGAGCGCCGCAAACAATGCGAGGCCACGGATCTTCATGCTATCACCTTTCTTAAGATAGAAACGGTTGCCGTTGTCGCGGCCCAGCGGAGGGCGCTTTCCTGTACGACTCCGGCGGTGGTTGCCTCCTCTGCTACCAAGACTGTAACGAGCTGTCGCTCGTTCACGGATTGGATTCCCCGCGCCGAAGCATGAGCGGTATCTGCAATATGGGTTCGTGCGGCGAGGTCGTTTCCACGTTCAGGATTCTAGCGTCGGCTAGGGGCAATTGGTCGTCCTCTACCGTCCATTTCGTCGGGTCGAACGCGACGGTGACGGTGTTCGACCGTTCGTCGAAATCCGCCGTAAAACATTGATGCGGACACCAAACCCTCTTCACGGAACACTCTATCCGCCCCGCGGAGAAAGCAACGGACTGCTTGGCCGCCTTCGTTTTGTCGAATTCAAGACTCTCGGGCCTGTAAAGCATATCCGGCTGGACGTTTCCTTCGATGGCCAACGTGGTTTGGCCGAAGCCTCCGCCTTCCGGGGCGAAGAAGACGGTCAGGGTGGTGGTGCGTTTGCCGCGGCTGGCGCCCGTACTCCACTTTGCCCTTAAAACAGTTTTCTCCCCTCCGGCAAGGGACCGCTTGGCGACCTCGGCTTTGGTGCAAGCGCAACTTGTCTGCACATCCTTCACCTCGACCCGTCGCGGGAAACGGTTGGTAAGCTGAAACTCGATGTCGCGGGTTTCTCCCTGTCCAATGTCTCCCACATCGTAGACCGCTGGCGCCGCCTCGAGCCCGCCTTGGGCGGCTTGCCGGGCGCAGTAGGCGCAGACGACGCTGCCTACGATGAATGCCCCCGCGCACACAAGCAACCATTTGCGGTTCATCCCTGCACCTCTTCGAGCGAGTGTGCTACCTGCGTCACAATCCCGTTCCGCAGCCGCAAGATCGTGGGCGTTCGCACAGCCCACCGGCGGCCGGGGTATAGCGATCCACTTAGGACAGAACTAGCGACGCGCCCATCGTTCGGCCCGCCCACGCCCGCCACGTCAACGACCGCCCAGCCGAGGACTTCCGTGGGAAGCCCATCTTCCGCGGCGCGCCGAAGGTAACGCGGCAACATCTGCTGACAGTCGGAACAGTCGGGCCGATAGAAAAGCACGATCCACTCGCCCTGCTCCAGCCGGCCACCCACGTCGATGTGGCCGAATAGCGGACAGGGGCGCCCAATCCAGTCTTCCGGACGAAGCACGACTGTCGCCGAGACCCCTTCAATTCGTCCGTTCTCATCCAACCGAGCCGGACCGGCAAGAACGAACAGGACCGCGACGACTATGGCGGACGCCCCGCTCAACAGCGCGAATGTGGTCCAACGCCTCCCGGCCGCCGCCGCATCGGCCTCCCCGCTTGGCTTAGCGTAGACGAGGGCGACGAACACGAACCCGTCCAAAGCCGCCGTGATCCAAGGACTGATGAGTACGGGGCCGAAGCAGCCACAAGAATGTTCGCCCTGGAATACCTTGGCCAGGCTCACACCGAGAAAACCGAGGAAGCATAGCGCCGCCGCCCATCGCGTTACGCGCGGATAAAGGCCGGCCAGCATCCAACAGCCGAAACCGATTTCGGCACCAGCGAGGCTCGTCGTGAGGAAGAAGTCACTTGACAGCGAAACCGATGCCGAGGCGGCTACTGAGTAGAATTTGAGTGCGCCTGCGACAGCGAGAAGCACACCGGTTAGCTGAGGGCCTCGGGAAATGTAGCAATCTGTGTTCATGGGCTGCGGCCTCTGGCCTCCGGGAGAATGCCCATCGCGGAAAGCACAAGGGCATTCTCAGGCGCGCGGAAGCGGTTGTCAAGAGCATCCTCAGCCATTTTTTCGCCAGGAAGGCGAGCCAGGATCATCGGTGCAAGATGGCGCTCGTTGCGGTAGATTCGCCTGGCTAAAGTAAGCGCCATTCGTTCCTGAGGTTTCCCGCGGCTCCACCGGCTCCAAATGGAATTTTTGTATAATGGTCGGAGTCGTCGCCGGCGCTATTGCTGTCGCGCTCGCATGTGTGATATTGTTTAGGCGGCGGCGTAAGGCGAATATCAAATGATTGTTTGAATACAAGCAACCAGGCGCGGAGGTGCGATATGTTAGCACTCCGTCGGTCAAAGCGAGCGGCATACACGCTGATCGAAATGCTCGTCGTGATCGCCATCATCGCGATCCTGATCGGCCTGCTG
>DHJA01000259.1:6299-6646 GCA_002404095.1 Planctomycetaceae bacterium UBA4732 | reverse complement strand
CGACGTGGCCGCAGGCGAACTCGATCAGGTCCATCGCCACCGAATCGGTGTTGTAGAAACGCTTGTCGAGGAAGCGGTACATGCGCTGGGCCGTCGGCGTCTTGAGGCGAAAGAAGAGGTCGAGGTCGAGCCGTTTGATGTTGCCGTTGAGCAGGCTCTGATGGAACTGCTGCGTCCACGTCGCCCAGCTCAATGGCGTTGTGTTGGCGGTGCGCGGGCCGCTTACCTGGCGGGCGATCTTGTACGCGCTGATGACGCCGGTCGCCACTTCCTCTTCGTAGCCGCGACCCGCGGCGTCCCACCAGGCGTTTTCGTAACGGATGGTCAGCGACTTGAGCCGGCGCAGC
>DHJA01000259.1:2434-6158 GCA_002404095.1 Planctomycetaceae bacterium UBA4732 | reverse complement strand
CTTGAGCCGGCGCAGCACGTCGCGCAGGCGCGTGTAACTCCGGCCGTTCGGCGCCCATCCCATGACATCGAACATCTGGCTCGGCGCGAAGTAGACCGTGGCGTCGGCGAAGTTGTGGCTGTGCTTGGCGACGTAGAGCAGGGCGAGAATGACATGCTCGTCGGCCGGCGTCGGCAAGCCGTCGCGGCTTGATGACGTGAGGGTGACGCGCTGAAGAACGCGCTGGTGCGTAACGGGGTCGTAGCGTGTGGCCTCGAACTCCAGCCGGTCGCGCTTACGGCCGTCGGCGTCGCTGGGCTGTTGGCGTTGGAGGGCGGAGATCGGGAAGTCGGCGAGGTTCATCTCGTCACGGCCGTCGTGGTACTTCCGGTTGTCTTCTCGGGGATTCATGATCGCATGTTATTGAATCGATTTGTTCACAACACCACGATTCCAGGAATAAGGGAAGGAGAGGTTGGTGTGAAGGTTTTTCTCTTTACAGTTGGAGTATTGGTTAGCCGGACGGCTGTCTCCGGCGGAAAACCAGGCATCTCTTAAGGTTAAACTCGTCCTGCTCGTTAAAAAGGCGCCTCGACGCCCGGAAACCCGGCGCCCTGCCGCACGGGAATACGCCGCGGAAGGTGCGCGGCCGCACGGGGATTTATGCGCGACCGCATGGAGACTTTCCCCAAAAGGCGCCCGGCCGCACGGAAAATAGACATTAGCGCCCACGGATCGCAGCTGCGCAGCTGCATTTTTTCAGCTGCGCAGCTGAGAGGCGGACAGGAGGAGGAGGTCAATCGGCGGCGCGTTGGGGAATCCACGTGCGGCGGCGCACATTTCAGGGAAGTGGACCTATGTCCTTGTGCGGATGTTCACGTGCGGCGGGGGCACATTCCTAACGTCCGCCTTGGGCCGAACGTCGGTCGGCAAGGACGAGTTCTGAGGATGTGTAAGCGCTGGGAGGACGGTGGGAGGACGGTCTTCGTTTTTCCTTGACAGGTTACTCCAATCTGTTACGACACAGGTAGCTGTTCGATCGATTTCCATCGAGAGGGCAAGTCATGAATCCTCCATCCGCGTCGGCGGGTCGCCCAGGATGGCCGGGCCGATGCGTTTGCATTGGATCATGTGCAGTATCTCCACGTCGTCATTGAAGTGCCGTGCGATCTCGTGGAGACTATTTTTGTACTTCAACTCAGCGATGCCACGTTCCGGGTCTGACCAATGAAACTCGGGAGAGGTATGCAGGAACAACAGCGCCCCATCGCGATCTGCCAAGTTATCCATTAGAAGCGTCCGTAGAAGGCGTCGATACGAATGAGCCAATCTGGTGTGTGGATGGTCCAGGGTGAAAACGCTCTGGTCGAGCAGGTTCATGTTCTCGTATCGCCGGATCACGCCCGAAAAGGCTTTAATGTCCAGACGCTTGCGGAATGCTTGTATCTGCCGATGCAAGATGCGATCCTCGTCATCCAGGTCCGGCACGTTCGCCGCCACGAAATGCAGCCGGATCGACTTTTTCAGCCCCTCGGTCTCCTCTATACGGATGGCCCGGCAGACGCCTTCCAGGCCGATCAGGTTCTGCTCGTTCGGCATGAACATTAGGACGACTGAGTCCGCCAACTGGCGCGTGCAGATGCCTTCCACGTCCGTATGGCCGGTGCGCGAGTCGATGAGTACGTAATCTGGCTGGAACTCTTGCTTCCATTGCGCTTTTGTGTCCTCGAAAAGCAGAAAGCCGTCGCGCTCACCGTACAAGCGATTCCAGTCGATGTTTATTAAAGCGGCTTGGTAGTTCGCATCCCGTCGGCCGGCGGGCATAACCCATAGCCGTCCGCCCTTCTTGCCGACCGCGGGCGCTTCGTAGATGTACTCGCGCACGTCCGGCGCTTGCATGGTGCGCTCGTACTCCGTCACAAACTCGACTATGCCGGGATGCGGTTTCGGCGGCCGCAGACGGGCGAATGTTTCCAGGCCGGGTGCTTCCAGGTCGAAGTCTACCAGCAGAACCTTGCGCCCCCTCCGCGCCAGTTCGGCGCCGATGTTGACGAGGGCAAGGGTGCGGCCGACGCCGCCCTTGAACGAGTAGAAGGTGATGGTGTACACGCTAGTTGGCCCCCGCATTTAGCAGGAAATTGCTTTGGCGTTTGCGTTGATCGGAGAGGTTCTTTAGTTCACGGGGGCGGAAATGTGCCGTGACCCGGTTGCTCCGCGCTTCCACAGGCGCCAGATCGCTCTTTGGATCGGCCACAACGCCCAAATTTGGATCTTGCTCCGCTCCTCGGAGGACAGCCCGTGCTTCGGGGACGGCGAAGTAGACGCGGAGGAGGTTGTCCATCGCCCGCGACTGGATCATCATCCCCTTCTCCCAGCGGGAAACCGTTGCGGCCGCAACGCCCAACCGCTTCGCCAAATCCTTCGACTTCAAGCCGAGCGCCTTGCGGCCGGCCTTGATTTGCTCGGGCGTTAGAATTCGCACGTGCGAACGCAAGGCTTCCATGATCTGGTCGTCCACGCTGTTGCTGAAGATCAGCTCCCCGCACGCCTTGCATTTCGGTATCCTGAGTTCAGGGACCTCGATATGGTATAATCGACCATCGTGCTTGGTCTCTACGGCGTAGGGCATCGTCACGGGATAGACCTCGTCCTTGAGGCAGTTCGCGCAAAGCCAAGGAAACGGCCGGTCGCGCCGCTTACGAGACTGGTTCGCCGTCGTGTCATGGGTCATGAGCGTTCACCACCTCGATTGTACAGGCTTCATCTTAGTCGGTTGAACCGTCCGCACCGACTCTCTAAGATTCCCCTTGTATCCGTTCCGTCCATTCCGGAGACGACGATGCGGCACGTTCTGTCGGCGCTGGTACAGAATCAACCGGGGGTGCTAGCGCACATCTCCGGCATGTTGGCCTCGCGCGGCTTCAATATCGACAGCCTCGCCGTCGGCGAGACCGAGGTCGCCAACCTCTCGCGCATGACCTTCGTCGTCCACGGCGACGACGCCGAGTTGGAACAGGTCCGCAAGCAGCTTCACAAGGTCGTCACTGTCGTTAAGGTCCACGACATCAGCAGTGAAGATTTCGTCGAGCGCGACTTGATGCTCGTGAAGGTCAAGACCGCCCCGCAGCAGCGCATGGAAATTAGCTTGCTGGTGAAACTGTATCGCGGCCGCATTGTGGACATCAGCCCCGACACGCTCATGATCGAAATCAGCGGTAAGGAACGTAAGATCGAGGCGTTCATCGAGCTAATGCGGCCCTACGGTATCGTGGAGCTGGCGCGCACCGGCCGGATCGCGCTGGTCCGCGGCCAGCCTGGAGGGGGTGACGTCGAACTATGACTGCTTCTCCGCAACCCTTGCTCTCGGCCACGCGCACCCTGGCGCCGCAGTTGGTCGAGCTGATTCGCGGTCTCAAACCCGGCCAGCGCATCCGCATCACGCAGCGGGTGCGCGTCGGCAGTACCGCCACGTGGAACGCCACGGTCGAGGGCGCTTATCGTAACGTGAACTTCCTCAACACCGGATTGTCCACCGACCGCGTACCCGAAGACGATATCGTCGTCGTGACCGTCCACTTCACCAAGGACAATGGCGAACTGTCGAGCGTGACGCTGGATGAGAATAGCAAAGTGGAGGCGGTGGGAAGTTAAAACTAGCCCTGAGCGCGAGCGAGGGGTTTCGCCTAAACCCCTCGCTCGCGCTCGGGCTAGTGCAACGTCACTCGTACTTTGATGGGTCAGGTGG
>DHJA01000259.1:1900-2294 GCA_002404095.1 Planctomycetaceae bacterium UBA4732 | reverse complement strand
CCATGCGTGACGAAGCACTAGTGATTTTCAAACGATACTTGTGATAGAATAGGTTTAGTGAATGGATTGATTCAGGAGGCTTTGGCCATGTCATCCTCATCCGAAAGTCACGGCGTCCAAGCGACGCCGATCCCCGCGACCGCCCTCGACATCCATGAGGCCAACCAGGCCGAGGAGCAAGAAAGGGGCCACGCGCCCGCCGGCTATCCGCCCGCGGAGGATCCGCACTTCACCGATCAGGAATGGAAGGAATTTCAGGACGACGACGTTAAGGCGGGCGGCGCCGTCGTCTGCCTGATGGCCAGCATCTTCAGCCTGGGCCTGTTGCTGTACACGACCGTTGCGATCATCGTCAACACGTGATGCTTTAAGCGAAAAGGGCGGGGAAACCCCG
>DHJA01000259.1:0-1790 GCA_002404095.1 Planctomycetaceae bacterium UBA4732 | reverse complement strand
GGTTTCCCCCGCCCTTTTCGCTCAAACGCGCAGCCGCTGCCAACGCGCCCCGGCGAAACGGCCGAGAAAGAACAAGCCGCGCACCCACAGATCAATAAACATGGCCAACCACGCGCCCCACAAGCCGAGGCCGAACCCGTGCCAAACGCCTAATGGACCGAGGTTGATCTGGTTGCACGCCAACAGGTAGGTCAGCGGAATGCGGACGCCGAAGAAGCCGAACCAAGTGAACAATACCGGCACGCGCGTATCGCCGGCCCCGCGCAGGGACGCCGTAAAAATGATGGCCGCTGCCAGCGCGGGTTGAGCCAGCGCCACCAGCCGCAGCACTTGCACTCCGACCGCGATGATCGGCGCCTGCTCCGGTTTGGGACAAAACAGACCGAACATCTCCGGCGCCAAGACGTAAAACACCGCTCCCATCAAGGCCATCCAGACGCCGCCGAGCGCGAACGCCGTCCAACCGCTGCGCGCCGCCTGGGCCGGCCGGCCGGCGCCAAGGTTCTGACCCACCAACGCCATCGCCGCCGTGCCGAACGCCGCCCCCGACAAAAAGCTCAGCGATTCCCAGCGAATGGCGATGCCCTGAGCCGCTTTGGCTGTGTCGTCCAAGGCGCCGTTGACGATGGACAGAAACCAGAGCTGGCCGACCGCCAGCGAGAGGCTGTCCAGCCCGGCCGGTACGCTGACCCATAATAACCGCCGTATCAGAGCGCCATTGGGCCAGAGCAGGCGCCAATGCAGTCGCAGGCCGGCCCGCCCGCGGAGGAGTACGCCGAGTACTGCCAAGCCGCCGAGCGCGTGGGCGACGGCCGTGCCCAGGCCGATGCCGGCGAAGCCGAGGGCCGGAATCGGACCCCAGCCTGTGAAGAACAGCCACGTTAGCGGCATGTTGATGAGGGCAACGCCGCCGAGGACGAGCATTCCCGTCACGGTGTCGCCGGCCCCGACGAGCGCGGCGACGCCGACCGACTCGACGACCTGAAACGTCAACAACACGAACAGCGGCCGTAGGAATGCGGCCGCGAACTCGGCAGTTTCGCCGTGCAACTGCAACGCTTCCAGGATGTACGGCAAGCCGAAATATCCTGCTACGCCGCCGCACACGCCCATGACGACGCCGAGCAAGATCGATTGGTTGCAGGCGTGGACGGCGCCGCGACGGTCGCCGCCGCCGAGCAGGCGCGCCACCAGGGCCGTGGCGCCGACGCTCACCAGAATGGTGCAGCTACTGAGGAACCAGGCCAGATAGTTGGCGGTGGTTTGGGCGGCCTGCGTGGCGATCTGTTCTTGGCCGGCGACGTTCTGAAAACGCCCGGCCATGAGGCCGTCGAAGAGGTTGACCGCGAAGACGAGCAGTTGCTGCACCAGCGTGGGCCACGCCAGCATGAGGACAAGCACCCAGGTCGGCCGGCGCGGGTCGAGGAGTCGTAAAACAGGCATGACAAGCGGCGCCGGCTCGTCCGGTTCGGATGCGGGATCGACGGTTGGGAGGAACGGCTCCTTCACGCGATAATCGTCCACTCGCCGCCTCCCACAATGCCGAAGCGGTCGCCGACGCGGAGCTTGCGTCCAGGCTGAGCGGCCGGCTCGCCGTTGACGACGGCCGTGCCTTCGCGCACCATGAATTTGGCTTGGCCGCCGGTGTCGGCGAGGCCGACGGCTTTGAGAGCCTGGGCCAAGGTGATGTGATCGCCGCGCAGGGCTAGGGTTGCGGGGCGGGGAGATTCGTCGCTCATCGGTAATGTCCCTCTTGGCGAGCCGGGTCGCGTAAGCGCCCGGAGTTGGTT
>DHJA01000133.1:2861-12432 GCA_002404095.1 Planctomycetaceae bacterium UBA4732 | reverse complement strand
CACTTGCAAAACCCGGCACTAGCGAGACTTGAGGAAAAGCCTCCTTATTATGTTCTGAGTCAAATCGGCTGTACTTCTCCACAAAATAAAGAACACTGTAGACTGTGAACTCAGCCAGAGCTGTGGCAGCGGAATAGAACAGGCGGCGGTCTGTCCCAGCCAAATCATAAAGCGCGCGCAAGTCCTGAAAGCCGGGGGAGTCTGCCCATAGTTTGTCGTTCTTCGTCCCGAGCAGCAAGGCTGTACTTCGGAGTGAGCCTGTCACGGCCGAGTTGTATAGGTGAATCAGCACTTTCTCGGACAATTCCTTCCGCGATTCCAGATTCTCCATGTTTCACTCCCTGGTTCAAGGATCTTCACTTGGGCCACCAGGTCTTCCGGAATCTCGGGAAGGGCGATCTCCAGGCCGTCGAGGTCTTGGCGCGCCACGTCGCCGCCGTGCTTGGCGGCCTGCTTGCGACGAGCCTGATCGACGAGGATGCGGCGCATGGCTTCGGCCGCGGCGCCAAAGAAGTGAGCGCGACTGTTCCAGTGCGCGGCCTTGTCCCCATCCAGCAAACGCAGATAGGCTTCATGCACCAGGGCGGTGGCCTGTAGCGTCTGCCCGGGTTGCTCCTGGGCCAGCCGCTGTGCGGCGAGCGCACGCAACTCGTCGTAGACAAGGGGCAACAGCCGGTCGGCGGCGCAGGCGTCACCGCGCGCGAGGGCGTCTAGCACCTGAGTGACATCGTTCATGTCCCCAAGAATAGCCGTTCCGCGGTCTAACTGCAATCATTTTACGGAGGAGGGACGTATTCACGCCGCTTGGCGTTCTTCGAGGCGTCCCGCCGCTTGCGCCGCCGCGATGCCCTGGTCGCGCCAGCGCAGATAGGCGCAAACCCCCAAACTCGCGGACGAGGATGCGCCGCATCGCCTCCGCGGCGGCGGCGAAGAAGTGGCCGCGGCCGTTCCACGGCTGAGGTTGGCCGTTGCCCAGGAGCCGTAGATACGCCTCATGGACCAGGGCGGTGGCCTGGAGCGTCTGGCCAGGCGCCTCCTGGACCAGCTTTTGTGCCGCAAGCTTGCGCAGCTCGTTGTAGACGAGCGGCAAGAGTTGCTCAGCGGCGTGGGGGTCGCCGTACTCGATGGCGGACAGGATGCGGGTGACGTCGGTCATGCACCACAATATAGCGGAGCCTGACGGAGTCCGCAAACGAGCAATTCGCCGGTGTCAGGCGAATCAATCACCAATCGAGACGGCCCATCTTTTCAAAATCATTCCTACGCCTCATCTCCCGCCAACGGCAACGACAGCATCCCTTCCTTGCCGACGCCGCGCGCCTGCGTGATGCGGCAGGTCTGGCCGAACGAACAGGTTTGGGTGCAGTTCTCCTCGCGCGGCTGCAAAACGAAGTTCCCCTGGCGTATGTTGCGGACAAGGACAGCGACCCATTGCCGGAGGTCTTCGCGGATCGTCCGCCAGCGGCTCCCGTCGTCCAACCATTGTGCGGCCGCGCGCCCCGGTAGCGCGACCTTCGGGCCGCCCTCTCCCTCCAACCAGTAGGCCAGTCCCAACGGCCGGGCCGCTCGTCCCGCCAACAATACTTCCTCCACGGCCAAGGCGTATAACGTCAATTGCAGACGGCTATACTCCGATAAAGCCTTGCCGGTGTAGTGGCCGGAACGCCCCGTCTTGTAGTCGATAATCCAGAAGCCGACGCCGTCGTCCAGCTCGACCAAGTCCACGCGGTCGATGCGGCCGCTCACGCGCACCTCCACGTCGTCGATGCGCACCACCAACGGGCCTACCGGCGGCGACCCGTCGGCCGTCGGCAGGCCGAAGTCCGCTTCAAATAGGTCGGGTTGCGGCGAAACGCCGCGCTCCAACCACGGCTTGAGAAACTTACGCCACTGCGCAACGTAGCGTTCTGCCGTGCGCACCAGGCGCCGACCTTCCAACCGCCATAGCTCCTTCGCCGCCGGACTCGGGGCGCGGCGCACGTCCTCCTCGACCGCCTCCGTCATCTCGCGCGTCACGTCTTGCGTTACGGCGTCGGTCGGACCGTGAACGCCGGACGCCTTTAGCTTGCGGTGAAGTCGGGCCATCGCACGGTGGTACGCTTGGCCACGGCGCGTGACCTCGATTTCCTCGCTCGGTTCTTCCAGCGGTTCAAGATGAAGAACGTGATGCAGAAAAAACTTAAACGGACAGGAAATGTACTCTTCAAGGGCCGTCGGACTGAATATGCGCTCTGGGCCGAATATGGAGGTTAGCTCGCCGACCACCGCCGGGTTGCGCAACAGGCCATCGTAGGCATTGTGGTATTTGCTCTCAAAGCGATTCTCGAATAGCTTGCCCGCGTCCTGTAAGTTCGCCCGTAAATCAGTGGGAAGAGCGGGGTCGTCGAGGCCGCCTGCCTTATAGTTTTTGGCCGCGCGAACGCGGATTTCCGCCGCGGATAGCGGTTCGTCGTCGATCCCCTGGATCAACATCCGCCGCTGTTCCACTTTCCCCTTAAACGCATCGGGATGTAAACAAGCGCGCACGGCCAACAAAAACGAACTCGGCAACAATTCCTGTCCGCGTTGGTCCACGGCCGGGTAACTGAGTATCAATTCCCGGCGCGCCCGCGATGCGACCTGATAAAACAGCAACATTTCCTCGGGCAACAGGTCGCCGGCGCCGAAGTCTATATCAGCGCTCTGTAATATCTGTCGCTCCTGGTCGTCAAAGAGCGAAAGCGGCGGCGTCAGGCGCGGGAAGCTGCGTTCGCCCAGGCCCAGGATGAAAACGTAATCGGCTTCGAGATGTCGCGCTTGGTTGGCGGATAGGACGCGCACGCGCCCCGGGCCGGCCGGCGACCGCGGAAGGCTGGACTCCGCGGCCAGAGCCGTCAGACGACGCAGGAAGGTCTTGCGATCCAACGTGCGTCCACCGGGGCCGTGGCGCCGCTCTTCGCGCTCGAGCCAATGACCGACCTCCCGCCATAGCTGATCGAGGGCGGCCGCGTCGCGATCGTCTTCCTCCGCCTCTCGTGTAACGCCCACGTCATGCGCGAATAAGCGCAGCCAAGCCAAATGCTCGGCGAGCGGCGCCTTGGCCGGAGCGGCCTCCCATACTTGGAAGAATCGCTGGAGGAACGGAGCGCATTCCTTTGCCAGTTCATGCTTGCGGCGCCGCAACGACTCTTCGGCCTGCTCGTCTTCCAGGCCCGGCTCCTGTTTCTCCGCCCAGGCCGTGATCGCCGTCAGATAGGCGTGGCGGCCGCGCGGCTCACCCAGCAAGCGCAATAACATTTCGGCCCGCTGCGCCATGTCGGATCGATCCGTCGCCTCCGGCCAAAGCGGACGGAAATAGGTATTGCGCAGCAGGGCCGTCACGCCCGCGAACGGCCAATCGTCGTCCGGCAGACGCAACGCTCGCAATAGTACCGAGATCGCTGGATTGCGCGTCAACTGCTCGGTTCCATCGACCTCCACCGGCACGGCGTATTCGTCGAATACCTCTGTTAAGATATCCGCATAGGGGGATACATCGCGCAGGACGACTAATACGTCATCGGCCCCGACGCCGTCTCGCAGCAGTTTCTTGATCCGTCGGACAACCAGCCGAACTTCGCCGAGGACGCCCGGCGCTTCAATCCGCGAAACGCCGGTCGAGTCTTCGGCGCGTTGGAGGGTGCGAATTGGGTTAAATATCTGGCGTTCGAGGTGCGTTAACCCGGCGGGGCGATCCACGTCCGCGCTCGTCAACCATTCGACTTCCGGCCGCAGTTTCCGCAATCGTTCCATCGTGGCGCGCGGCCGCGCGAAGAGGTCCGCCCGTTGGCCGCTTTCTTCGTCTGGCAGGACGATCCACAGCTCTTCCACCCATTCGGATAGCAATTCCAGAATATCATGCTGCGGCCGCGTGAAGTCGCCGAAGCCGTCTACGAACATGGCTCGGACCTCGGCGAACGGTTGCCGCAGCCCCTCGCGCAAAAGGTCGCCGGCGCGGGCGGCGACGCCGTCCGCGTCGTGAAGATGCTGGCGTCGTAATTCCCCCTGGTATTGGGCGTAAAGGTGGGCGCACTGGCGTTCTTTTGGGCCGGCAGAGGCCGTCGCCTCCTCAAATCGCTCAACGGGCACGGCGTTTCGCTGAAGATCGGCGAGGAGGCCGAGGACGCCATCGGTGAAGCCGTGCGTGTCGGCGACGCCGGCGAAGTGCGCGAGCCGGCCGTCGGCGGCAAGGCCGGCGACGAGGTCTTCCGTCAGCAGACGGCGCTGCACCCCAGAAAGCAGTCGCGCCGCGGGGTCGTTGGCACGGACAATCTCTTGCAGCATTTCGTGAAAAGTGTGCAGCCGAGGCCGGCCAGGGATGGACGCCTCGTTAAGCAGGCGACCGCGCAGCGCCTCCACGGCGCGCCCGGTTGGCGCCAACCAGAGGACGCTTCCGGGCGCCTCGGCTGCGCGCTCGCGGAGGCGTTTCAGCATCCGCGCCGTTTTGCCACTCCGGGCGGGGCCGCATAGTATGTGTACCGTCATAGTCTCACGCGCTCCCCTTCGGGTCGCGGCTAAACAATCTTGTCACAATTTCTCCGGCAGCAATAGCAGCGCCGGGTTCCGCAATCGGCCGATGACGGCGTTGGCGAACGCGGCGCCGACGGCCCCATCGACGACGCGATGGTCGAAGGACAGCGACAGATAAACGATGTCGGCCGGCCGCACCTGGCCGTTGGCGTCGAACACCGGCCGCTTGCTGATCCGACCGACGCCCAGAATGCCGACCTCCGGGTGGTTGATGATCGGCGTGGAAATCAGGCCGCCGACGTTGCCCAATGACGTGACGCTGAAAGTGCCTCCGCGTAGGTCGTCCAGCCGTTGTTTGCCGGCGCGGGCCTCGTTACTCAGGCGTTCAATTTCACGGGCGACGCCGCCTAGGTCGCGCTTGTCGGCGTCGCGGATTACCGGCACGATCAACCCGCCCGGCGTGGACACGGCAATGCCAATGTTGTAACAGTCGTGAAACACGATCTCATTTGTCGCTTCATCAAGGCTGGCGTTGACCAGGGGCACTTCTTTGAGGGCGTGGACGACCGCCTTGACGATAAAGGCGAGGTAGGTGAGCTTGGCGCCGGCGCGGGCGTAGGCTGCCTTGAGGTTATCGCGCAGCCTAACCAATTCCGTCACATCACACTCGTCAATGTAGCTGTAATGCGGGATGGCGCGCTTGGCGATCACCATATGCTCGGCGATCTTCCGCCGCAGACCGCGTAACTTGACGCGCGTGCCGGGCGTGCCGTAGTCAGGAGATCGCGCGACCGGCGCCTGAATGCGCGAGGCCAGGTCTTCAATCAGGATGCGTCCCTCGGGGCCGCTGCCATGAACCCCCGCCAGATCAACGCCTAGTTTGCGGGCCATCTGGCGTACCGACGGCGCCGCTTTGACCGGCAGGCGTTTCATCGGATTAATAGCGGCCGGCCCGTTGGACGTCACCGGCTTCGCCGGCCTGCCTGTCGCGGCCGTCTTCGCCGCGGCGGGCTGCTCGGCGCCGGAATAGGTAAGGACAATATCGCCGACTTTGATTTTCTGACCCGGCTCGGCATGGAGAGCGGAGATCACGCCGTTGAAGGGGGCAGGCACTTCCATCGCGGCCTTATCGGTCATAATCTCCATAATCTCCTGGCCGCGCTTCACCGCGTCGCCGACGTGGACCGACCAGGCGGTCAACTCGGCCTCGTAGACGCCCTCGCCGATCTCGGGTAACGCGAAGTCCACGGTCCAACCCTCAGAGAATTAACCACAAAGAACACAAAGATCACAAAGGAATGCGAAGGAATTAAGCATTTGTCTTTCTTCTTTGTGTTCTTTGTGTTCTTTGTGGTTAATAATTTATGCCTTCTCCGCCGCTACGGCTCGCATCGCTTCTTTCACGTCCGCCAACTGCGGTACGCTGTTCTGCTCGTAGACCTGATTTAAGCCGATGCCGGGGACGTGCTTGCCCGCCAGGAAACGAGGCCGCGTTAGCAGATCATAAAAGTGTTCATCGATCACTCGCCGCAGCAAATGTTCGCCGAAGTTTGTCACTTCGGTGTCCTCGTTGACGATCACCAGTCGGCCCGTTTTGCGAACGCTGGCGCTGATCGCCTTCCAGTCGTAGGGAAAGATACTGCGAAGATCCAATAGGTCGTAGTGCTTGCCCGTCTCCGTGGCCAGTTCGTCTGCAGCTTGCACACACAACGGCAGCATCCGGCCATAACTGACGACCGTGGCGTCGTCGCCCTCCCGCGCCAGGGAGGCGACGCCCAGGGGAACGAAATACGGCTGAACGTCCGGCCAGCGTGCGCGCCACTCCCTGCGGTCGCCGACCGGCGCGTCGATGAGCGACGCAAGTTCCTTCTCGTCGTCGGGTTCGCCGGGGATTTTTTGTTCGCCGCGCACGCGCAGCAATGCCTTGGGCAGCAACACCAACACCGGATTCGGATCGGCAATGGCGGATAACATCAAGCCGTAGGCGTCGAGGGCGTTGCTCGGCATTATGATTTTCCAGCCCGCCAGCCGGCTGGCCCAACTCTCGAAGGAATGGGAATGGTAAAGACTGCCGCGGATGCCGGACCCGCTCGGCGTCATCACCACCATCGGCAACCCATACTGGCCGGCGCCGGACCAGCGCTGATTACCGGCCACCTTAAGGAGGTCAATTATATTGAAGCCGTAATCGCAGAATTGGATTTCCGCGACGGGCCGGCCGCCGGCGTAAGCGATGCCCATCGCCGTGCCGATAATGCCGCGCTCGTCGAGCGGCGAATTCCAGGCGGTTTTCAAGCCCTGGGTCGCGGTGAAGACGCCGCCCAGCGGCGGGCCGACGTCCTCGCCGAAAACGTCGGTGACGCCGAGGTGTTCCTCGCCGTAGTGGAGGGCGAGGCGAACGGCTTGAACGAGGGTGGCCATAGGCATATTCGGACAAGGCAGATGGAATCAGGGCAGTCCCGTGAAATCCTCTGGATACACCGCATCGACCGTGCTGGGTGCATAAGTATGCTTGTAAATGTCGTCTGCCGTAGGGGCGGCTTCGAGCAGAACTTCTTCCAGCGCCGCTTCCACCTCAGCCAATGCGTCTTCATGGACCTGCTCGGCGGCGGCCGCGTCGAGGACGCCAGCCTCGATCAGCTTCCGCTCGAACAACGGCAACGGGTCCGGCTCATCCTTCACCAAGGCGGCGCCGCTCGACGACGAGTGACCGTGCAGCCGAGAAACCATCGCCTCCAGCATAAAAGGACGGCGCTCCCGACGGCAGTAGGCCATCGCCCGACGGATGCCGTGCCAACTGGCGATCGGGTCGTTGCCGTCCACCACTTCGCCTGGAATGCCGAACGCCTTGCCGCGATCAATGATATGTTTCTCGGCGTGCTGGCTGCGCGCCGGCGTGGAGATGCCGTAGCCGTTGTTGGTCACGATCATCAGCACCGGCAGTTCATTTCCGGGCCGCGTACTCCAGACCATACAGGAGGCGAAATCTCCCTGAGCGGTACCGGCGTCGCCGCCGGTGACGATGGTGATGCCGTCGCCGCCGTAGCGCTTCTGCACCAGGGCGGTGCCCGGCGCCATCACGTATTGCACTTCGATCACCGATGTGACGGTGACGACGTTCCAAGCGCGGACGGAGAAATGGCCGACGAAGTTGCGTCCCATTGAATGCGCGTCGGTCGCCGTCATAGCCATTTGGCGGAGGCTCTCGATGACGGGCATTCCCATCGCCACGAGGGTCGCGCTATTGCGGTAGTGGAAATGGAGAAAATCGAAGGCGGGGCCGCAGCCTTTTTTGATCTGCAGGCCGAGACAGACGTTGAAGGCTTCCTCGCCGGGGCCGCCGATCCAGAAATAGCCCTGGCCGGACTTGCTCATCTTAATCATCCGCTCTTCCATGGCGCGGCTGCGCGCCATGAGGCGGTGAATTTCCAGGCAGCGTTCGCAGGACAGCGATTCGTTGCCGCTGAAGACCTTGGGTGCGAGAAGTGCGACCGCGTCGTCTCCATACGCCTCGCCGTTATTCGGCATGCACTTCCTCCTCGAAGTCGGTGGACTCCACGATGATCGGCGGTGTGGGCCGCGAACTTCTCTCTACTTTCACATTATACGTCAGCCCTGGATTCAAAGTAGCCGAAGTTGCGGGGCGGGGAGACCCCGCCCCTACGGATGTTGCTGGTAGGGGCGGGGTTTCCCCGCCCTCTTCAGGCTCACGCCGGCCGCTCACCCGTCGCCTGCCGTAGAAACTTCATCGGCATTACTAACTCGAACGCACTGCCGTGGCCGTATTCGCTGAATACCTCCAGCGTCATCTCCAACTCTTCCACCAGACGGTCCACCACCGCCAAGCCGACGCCGCTGCCGCTGGAGTCGCTTTCCTTGCCGCCCTTGCCGCGGCGGAACGGCTCGAATATCGACTCCTGATCTTCCTGAGTGATGCCCGGCCCGGTGTCGATCACGCTTAAGTTCATGCCTTGCCGTTTGCCTTCCGTGTCGTCTCGCCACGACGCCTTCAGCTCCACGCCGCCTTCTTTGGTGTAGTGGACGGCGTTAGTCAGTAGGTTGGCCAAAAGCCGGCCCAGGCGCGTCGCGTCGGAATGGACCTCCCATCCCTGCGACGCGGTGAGATTGGTGCGAAGGGCGATGCTTTTCTTCTCCGCTGTGGGCAGCTGCTCGGCGACCAGAGCGGCCGCGAATGGCGTCAGCGGGAACCACGTTCGCGCGACAGGCCGGCCGGCCTGCATGGGACTGCGACACCACTCTAGCAGGTCCATGCCGATGGCGAGGGTGCGCTCCACGGCGGCGCTCAGGCGTTCCACTGACTCGGCGGATTCCGGCGGGGCGGATTTGCTCAACATAAACGTCAGCAGGCGCAGCGACTGCAAAGGCGTTCGCAGGTCGTGGGCCAAGCCGGCCAGCTGCCCCCAATCAGGCTCGGGCGGCGCCACGCGCAGGGTTCCCAGTACGCCGATCACTTCGCCTTGAGTATCGGACAGCGGCGCGGCGTGCCAGGTCAGGTGCCAGAAGCGCTCATCGCCGTCGGGCAGGACAAATACGGCCTCGACGGCGGCGCGCTCGCGCCAGGCGCGGAGCAGCGGCATTTGCGCCGAATCCACGAGTTCGCCCGCTGGCGTTTTGATGGGTCGCTTGGCCAGGTCGCGGCTGGTAAACGGCACACCTTCGGCGACGAGCTGGCGGGCGGCGTCGTTAAGGCAGTGCATGACCTTGCGGCGCACGTCGAGATAGACGTGGGCGATACGGGCGGCCGGCGCGGATTTGCGAGAACCGGCGGCGCTATCGCGCTGAGAAGGAATCGGTGTCATTGGCGCCTCCGGCGAAACCCCGTCACCCAAGATGCGCGCGAAACCCACCGTAAGTATGGCTTGCGGAACGCGACAAAACAACTATGGCGCCGACTTGTTCGTAAAGCGTAGGATTCCATGCCATACTTCGGAGAGGACATTTCAGCCATCGCGCCAAAACAAGCGGGCCGCTCGAAAAATCGCTTGAACGATTCGCTCTTTGAATCGTCAATAGAGTAGGACGGGTAAGACTAGCGCAACGTCACTCGTACTTTGATGGGTCA
>DHJA01000133.1:0-2684 GCA_002404095.1 Planctomycetaceae bacterium UBA4732 | reverse complement strand
CCATGCGTGACGAAGCACTAGCGCAAGCCAATCGCCGTCCGACGTTCCACGCGGAGCGGAAGTTTTCTTATTCGGAATGCGAAGTAACGTCCTTCCCACCGTAGATGGTCATCATGGCAGCGCCGCAACAAATAGATCGGCAAACATTTCTGGCCAACGTGCGTCAGAGCGGCCTGCTCACGGCTGAAGAGACGGCGAACGTCGAAAAAGACTTGGCGTTCAGCAATCGCGGCCGGTCCATCGCGCGCGTTCTCATCGAAAAAGGTCTGCTAACTCGCTTTCAGGCGGAACGGCTGCTCGTAGGTCGCACGGCCGGCTTCCTGCTCGGACAATATCGCGTCCTCGATCAGATCGGCCGCGGCGGCATGGGCCGCGTTTTCAAGGCCGAACACCGCACCATGCGTCGGATCGTCGCCCTCAAAGTGTTGGCGCCCCACCTACTGCGCACCGACCGCGCTCGGGAACTGTTCCTACGCGAAGTTCGCGCCGCCGCCCAGCTGGTGCATCCCAACATCGTCACCGCCTACGACGCCAACGAGATCGAAGGCCGCACCTTTCTCGTGTTGGAATACGTGGACGGGCCGAACCTCGAACAGCTGGTCCGGCGCCAAGGGCCGCTTCCCGTCGGCCAGGCGTGCGACTACGTTCGCCAGATCGCCATCGGCCTGCAATGCGCGCATCTTCTGGGCATGGTCCACCGGGACGTGAAGCCGGCTAACATCCTGGTGCAGCGTCGCGGCCTTAACGGCGGCGATGTCGGTCTTGTCAAGATCAGCGATTTCGGTCTTGCCCGGCTGCACAACCCCAACGCCGCCGATGAATTCTCCGACCACCCCGGCACCATAATGACCAAAGACAATACGGTCATGGGCACACCGGACTATTTGTCTCCCGAACAGGCGCGAAGCCTGCACAACACCGACATCCGCTCCGACCTATACAGCCTGGGTTGTACGTTTTACTTTCTGCTAACCGGCCAAGTAGTATTCCCCGGCGGCAACACGCTGGACAAGCTGATTCGTCACGGCGCCGAGAAGGCGCCCGATGTGCGCGACGCGCGACCGGAAACGCCGACGGAAGTGGCGGCCGTCGTCGCAAAACTGCTGGCGAAACATCCGCCCGACCGCTACCAAACGCCGGCGGAGTTGGCGGCGGCGCTGGAGCCGTTCGCCGTGAGCGGGCCGACGCCGTGGGCGCCGCTGCCGCCACCGGCCGAGTTGTTGGAGGAAGACGTGGCAGCGCCCGCGAACCCCGACGCGGTTTTTCAGGCGTCCGATGAGTGGTCCGCGTTGAGCAACACGGTGACGCAAGGCGGTTCGCCGACGCCAGGGCCGGCGTTTACTTTTCATGGCGTCCGCGCCCGCATCGGCTCGGTTGTTCGCGGACGACCGGCGTGGTTGATATGGGGCGTTCTTTTGGGATGTATGTTCGTCCTCGGAGTGGCCGCTGCTACAATGTTATTCCTTTTGGCTCATGTGCATTCCTAGCGGGCGACGCCGCAGGGCAACCGGCTACCTCTTACGGACGGCACAGGTCCGTCAGAATCCGCCGAATGCGGTCCAGTGTCACGTCATTCACTCGGCCGAAGCTTTTCACAATAATTCCTTGCGAGAGCGTGTAGATTTTGTCCACACGCACCGTTCCGGGATGGTTGAGTGTACCGGCCGCGAGATCTGCGGAGGAGATGGTGAAACTATACGGACTCCGGGCCGCCGTGGATTTCATGGCGACTACGACCATATCCGGCGTCGCGCCGTTGTATTGGTCGTTGGAAAGGACGATGACCGGACGGCGGCGAGTGGAGGAGAGGTCTGTAAAGGGGACGGGGATCAGTACAATTTCCCCTTGGCTACGCATTGTTCCACTCCCTGTCGTCAATCGGATTGTCCCAAAAATCCGTGCTGGAAGCAGCCGCGTCGATGAGATCCGCGTTTTCGGCGGCGTCCTGGAGGATCACCAACACCTCAACGCGGCTGCCGTGAGGAAGCGGCGTGGTCAATTCCACTTTGCCGCCCGGTAGGACTTCTACCTCAAACTTATACGTCTTGAAAGGCATGTTTTCTCCTTTATGCGCGACTCACAACGTCGGCCCGATGGCCCACGGTGCGAACTCCTCTTCGCCGACGCCATTGATCTCGCTCTTGGTTTTCTTGCCGCTGGCCACTTCCAGTATCTCCTCGAAGATTTGCCGGCCGACTTCCTCTACCGGCGTTCCCGCCAGGATGACGCCGGCGTTAATGTCCATGTCGTCGATCATGTGTTCATACATTGGCGTGTTGGTGGCCACCTTGATCGACGGCGCCGGTTTACAGCCGAATACCGACCCGCGGCCAGTCGTAAATACCAGCACATTCGCGCCGCCGGCCACGATGCCCGTCATGCTCACTGGGTCGTAACCGGGCGTATCCATCACCACAAAGCCCTTTGTCCGCACCGGCTCGGCGTAGCCGACCACGTCCATCATCGCGGTCGAGCCTCCCTTGGCGATGGCCCCGAGGCTCTTCTCGTAGATGGTCGTCAGGCCGCCCTCCTTGTTGCCGACGGAGGGGTTGTTGTTGATCTCCGCGCCGAAGAGCTTGGTGTACCACTCCCACCAGTGGATGCGCTCGACGAGCTTTTCGCCGACGGCCCGGCTGATGGCGCGGCGCGTGAGCAGGTGTTCCGCGCCGTAGATCTCCGGCGTC
>DHJA01000124.1:33255-34547 GCA_002404095.1 Planctomycetaceae bacterium UBA4732 | reverse complement strand
ATCCATGCGTGACGAAGCACTAGCAGATGGTCAAAGAGTTCCTGCGTCTTTTACTGTGTAGATCAAGGAATCGACTTCCTCGCTCTACTACAATACGACAGCCTGGCGACACGGCCCCGGTTGGTGAGGTCAACTTTGACATCGTGCCCCTTGCTGGTGTTCGCCGACGACTGGGGCCGGCACCCGTCTAGTTGCCAGCACTTGGTCCGCCTTTTACTCGGCCGGCATCCGGTTTACTGGGTCAACACCATCGGCATGAGGCCGCCACGGCTCGATCTGCTCACCCTGCGGCGCGGCCTGGGCAAGGTCCGCCAGTGGTTCCGGCGCACACCGGCGTCCGCGTCCGAGCCGGCTGGCCTGCGCGTCCTCAACCCCCGCATGTGGCCCTGGTTTCGCTCAGGGTTCGACCGCCGGCTCAACCGCACGCTTCTCCTTCGACAGCTGGCGCCGGTCCTCGCCGCGATGTCGGAACCGCCCGTCGCCGTGACGACGCTGCCGATCGTGGCCGACCTCATGGGTTCTCTACCCGTCCGCCGCTGGGTTTATTACTGCGTGGACGATTTCGGCCAGTGGCCTGGCCTGGACCAGAAGCCGCTGCAAAGGATGGAAATGGAAGTCGTCGCCCGCGCCGACGTCGTCGTGGCCGTCAGTGAGAACTTGCAGGGGCGCATTGCCCGCATGGGCCGCCCGTCGCATCTGTTGACCCACGGCGTCGATCTCGATTTCTGGCAGAACACCGCGGAGGGAGAGACGATCCCGGAACTGGCGGGTTTGGAACGCCCTCTTATCGTTTTTTTCGGCGTCATCGACCGTCGCATGGACCTCGCCTTCGTGCAACGCCTGGCGGCGGATCTCGACCGCGGCACGGTCCTGCTGGTTGGGCCGGAAGAGGATTCGGACCCGGCGCTGCTCCGCATCCCGCGCGTCGTCCGGCTGCCGTCGCAGCCCTACGGCCGACTGCCCGGCCTTGCCCGTGAGGCGGGCGTGCTGATAATGCCTTACGCCGACCTGCCGGTGACGCGCGCGATGCAGCCGTTGAAACTGAAAGAGTATCTGGCGACCGCGAAGCCCGTCGTAGTGCGCGATCTGCCGGCCACCCACACCTGGGCCGACTGCCTCGACCTATGCGCGTCACCGGAGGCGTTCTCTGCCGCCGTACTCGCCCGCCTCCGGGACGGCCTGCCCGACGGTCAACGGGAGGCTCGCCGCCGTCTCGGCGAGGAAACCTGGGACGAGAAAGCGCAGACTTTTGAACGGCTAGTGCAAGGTCACTCGTACTTTGATGGGTCAGG
>DHJA01000124.1:18045-33155 GCA_002404095.1 Planctomycetaceae bacterium UBA4732 | reverse complement strand
TCCATGCGTGACGAAGCACTAGCCCTGGAGACGCTTCCCGATGCCGTCCCTTGCCCCTGAATCCGCTCGCACGGCCGCGCGCCGGCGATCCTCCGCGCCCGTCGTCCTCGACGCGCGCGTCCTTCGCGGCTCCGGGGGCGGGCCGGACAAGACCATCCTGAACTCGCCGCGCTTCCTCAAGGACGCCGGGTATCGGATGCTGTGCGCCTATCTACGCGACCCGGCCGACCCCGGCTTCGACCGCTTGCGCGCCAAGGCCGAGGAACGCGGCGCGCCGCTCGTGGCCGTGGACGACAACGGCCCCCTCGACTTCGGCGTCGTTCCTCGACTGCTCAATGTTTGCCGGCGTGAGCGCGTGAGTATCTGGCACGGCCACGACTACAAGACCAACGCCCTCGGGTTGCTCCTGAATCGCTTCTGGCGCATGCGACTGGTGACGACGGTCCACGGCTGGGTCCACCACACCGCCCGCACGCCGCTTTACTACCGGCTCGACCGGCTCTGCCTGCCCTACTACGAAAAGGTGATCTGCGTCTCCGAAGACCTGTATCGCCTCAGCCGCGAATGCGGCGTGCCCGCCGACCGCTGCGAATTGCTGGAAAACGGCGTCGATCTGGACGACTACCGCCGCCGCCGTTCGGCCGCCGAGGCCAAGCGGCGGCTGAACCTCCCTCCGCAGCGCCTTTTGGTGGGGGCCGTCGGCCGGCTGTCGGCGGAAAAGGCTCTCGACCTCCTCATCCGCGCCATTCATCAACTCCAGCGCGACGGCCTCGTTGCGGATTTGGTCGTCGTGGGCGAAGGCGACGAACGGCCGCGGCTCGAAGCGTTGATCGCCGAGCTCGGCCTCGCCGACCGCGTCCGCCTGCTCGGCTATCGCGCCGACCTGCCGGACTGGTACGAGGCGATGGACGTTTTCGCCCTCAGTAGTCTGCGTGAGGGGCTGCCGAACGTGCTGCTGGAGGCGATGGCATTGGAAACGCCGGTCGTCGCCACGCGCATCGCCGGCGTGCCCCGACTGGTCCGCCATGAGGAGAACGGCCTCTTGGTCGAACCCGGCTCCGTCGAGGAATTGACCGGCGCCCTCGGCCGCCTGCTCCGCGACCCCGATCTGCGCGACCGGCTGGCCCGCGCTGGCCGCCGCACCGTCGAGGTCGATTACAGCTTCGCCGTGCGCATGGACAAGCTGCGCCTCCTCTACGACCGTATGCTCGGGCGCGTTTGACGATACTTCTTATCTCATAGAAATGCGCGAGGCGGCTTCATGCAATGCGTCGTCACCGGGGCGGCAGGCTTCATCGGCTCCCACCTGTGCGAACGGCTCCTCGCCCTGGGTCACGAGGTCGTCGGCCTGGACGCCTTCGTCCCCTATTACCCCCGACCCGTCAAGGAGCGGAACCTCGCCGGACTGCACGGCCGGCCGGGCTTCCGCTTCCATGAGATCGACCTGCGCTCCGCTCCCCTGGTGGGCGTCGTCGCCGGTGCCGAGGCGGTCTTTCACCTCGCCGCCATGCCCGGCCTCGTCAAGAGTTGGACCGACTTCGACGGCTACAACGCCTGCAACGTCCTCGCCACGCAACGGCTCCTCGAAGCGCTGCGGGCCGCCCCCCGGCTGCGGCGCCTGGTTTATGTTTCGACCTCGTCCGTCTACGGCCGCTTCGCCGCCGGCGACGAGAACCTGCCGACGAAACCCGTGTCGCCCTACGGCGTGACCAAACTGGCCGCCGAACACCTGTGCCACGCCTACGCCGACGCCTACCGGCTGCCCGTGGTCGTCCTCCGTTACTTCTCGGTCTACGGCCCGCGACAACGGCCCGATATGGGATACCATATTTTCCTGGACGCCCTCCTCCACGACCGGCCGATCACGATCTTCGGCGACGGCCTTCAGGAGCGCGGCAACACCTACGTCGCCGACGCCGTCGAGGCCGCCGTCGTGGCGCTGGGGGCGCCGCCCGGCGAGGTGTTCAACGTCGGCGGCGGCGAGACGGCCTCCGTCCTCGACGTACTCCGCCTCATGGAACAGGTGACGGGCCGGAAGCCGCGCCTGGAGTACCAGCCAGCCCGGCCCGGCGACCAACAGGCCACCGCCGCCGACACCACCAAGCTCCGCCGCCTCGGCTGGGCGCCGGCCACCCGCCTCGCCGACGGCCTGGCCCGCCAGTGGGCCTGGCGCCTCGCGGAAGTGCAAGAACGCCCGTAGGCCGGGACGCCGGATGCGCCAATCCGAAATAATGTGAGAATTGGCGCATTCGGCATTGACGAACGCGAATTTCATGTTATGCTGGGTGTTGAAAACTACCGCAAGGCCTGAACGATCCCGCGAACCCCTGCCGGCCGACGGCGGCCCCCGCGTCTGAAACTCCCCGATAGAGGAGAAGCGACAATGGCGTTGCTGCCCCAGATAACTTTTTCCGACAAGCCGCTCTTCCTCTGCCGTCCGGCGACGCCTCTCCGTCGGCCGACCTGCCGTCTCGTGCCCACGCCACCCCCAACCCTGAGCCTACACCCATGCTTAGTTCCCAGTCGCTTACCGCCTCGCGCGCGCTATTGGTGCGCGTTCACAACGGGCCGGACCTGCCGGCCCAGCTGCCGCGCCTCCGCGCCTACGCCCTGGCCGGCGGCCCCGCCCCGCTCAGCCGCGACCCCGCTTGGCTCTCCGTCCTCGAAAGCGCCTTCGGCCACGAAATCTACGCCCTGGAGGCCGTGGACGGCGAGCGGACGTGTGGCTTCCTGCCGCTGGCCTACGTCCGCAGCCTCCTGTTCGGCCGCTTCCTCATCAGCCTGCCCTACCTCAACAGCAACGGCGTCCTGGCGGACGACGACGAGGCGCGCGGCCGTCTGATCGACCGGGCGGTCCAGCTGGCGGACGAGCTGCGGGTGCGCTACCTCGAACTCCGCCACGAGCAGAAGGTCGAACACGCCGCGCTGACCGGCGCCCTGGCCAGCAAATGCCACATGCGGCTGGCGCTGCCCGAGTTCCCGGGGCCGCTGTGGGAAGGGCTGTCCGGCAAAGTGCGCAATCAGGTGCGGAAGGCGGAGAAAAGCGGCTTAACCGCGGTCTGCGGCGGCGAAGAACTGTTACCGGAGTTTTACTCCGTCTTCAGCCGCAACATGCGCGACCTGGGTACGCCGGTCTACGGCGCCGAACTGTTCGCCAACGCCTTACGGCAGTTTCCCTCTGACGCCGAGTTGTTCGTGGTGCGGGCTGAGCGCACACCGGTCGCCGCCGCCCTGCTGCTGCACGGGAAGGGCGTCACGGAAGTTCCCAGCGCCTCGGCGCTACGCCAGTACAATTCCACCTGCGCCAACATGCTGCTTTACTGGAAACTGCTGGAGCGGGCCGTCGAGCGCGGTCAGGCGGTGTTCGACTTCGGCCGTTCCACCATCGACGGCAACACCTACCGCTTCAAGAAGCAGTGGGGCGCGATGCCGGCGCCGGCGGTGTGGCAGTACTACCGCCCCGGCGGTGAAGCGGCCGGCGCCGATGATCCCCGGCCGGAAAATCCTCGCTACAAGCGATTGATTCGCATCTGGCAGCGGCTGCCGGTCCGCCTGACACGCTGGATCGGCCCATCCATCGTCCGAGGCATTCCCTGAGCGACGGCCTGGCGCCCACGCTCTGCGTGGGCGCCGATGCGGGCGACGCCCTGCATCGCGTCCCCTCGCTAGACGGGACGCAGAGCGTCCCGACGCGGGTTCCCACGCAGAGCGTGGGAACCAGGAAAGTGGAGGTTCCCTTAATCATGGCAAGCCCATCCCCCTCGCCCGCCGTCCTTCCTACCGCGCTTCAGCCTTCGGCCGGCCCAGCCGAAGAGCCGCGGGTCGTTCTAAGCTTCGACGTGGAGGAGCACTACCGCATCGAGGCGGCGGCCAAGCTCAAAATCTCCCCGGAATACAAGGCCCATTGCCGCGAACGCCTGGACGCCTCGACGCGGTGGATTCTGGGGCGTTTGGCGCGCGACGGCGTCCGAGCCACCTTCTTCATCGTGGGACGGATCGCCGAACACAACCCGGCGTTGATCCGCGCCATCCACCAAGCCGGCCATGAGGTGGCGAGCCACGGCTGGGACCATCGCCGTGTGCATCATTTCACCCCGGAGACGTTTCGGGAAGACCTCCGCCGAAGCAAGGGCGCCTTAGAGCAGCTGACGGGCTGTGCGGTGGCCGGCTATCGGGCGCCGACGTTCAGCATCATGCGGCAAACGGCCTGGGCGCTGGACGTGCTGGCCGAGGAGGGGTTCCGCTACGACTCGTCGGTCTACCCGGTGCGGCATGACCGCTATGGGGTGCCCGGCGCGCCGCGGACGCCGTTTCGGGGGGGCGGGCCGCGGCGCGACATCCTGGAACTGCCGCCGGCCACGCTGAGCCTGATGGGATTCATCATGCCGATGGGCGGCGGCGGCACATTCCGACTCTTCCCGCTGGTCTTCATGAAAAAAGCGATCGCGCAGGTCTGCCGGGCGGGCGGCCTGCCCACGGCGATGCTCTATTTCCACCCGTGGGAATTCGACGTGGAGCAGCAACGGCTGCCGCTGAGGGGCGTAAGCCGCTTCCGCACCTACAACGGCATCGCGGCCAGCCGCGGCCGGCTCGACCGCCTGCTGAGCGAGGGCCGTACGTTCGTCCGGGCGATCGATCTCGTCGAAGACCTGGGCGCGCGGGCGGAACTGCTGCCGCGTTTCGCGGTGGGCGGCAATAAGCGGCCGGCGTGAGCCGGCTGATTTGGCGTAGGCAGGAGTTTTTTCTGGATTATTTGGAAAGAAGCGAAAAATCCGCTTGCGTTCTGTTTTTTCAAGCGTACAATCTGTGGAATAGATACTCCGCCTTGATTGACTCCTGACTGGTGTGGCTTCCTTGCGAAACCGGATGTTCCGAATCCTGATGCCGCTGACCTTGCTGGTCGCCTGTCCGTTGGCGGGCGATGTCGCACGGGCGGGATTCGATACGCCAGTTTCTCTCATCAGCCGTCCCTCCGCGGACTCCTTTGGGGACGTTGTCGCCCCGCAAGCGGCGTTCGATGCCATGACATCGGCCGTCTCGGCCGCCCAGATGGATTCGGAAATCGACTTGCCCCGCCAAGAAGCAAAAGACTTTCTCCAGCTGCTCACCAGTTCTCCACCAGCGAACCTAAATCTCGGCGCCGCCTCTACGGGGGTCGGAGGCCAGAGTCCGCCCAGCAACGCTGGAGCCGCGGGCACAAGCAATCTCCCCGCTATGGCGTCCAGGCCTCAGACCGACGCGCCGGTGCTGGTCGGCGTCCTCTTCCTCGACGCGGTGTTGCGCCGACCGCCTCCATTCTCCTCACGCCTATTTAGACCGCCTCGCTGCCTTTGGGCATGATCCGAATGTCCAAAGTGTCTCATTCCGTTGTGGTGCGCTTGTGTGAATCGCGAATGCGGTTCGGCGTACCATAACCACCAGAAAAGCGAAAAGCGAGGCTTCTGCAATGCGACTTTCTATCATGCGCACCCTGTGCGCGACGGCCATCCTGGCGGTGGTCGCTCTTCTCGGCATGGCCCAACCGGCGAGTGCTACGTTCGAGATCATTTTGTCTGACGGCATCGCCGCGGATACGCAGACAATCGTAGATAATGCCAACACGGGAACCATCGCGCTGAACAACACAATTGGCGCTTTCACAGTCAACGGAAGCGCTACAGCACCTCCGAAGCCTGGAACCTCGGGGGCTGGTTTTGTGATGGCGACACAAAATACCTTCAATGTGCAAGCGACGACGGGCGGGGGGACTTTGACAATCACCCTTGACCTTACGAATCTGGCAACGAACGGAAGCTCGGTGACGCTGGTCAGTTCCATCAGCGACAGCGCGCTCAGCCAAAACGCTAGCTACTCCTTCCAAAGCTATTTGATAAGTAGCTTGGGTACTTCAACAACTAATTTGCAGGGGCCGTTTACTGGCGCGAACCCGTTGCCCGCACAGAACACAAACTCGAACAGTCGGTCCCAGTCCTTCGCTGTTACCTCCGGTCCCCAGACTTTCGAGATCCAGAACGTACTTAAGTTCACCCCGAGCCAGGCAAACGACTCACTTTCCGATACCGGCACAACAGAGGTGGATGCGCAGGCCGGGTCTAACGTAGGCCTCGTTCCCGCCCCGTCCAGCGGTGTGCTGGCGTTCATCGGCATCCCGGTGATCGCGCTGGGCTTTCTTGCCAGCCGCCGGAAGACCAGGAAGGCGCTGTCCGCCGCGTGATCCGATAACCACAAACGACGCCCACAGGGGGCGGACCCTGACAAGGGTCCGCCCCTTCTTCCTTCCCTGTTCGCATGAATCGCCTGGTCCGTCAATCTTCCCTTATTGACGCTTCAATCACTTTCCCGCCCCGCCAGCCCGACCTTCAAGAGGTTTGCCCCATGCGCAGAGTACTCCGGCTCGGAAGAACGGCCGTCGTCCTGGCCGTTTTCGTCGTTCTCGCCGTCGGCGTCCATTTCCTGCACGCCTTCCAGGTGACGCGCAACGCCAGCGTCCTCAAGGACCTAGCCGAGCAGGCCCAGCAGCAGGCCGATGAAGCCAAGAAAGCCGGAGACGCCGATAAGGCCGACAAATCCCTCGCCAAGGCCGCCGACTACCTCGGCCGCTATCTCGGTTTCCACCCGGACGACCCCGACGTCCTCGCCCGCTACAGCCTCCTCCTCAACGAACTGGCGAAGTCGCCCTTGCAGAAGGGGCGCGCCTTCTTCGTCCTCGAAAAGGCCGTCCGCCTCGACCCGGCCCGCGATGACGTGCGCCGGAAACTGGTCGATCTGGCGGTGAGCATCCACCGTACCCTTGACGCCCGCGAACATCTCAAAATACTCCTGGAGGCTTCGCCCGACGACGCGGAACTGGAATATCAGATGGGACGCTGTGAAGAGACCGACGGCCATTTTGCCGACGCGAAGACGGATTACGAGGACTCGATCCATGACGGCCCCCGGCGCGTGGACGCGTACGTCCGCCTGGCGTCGCTGCTCCGCCGGCGCGGCGACAACCTGGTCGCCAAGGACGGCAAGAAAGGCGTGAAGCGTTATGGCGATCCGAAAGAGGTCATGGAGGATATGGTGGCGGCCGCCGGCCCGGAGTCGGCCGAGGCCCGCCTGGCCCGCAGCCACTATCTGCGCGAGGTCGGCCTCTTCGCCGACGCCATCAAGGACGTGGAAGCCGCCTGGAAGCTGGCGCCAGAGGACGTGGAAGTGCTCCTCGCCTCCGCCGACGTAAAAATGGAAAAGGGCGACCTCAAAGGGGCGCGGACGGATCTGCAAGCGGGCCTGGCGGCGCACCCGCAGGAAGTGCGGTTGCGTCTGGCTCTGGCCGCACTGGCGCTGCGCGAGGGAGATTCGACCGCGGCGGTCGATCAGCTGCACGCGGCGCGCGAAACGCTCGGCGCGGCCCCCGACGCCGACGCCCTGTGGAACGTCGCCAACCTGTTCATCGACGCCGGCAAGCCGGAGGAAGCGCGGGAGCTAATCGGCAAGATGAACGCTGGCGGCCCGAGCGCGGCGGCCGATTTCCTCAAAGCCCGCCTCGATTTCGTGGACGGCAAGTTCGGCCCGGCCGCCGCGTTGCTGGAGGATCGCCGCAAGCAACTGGCCGCGTCGCCCGAGCTAGCCCGCGAAACCGACCGTCTCCTCGGCCTCTGCTACGAACGGCTGGGCAACCCCGATCAGCAGCTGGCCGCGTTCCGCCGCGCCGCCGAGCGGGATCCGTCGTGGCTGCCGGGCCGGCTGGGCCAGGCGTCCGCCCTGTTGGCCGCCGGTAGAGCCTCCGACGAGGCGCTTGGCGAGTATCGGGCGCTGGTGGGCCGCGCCCCGGAGGCGCGGCTCCAGGCGATCCGCCTGCTGATCCTCCGCAATCTACGGTCGCCGGGCAAGCCGGACTGGACGGAGGCCGACGCCCTCGTCAAGGACGCCTCCGACGGCGAGCGCAAAGCGGCCGGGTTCCGGCTGGTGGAGGCCAACCTGCTGGCCGCGGAAGGGCGGCTTGACGACGCTTGGAAAAAGCTTGACGCCGCCGCCGCCGCCGACCCAAAGGAGGTCCGCTACCGCATCGTCCAGGCCGATTTGGCCGATTTTGAAGAGCGTCAAAAGAAGAAACCGCCGTTAACGGCGCGGGAAGTTCTTGGCAAAGCGGAGGCCGAGACCGGCGACGGCGTGGACCTGCGGCTGGCCCGCGCGGCCCGGTTCGCCATCCATCCCAATGCGGCCAAGCGCTTGAGCGCCCTGGAAGAGGCAGCCGACGCCTTCGACGCGGCCGACCGGGCGCGCCTATTCGCAGGCCTGGCGGAGGCGCATGTCCGGGCCGGCGACCTCGACGGAGCCGTCGCGCTGCTGGGGCAGGCGCGGAACCTGTCGAAGGACGACGTGGCGGTTCGGGTGCGGCTCTTCGACCTGATGCTCCGCTCCTTCGGGCCGCCCGCCGCGGCCGTGAGCAAGGACGAGCGGGACAAGCAGGCGGCGACCCTCCAGGCGATCGTGGACGACGTGCGCGGCATTGAGGGGGCGGACGGCGTTGCGTGGCGCTACTGCGAGGCTTCGCTGCTGATCTTCCAGGCCCAGAACGGTGACAAGGCCGGCCTGAAGGACGCCCGGGCGCTCCTCGCCGAGGTCGGCAAACGCCGGCCGGGCTGGTCGCGCCCGCCGCTGCTGGAGGGGGAGGTGGAGGAGCTGGACGGCGACGCGGACGGCGCCGCCGCCAAGTACCGCCAGGCCATCGACCTCGGCGACCGCAGGCCGGAAGTGCTGCGGGTAACGGCGCGGCTGCTGGCCTCGCGCCGGCGTTACGACGAGGCCAAGCAGGTGCTGGAGAAGGTCGGCGACGCGCCGGCCGACGGCGACCTGGGGCGGCTCGACGCCGAGGTATCGCTGCTCAACCGGGATCCGAAGGAACACGTGCGGGAATTGCTGGAGCGGGCCGAAAAGGCGGCCGCCGACTCCAAGGATTACAACGATCCGCTGTGGCTGGGCCAGATGTACCTGGCGACCGGCGACAAAGCGAAGGCCGAGGCCGCCTTCCGCCGGGCGGTCGCGCTGAACGCCGCCGCGCCCGAGGCCCGGGTATCGCTGGTGGTGCTGCTCGCCGGGGCGGGGGAAAAAGACAAGGCGCGCGCGGAACTGGACAAGGCCGCGGCGGCCCTGCCGGCAGACAAGGCGGCAGGGGTTCTGGCTGTCGGCTACGAGGCGCTGGGCCAGCGCGACAAGGCGGAGGAGCAGTACCTCTCCCTCATCAAGACCCGGCCGGACGCCGGCGGGTTGCGGGCCGCGGCGGCCTTTTACCTGCGCGGCGGCGACGTGCAGAAGGCCGCGCCACTGCTGCAACAGATCATTGACGCCCCCGGCCAACAGGCCGACGCCGAGCCTGTCCTGTGGGCGCGGCGGACCTTGGCCCTGGCGCTGGCCGCCGGCGGCGACTACGCGCAGTCGAAGAAGGCGCTGGAACTCCTCGATCAAAACTTGCGGGAGCGAAAAACTCCGGAAGACGAGCGCGCGCGGGCGATCGTTCTGGCCTCGCGGCCGGGCGGCCGCCGCGAATCGATCCGTACGTTGGAGGCGTCGTTCAACCGCCTGCGGCCGACGCCGGACGAGGAGTTCTTACTGGCACGGCTCTACGAGGCGGACCGCGACTGGGACCACGCCAACGAGCACTTTTTGGCCTTGGTCGGGGCCAAGGGCGGCGCCAACCCGTCGCACCTGGCCTATTACATCTTGGCGCTGCTGCGCCGCAAGGACGCCAACGAGGCGGCCATCTGGCTGGCGCGGCTGGAGGCGCTGGAACCCGACGGCGCGCGGACGCTCGGCCTCAAGGCGCGGGTGCTGTACGAGCAGCGCCAGGGTGAGGCGGCCAGCCGGCTGGTGGAAGACTACGCGGACAAGACGTTCAAGGAGAAGAAGAACGCGGCCGTGCTCGGCGAGGCGGCCTCGCTGCTCGAAGAGTTGGGCCGCCCGGTCGAAGCCGAGAAAAAGTTTCGGGAATACGTGAAGGCGGTCGAGGCGGAGCAGCCGGAGAAAAACCTGGTGCTGGCGGCCTTCCTGGCGCGCCAGAAGCGCTTGGCGGAATCGCTCGACGTCATTGAGGCGGTCTGGACGAAGTGCAAGCCAGAGACGGCGGCCCTGACGACGGTGGCGTCGCTCCGCGTCGGCGGCGCGACGGAACGAGACTTTCGGCGCGTGGAAGTCCTGCTGCGGGAAGCGATCGCGCGAAACCCGATGACGGCGAACCTGCTGGTGGCCCTGGCGGACTTGCTGGACGCAGAGGGCAAGGACGGCGAGGCGAAGACGCTCTACCGGCAGATCCTGGCGGCCAACCCGCGCAATGCGCTGGCCCTGAACAACTTGGCCTGGCTGCTCGCCTTCCAGCCGGGCAAACCGGCGGAGAGCCTGGACCTGGTGAAACGGCGGATCGAGGTGACGGGGCCGAGCGCATCGGTGCTGGACACGCTCGGCGTGGTCTATCTGAAGTTGGGGCGGGCCGAGGACGCCGTCCAGGCATTCTCCGACTCGGCGGCCCAGAACCCGACTGCATCCATTTATTTCCACCTGGCGGAGGCCCAGATGGCCGCCGGCAAGGCGAACGAGGCGGAAAAGGCGTCGCAAAAGGCGGTGGAGCTGGGCCTCAAGGGGCCAGCCCTTTCAGGTGCGGACCTGCACCCGCTGGAACAGGCGGACTACCAGAAATGGGCGGCCAGACGCAAGGGAAGCTGACCGTCTTGTTGAAACGGGGGTGTGCCTCTCGATTTAGGCATCCGCGCCGATCTGCTCCCTCCCCCGCAAGGGGGGAGGGAGCCAGAACGCCTGCCTATTTCGAGAGGCACACCCTGAAATGGGCGTTAATGCCCCATGACGGCCTGGAGAAGCTTTTGCCACCTTCCCTGGCGCTCGGCTTGCAAGGCATCAATGCGGCGCGTCAACAAGTCGTGGATGTCCGCGGGAGGCGTGGGCGCCGCTTCTTCCTTGCACGCTGCCTTGGCGGCGGCAAACGTCGCAGGGTTCACGACCGCCTGACCATTGGCAAGCCGTTCGAGCGGCGTGCCGCCCGCCGGCTGCCGGGCCTTCTCCGCCTGGAGCGAGTTCAATTCGCTCGTCAGCCTCCGCAGATGCTCCAACTCTTCCCGCACCAACGTGGACTGTTCCTTGTGCAGCGTGCTAAACATTTCCGCCATCATCAGTAGGGTCTGCTGGAACTGGCCCATCATCTGCTGCTGCATCTGCTGGAATTCGTTGAAGAGGGGCGGTAACAACTCATTGTCCCGCAGGGCCGGCGGAAGGGCGGGCGGCTTAGGCACGACCGCCCGGACGGTTGGCGCCACCAGCATGGTGCGCCGCCGGGAATCTGACTGGTACCGGATCCGCAAGACGTAAGGGCCGACCTGAAGCAGATCCCCGTCCTCAAGCCGGGCCTGGGCGACAGGCCGGCCGTTGACCTGGGTGCCGCCGCGGCTCAACAGATCGACTACCAAAGCTCCGAGCGGCCCGCGCACCAGCGCACAGTGGAAGCGCGATACACGAGCGTCTCGAAGGCGGACCTTGCATCGGGCGGCCCCTCCCACCAGCGCCAGCAGGCGATTCATTTCCCAACGCACCGGCTGGTCGGCCCCCTTGATCACGTCAAAAAACACCTTCGGCCCGGGGCGTAGGACCGTCAGGTCTTCCTCGGAAGGGAAAGCGCCAACCCCCTCGGCCCTCAGAGGGCGCGCGATGCGGATCACGGCTTGGCCGATCCGCAGTGGTTCATCCCACTCCAGCCAACCCAGCGGCCGTGGTCCGGACGGCCAATGCACGCCCGTCCGGCTGGCGAGATCGACGCAAAAGATGCGACCTGCGACTGCTTGCAGGTATAGATGCCGGCTGCTCACGCTGGCGTCGTCGAGGCGCAGGTCGTTGCGTGCATCGCGTCCGATCAGCAGATGGGTTCGGCCGGAAAAGCAATGGACCGCAGGCGGCCCGGCGGCGCCCGGCGGCTCGACGCTCACCTCCAGCGAACTGATCCCGCAGTTTTCATGGAACCAATCCATCCGGCCCTTGCTTTCGGAGTGGTGTGGAGAAAAAGGAATGAAAATCTCACTCGCTTTCCATCTTAGCTCACGGAATGCAGGCAACGCGTCAATTGTATTGTACTAAAGCCGACCTGGGACGAGCAAGTCGGCGGAAGCTGATTGAAACGGCCCCGCTTGGCCAGGGAGTCGCCCAAGAAGCAGTTGCACGTCCGCGCAGAGACGGTTTTTGCCACAAAAAAATAAAATGCTCTTGCAACCCGCGCACCCGGCTCTTATACTACTATCTAAACAACCGATCCTGCCCGGAAGCTCCGTAGGGGGCTTTATCGGATTCGGGCCGGTTTTCCGCAGAACCGCGTGGCCTCAAAGTTGTGGCATCCTGTGCGTAACCTGTTCCCGCCATCCCTGTTGCCGTTGACCGCCCTGGCCGCGCTGCTGGCCGTGGGTGGTAATGCGCACGCGGGATTTGTCACGCCGGGTTTTCTTGTCGGCCGTCCGAACGCCGACTCCTTCATGAATAGCGACCCTCAGGCCGATCCCGATGAAATGGGGGCGGCCTCAACGACCGACCAGAACAGCGTGCAAGAAATCGACCTGCCGGGCGCTGACGGCGCGGCTCACCTGGAGTCGCCCGGCCTACCAACGTCGGGAAGTGACCTTTTCGGCGTTTCCGCCGGCGGGGCGGGTTGCCCGTCCCCGGATGACGGCGCCGGGGCCGGCAATTCCAGCCAGTCGCCTGCTTTGGCGACTCCTCCGCCTCTCAACGCGCCGGTTCTTGTCGGCGTCCTCTACTTGAAAACGGCGTTGCGCATGCCGCCGCCGTTCCCCTCGCGTCTCTTCCGACCGCCGCGTCTTTCGTAGATGCTCGTCTCCTAAAGCCCTGCGCACGGCCGATGATGAATCGGACCTACCGCACGGCTGGCGTCCGGCGAATCACTGGACGTAGCCGCCTCATACAAGAGGGACCGGCGCTGCGGCGATGTGCCCACGCCGATTGATCCCTCCGAATACGACGAACATCCGAACGAAGGAGTCCAATTCATGTCAACGCGCACACACCTGTGGCTGGCGGCTGTCGCCGTCCTTGCCATGGGGGCGCTCGAGGCCCCGCAGGCCCGGGCGGGGTTCCAGCTCGGCGACGCCGCGAACTACGCGGTCCTGTATGAAGGAGCCGGCAACCACACGCTCCAATTCAACAACGGCACGATCACCGGCAACATCGGCCTCGGCGACGAACTTAACGGCACGCCATCGTTTACCATCAGCAACGCCTCCCTCACCGGCAACGTCAATTTCGCGGGGACGGCAAATTCCAACTCGAGCATTGGCATTTCTGGCTCGTCCTCGCCTTACAGCGTAAGCGGCGGGGGCACTTTAACTGGAACGATCAATAGCAACGTCAGCCAAGTGGAAACGGATCTCACAGCACTCAACTCCCTATCGTCTACGCTGGGTGGGGAGACGGGGACGTCACTCGCCATCGACACGCACACTCCCGTAAGCAAGAGCCAGCCGATCAGCGCCAACGCCGGCGTGCTTGACGCTAACGGCAACCGGGTGTTCACGGTGACCTCCTTGAATTTTCAGAATGGCGAGACCCTGAACATCAATGGCGATGGGACCGGAACCCAGACCGTGGTCTTTAACATCAACCAAAACGTACACTTCAGCGGGACGATCGTCCTGGGTGGTGGATTAACCTCCGACCAGGTCCTGTTCAACCTCATCGGCGGCGCGGCCCTCACGGCCGGTGACACGCTACAAACCGCTGCAAACGGCGCAACCCTGACGGGCACCTTCCTTGACCCGAACGGCACGATCAATATCAACAGTGTCGTTCTCAAAGGGCGCCTGTTCGGCGGCGACACCAGCGACTTTTCGATCGTCTCCGGGGCCTCTGTGGACACCACAGGTCTTCCTACCGGCAGCGGCCCCCCAAGCGTAGGCCCCGGCGGTGACATCGTCCCCGTGCCTTCATCGCTCATCCTGCTCGGCATCGGCGGGCTCTGCCTGGCGGGCTACGGCTGGCGGCGAAAGCTGGCGGCGGCGTGAGCGCCCCGAGGAGCAATCGCCGCACGGCCTCCTAACGCTTCGCCCCGCCGTGTGTGTATTTACCCTTCTGCCTTCCGGGCCGCTCGCCGCTGACGCGACGAGCGGCCCTTTTCTTTACTGGAAACGCGGCCCATCGGCGCCGACGCCAACTCCTTCTCCAGCCAGCACGGCCCCGCCGAAAGCGTGGAAGCCTACATATTCCCCTGGCACCGGTACCAGACGACGCCAAGCCACTCGTGCCAGACCCTCTGGACATGTACGGCGGCGCCGGGGTTGGGCAGAAAGGCGGGGATCGATGGCCGAAAGCTCGCAGCGCGGAAGTGGCAAGGCGCGGGAACCACTTCAACCCCCTGCTTACGGAGGCAGGCAGCCGCCCGGAACATGTCCACCGCATCGACAACCAGCACAACCCGCCGGATGCCCCGCTTCCTGAGCAGCTGTGCGCAGTTCAAAGCATTTTCGTAGGTCGTTCGTGAGCCTTCTTCCCGCACCACGTCCGACTCCTTCACCCCAAGCTGCTCCAAAAAGTCTCCCATGACGGCGGCGTAGGGCGGTCCCGCCTGTTCCGGATCCACCTTCCCGCCGCTTGCCAGGACCAGACAAGGCGGCCCTTGCTTGTAAAGCCGCGCCGCCTCCAGGCAGCGGTCCAGGGTATCCTCGTCCATTTCGGGGCGAACTCGCAGGCCCCGAGGAGGATAAACGCCGGCGGAAAAGACCACAATGGCCTCCGCCTCCACGGGCCTTTCCTCCAGAGTTGATGAATAGGATTCCAGTGACAGCAGCGCCAGGTGGCTGGCGGCTGGTGTGCTTATAACTGCAAGAGATAATAGGGGCGCGAAAAGAAGCCAAAGACGGCGCGGAGGGGCCGCCCGCTTCCACCATAACCGGAAAAGGGCGAAGCACGCCCAGAGGAAAAGCAGGGTGTGAGGTTGAATTAGATCGACGAGGAAGGTGTACACTATTGTCACCTCCGGAAGTCCGGTCCCGGTGCTGAGGTGAGTAAGAATCTGTCCGCAAAGGGCGGGGGAACCCCGCCCCTACCCTACGAAAATCGCTGTAGGGGCGGGG
>DHJA01000124.1:2915-17978 GCA_002404095.1 Planctomycetaceae bacterium UBA4732 | reverse complement strand
GGGCGGGGGAACCCCGCCCCTACCCTACGAAAATCGCTGTAGGGGCGGGGTCTCCCCGCCCTTTGCGGATAGACACTCAGAAACAGAATGGAACCGACACGGCTGCAATATCGAGTTGGTCAGGACCGCGCCAACCTTATTTGGATCTACAACCTGCCGAGGCCGCGGTACAGCGAACCGTGAAGTACCCGCCGTCCTCGCAAACCGCTTCGAGTCCTGCGTGCCCGGCGTACTCCCAACGGTCCAGCTGCTCGCGGGCGTCGGGGAGGGACAGACCCGAAGCCTGGAGTACCTGCGGACGCTTCAGCTGTTTGTGGACGATTTGAAGCAGCTGAGAAGGATCAAACGGCTTGGTCAAGAAGGTCTCGATGCCGGCGCCCGTGGCTTCCGCGCGCGATGACGCATCGGAGCGTCCTGTAAGGCAGTTGATGTGGACTCCCCGTGTGCGGACGTTCAGTCGGAGAGCGCGGGCAACCCCGAACCCGTCCAGCACTGGCATCGTCAAATCCAGTATGGCGCACCGTGGGGGAGCGCGCAACGCTAATTCGACGGCTGCTCGACCGTCCTCCGCTTCCGCGCAGCGGTAGCCTTCTCCCTCAAAGATGCGTCGCAGGCTGCGCCGCATGAGTTCATCGTCTTCGGCGATTAGAATGTCTACGTAATCAGGCGCTACCGTTTTAACAACCATGGTCCACTTTGCCGGGCCGAGAAGTTATCGAAATGGTTTGGCCAACCCGCCAGAACCATTATAGGGTAGATCGGCTGAATCGAACAGCCACCTGAATGCCACTGGACCCTTTTTCGTAACCGTTCAGCCGACCTGAGCCGGCGCAGCTGCGCGGCGGCCAGTTTTGTATGCTGAGATTATGGCTAAGCTCGTGTGCCCTCATTGCCGACAGCGAGATGCTCAAATCGCCGCGCTGCACCGGCGCGTTGCTTGGTTGGAAGCGGTGCGGCCTGAGTTGCAAGCTCGCCTGGGTCGCAATTGGAGTTCCCCACGAAAAGTGGACAGTCGGTTAAGATAATTCGGACTGTTCGTACTCGGCCGGGGATTTGTACCCCAGCGACGAGTGCCGCCGTTGTCGATTGTAGAACACTTCGATGTACTCGAAAATACTCGCTTTGGCCTCCTCTCGGGTTTGGTAGTTTTCGTGATGGACCAACTCTTTTTTCAGCGAAGCAAAGAAGCTTTCCATCGGCGCGTTGTCCCAGCAGTTCGCCCGACGGCTCATGCTGCATTCGATCCCGTGCTTGCTGGCAAGCGACGGTAGTGTTCACTGGCATACGGACTGCCACGATCCGAGTGCGCCAGCATTCCCTCCTTTGGCAAGCGGAACTGGACCGCCATCGCGAGCGCATCGACCACCAACCGGCTCGTCATCCGGTCGCTCATCGCCCAGCCCACGACCCGCCGCGAGAACAGGTCCTCGACGGCCGCGAGGTAGAGCCAGCCTTCCCGTGTCGGAATGAACGTGAAGTCGGACGCCCATGCCGTGTTTGCGGTGGCGGGATCAAATGCCCGCTCCAGGAGATTCGCGGCCACAGGCAGGTCGTGGTTCGAGTCCGTGGTGTGCCGGAACTTCCGGGCCGTTTTGGCTGCGATTCCTTGGGTCCGCATCAACTTCGCCACGGTGTTGACGCAGCACGGCGACGCGCGTGCCATCAGTTCGGCGTGTACGCGCGGACTGCCGTAGCAAGCCCTGACCGTGTCGTGAATCACCCGAATCTCGGCGATCAACCGGTCGCGTCGCTCCTGGCCGGCGCTGACGGGCCGATCCCGCCAGGCGTAGTAGCCGGCGGTCGAGACCTGGAGAATTTCGCACATCACGGTCACGGGCCACTCCTGCTGGTGTTGCTCTCGATGAAGCCGAAGATCAACGCGCCTCCGCGGCGAAGAAGGCCGTCGCTTTTTTTAGGATGTCGCGTTCCATCTGCAGGCGTTTATTCTCAGCCCGGAGACGACGATTTTCTTCTTCGAGAGGCGGAAGAACACCCTGCCCCGGGAACGCTTGTTCACCGGGCGCCTGGAGCGTCTTCTTCCACAGGTGCAGGAGGTTGGCGCTGATGCCCAGACGCCGAGATGCTTCGGCGACCGAGTAGTCTTGTTCCGTGATGAGTTGGACTGCCGCGCGTTTGAATTCGCGGGTGTAGGATCGTCGCGCGTTGGCCATGATGGATCTCCTCAGTAGAGTTTACACTCTTAACTGGGTGTCCACCCTTCGTGGGGAACTTCAGTAGGTTACGTGCGGGCGGCCTGGAGAAGGCGTTGATAGCGATCTTCGGAGGACTCCAGCTCATGGCATCGTCACGCGCTCTCGCCGTCGTTGGATTCGTGACGTTTCTCACCGCGGCTCACGGCGCTTCGCCCTCGCCAACCTCTGAACCGCCGCCGCCCACACCCTTGGTACGCATGGGCGGCGGCATGAAGCCCACTGGCGTCTGCCGCCTGGCGTTCGCGCCGGACGGCAAGACCGTGGCCTGGGCGGGATCCGGCGCCGCGTCCCTCTACGACCCGGCCGCCGGCAAGTTGCGGCGCCGCTTGAAGACCGATGCGGGCGATGCGAAATGTCTGGCATTCTCGCCGGACGGCAAGACCATCGCCGTGGGCGAAGGGGCGTCGGTTGCCCTTTTTAACGCCAATAACGATGGTAAAAGTGTCAAATGGAAGGCCCACGCCGGCGATGTCTGGGCCGTCGCCTTTTCGCCCGACGGCCAGACGCTCGCGACGGCCGGCGACGACGACCACCTTGGCCTTTGGGACGCGGCGACGGGCAAAGAGCGCGGCCGGCTTGATCTTCACGAAAAAGGCGCGTCGGTGCTGGCGTTTTCCGCGGACGGCAAGCATCTGAGCGCCGGCGGCGAGGCCGGCGAGTTGACCGTTTGGCGTATGAGCGACGAAGACGAGCGGCGCCGGCTCGTCGGCCGCGACGGTCGCGTCGGCTTCATCGCGTTTGCCCCGGACGGCAATTCCTTCCTGTGGACGCAGGGCAAGACGATCCGCATAAGCGAAATGGAAACCTGGGTGGAGCTTGCCCGCTTCGACGGCCGAGACATGGACGCCGTCTGTTTCGCGCTGTCGCCGGACGGCAAGACGCTGGCGACAGGCGGGGACAAAACCATTCATTTGTGGGACCTCAAAACGGGCGCGCATCTTCTCCAATTCCGTGACGAAAAGTCCAATACGGCGGCGATCCTCTTTGCTCCCGACGGTAAGACGTTGGCCTCGGCCGCGCCCGACGGCGCCATTTCGATATGGGATCTCAAAGACTTGTCGCGCGGCCGGTTGGAATGGCTGTGGCGCGAATTGAGCGGCAACGACGCCGCCGACGCGATCCACGCCGTGCGCGCGATGAAGTCCACGCCGGCCGAGAGCGTTGCTTTCCTCCGCGAGCGGCTGCGTCCGGCGCCGCCTCGGGAGCCGGATGTGACGCGCCTAGTGGCCGACCTCGACAATGACGACTTTATGGAGCGCGAAAAGGCGACAACGGAGTTGGCGAAACGCGGTCGCCTTGTCGAGGCGGAGCTTCGTCAAGCCTACGAGAAACAACCGTCGCCCGAGGCGCGTTATCGTCTGAAAGACCTGCTCGCCAAACTGAAGGACGCTCCCAACGAGGAGACGGCCAGAAGTCGCGCCGTTCAGGTGCTGGAAACTATCGGCGCCGGCGAGGCCCGCGCCTTCCTCGAAACATTGGCGAAAGGGCCGCCCGACTCGCGCGTGACGAAAGAAGCTAAGGCGTCGTTGCAACGGCTGAACGCGCTTCCTTAGTTTTTGGCGAGCCGGGTCGCGTAAGCGCCCGGAGTTCCCCTGTTGTGGCACGGTCTCTTGACCGTGCCACAATCAGAGCGGCGGCGTAAAATGACAGCATGACCGTACTCGTCGCTGCCAAAGGACCGAACGCCGGCCAGCGTTTCACGCTGGAAGACGGCGGCGCGCTCATTGGTCGTCAGCCCGACGTGGCGGTCTATCTCGATTCGCTTTCGGTCAGCCGGCACCACGCGCGCATCATCTGTCAATCAGGCGCCTGTTTCATCGAAGACCTCGCCAGCAGCAATGGCACCTATATCAACGGCGTTCGCATCGCCGGCCGCGCGCCGCTCACCGACCAGGACGAGTTGCGCATCGGCCCCTATACGTTCCACCTGCTCGGCGACCGTCCGCCCCCTTCGCCCGCGCCCGATCCCATCATCCGCGCCCGCGTGGACGCCGCCGCGACCAATCCAACGCTTTTTTCCAATAACGCGGCTTACAAACTGCAAGTCGTGCTGGCGATCGCCCGCGAACTCGGCCGCGCGCTGGAATTGGACCCCGTGCTGGGCCGGCTGCTCGACCATTTGTTACACCTGTTTCCGCAGGCCGACCGCGGTATGGCGGTGCTGTGCGAGGGCGACCGCCTGGCGGTCCGCGCCCAACGCACACGGCACGACGGGCCGCGCACCGATTATCCTTTTAGCCGAACCATCGTGCGGCGAGCGCTGGACGACGGCGCCGGCCTGTTGAGCGAAGACGTGGGCCGCGACGGCAAAGTGGACCTTTCGGCTACGCTTATTTCCCTCAATTTGCGGTCGTTTTTGTGCGTACCCCTGATCGGCTGGGAAGGTCGTCGCCTCGGCGTGATTCAGCTGGATTGCATACGGCCGGGCCAGGTCTTCAAGGCCGACGATTTGGAACTGCTGACGGCCGTGTGTCTACAGGCGTCTGTGGTAGTGGAAAATGCGGCGTTGTATGCCGAACACTTGCGCGAGGCGCAGCTGAGGCAGGAACTGCTGTTCGCGCGCGAAATCCAGCAATCGTTTTTGCCGACCGACTTCGACCCGCTTGGGCCGGAGGGGCCGGAGATATTCGCCCGCGTCCAGCCGGCGCGCGAGGTGTCCGGCGACCTCTATGACTTCTTCGCGCTGCCGAACGGCCGTTTGGCTTTCTTCCTTGGCGATGTGTCCGGCAAGGGGATGCCGGCCGCCCTCTTCATGATCGCGGTGCGGACGCTGATTCGACACCTGGCGCCCTCCGCGTCCGGCCCGGCGGAGTTGTTACGCCGCCTCAATGCCGCCCTGTGCGCCGACAATCCGACGAACCTCTACGTGACGCTGGCGCATGGCGTTTACGATCCGGTCGATGGCGGCGTGGTGGTGGCGCTGGGCGGCCATCCGGCGCCGCTGCTGCGACGCGCCGACGGCCGAATCGAGACGGTGGCGGCGAAACCGGGCTTGATGCTCGGCTGCGCCCCGGTGGAGCCGGTATACACAGACAAGGCGTTGACGCTGGCGCCGGGCGAGACGCTAATCCTGTACACCGACGGCTATACCGAAGCGTTTGCTCCCGACCGGCGCATGTTCGGCGTGGAAGGGTTGTGCGAAGTGCTGGGCGGCGCGCGTACGCCGCTGCCGTTACGAGAATGCGCGGAAGAGACGGCCGCCGCCGTGGCGCGCTTCACGGGCGGCGAGTTGCAGGACGACCAGACGCTGTTTCTGTTGCGGCGGCGCTAAAAGGCTATCCGAAAAGAAAGAAAATGGCCACGGATGAACACAGATGAACACAGATAAGAAGGAAAGACAGGCCAGGATGGCCGGATAACGTGGCGTTTTCACTCTCTTACTCTTCATCTGTGTTCATCTGTGTTCATCTGTGTTCATCTGTTCATCTGTGGCTATTCTTTTCGGACAGCCTCAAAACGGCGCGTCGGATATAATCCCGTGAGATTGTTTTGCTTCACCTACAAGATGTAGGAAGGACTTCGCACTGCCAGCCGCTCTTGCCAAACCCTGGCGCCTCCTGTCGCACGACCCCGCCGCCATCGACCGGCTCGCGGCGGACCTGCGGTTGTCGCCGATCACCGCGCAACTCTTACTCAACCGCGGCCTCACCGCATCGCAAGACGCGCGTCGATTTTTGGATTCGCCGCTGTCCGGCTTGCACGCGCCGGAACTTTTGCCGGGCGTGAGCGAGGCGGCCGACCGTATCGGGGACGCCGTGCGGCAGGGCCGGCGCCTGTGCGTTTACGGCGATTACGACGTGGACGGCGTGAGCGGGGCGGCCGTCCTCATTCAATGTCTGCGCCTACTCGGGGCGGAGCCTGATCTCTACGTTCCGCGCCGGCTCGACGAAGGTTACGGCCTCAACTGCGACGCCCTGCGCCAGATCGCGGCGGACGGCGCTTCGCTGGTCGTCACCGTCGATTGCGGCATCGCCAGCATTAAGGAGGCAGAGGAGGCAAAAAGGCTCGGATTAGAGCTAATCATCACCGACCATCACGAATTCAAGGAGATGCTGCCCGACGCCGCGGTGCTGGTGCATCCCCGTCTGCCCGGCGGCTCGTATCCGTTCGGCGGCCTGTCGGGGTCGGCGGTGGCCCTGAAACTGGCTTGGGCGCTGGCGCAAAAGGCCAGCGGAGGCCCCAAGGTTTCGCCTCGTTTCCGCGATTTTCTGCTCGACGCCGTGGCCCTCGCGTCTCTCGGCGTGGTGGCCGACGTGGTGCCGCTGCTAGACGAAAACCGCATCCTCGTACGCTACGGACTCAATCGTCTCCGGCAGGCGCCGTCGGTCGGTCTCAAGGCGCTGTGCGAGGTTGCGGGCATTGAGGACGGCGCCGAGTTGCGCGCTTCGGACGTCGCCTTCAAAATCGCTCCTCGGATGAACGCGGCCGGGCGGCTCGGCTGCGCCCGTCTTGTCGTCGATCTGCTGACGACGACACAGCGCGACAAGGCGGTCGAGATCGCCCGCTACCTGGAACTACAGAACGTCCAGCGGCAGACGCTTGAGCGGCGTATGTTGATCGACGCGCGCAAGATGATCGAGGAAACCGGCCGACAGGACGACGCGGCCCTCGTGTTGGCCAGCGCCGATTGGCACGGCGGCGTCATCGGCATCATCGCCGGCCGGCTGGCCGAGCAGTACGCCCGGCCGGCCCTGATGATTAAGCTACCGTCGCCGGACGCCCTAGGCGCCCATGCCGGCCTGGCCGTCGGCTCGGGGCGGTCGGTGGCCGGTTTCGCGCTGCACGAGGCGCTGAAGGCGTGCGACGGCCTGCTGGTAGGACACGGCGGCCATCCGGCGGCCGCGGGCTTTCGTATTTTGCCGGAGCACATCAACGCCTTCCGCGAGCGCTTTTGTGAAATAACAGCCGCTTGGCGGCCTGACGGCCCGGCCCCGGCGGAACTGGTGTTGGACGCCGAAGCGCCGCTTAGCGCCCTGACTTTTGGACTATTGCGAGACCTGGACCGGCTGGAGCCTTACGGAGCGGCCAACCGGCGGCCGATGTTCCTGCTCGGCGGCCTTCAAGTACACGGGACGCCGCGCAAAGTCGGCGGCGGCGAGCGCCATTTGTCCTTTCGTGTCAGCCAAAGCGGCTTGACGATGAAAGCCATCGCCTTTGGCATGGCGGATCGGCTGGAAGAATTGATGTCGGCCGATGGCGCGTGTTGTTTGGCGTGTACGCCTAAGATCAACGAATGGCAGGGCCGACGCACCATTGATCTCGAAGTGGCGGACTTTCAGGCGGGGCCGCAAGCGCGGTTGACGTGAGCGGCCCCATCAGCAGGCGGGCTTATCGAACAGTTCCCGGATGTCGGGTTTAGCCTGTTCGCAGAAGCGCAGGTAGACCGGCCGATATTCGACCGCCTGCCGCCTCGGGTCGAAGCCGTGCCAGTCTGGGAAGAGGTTCCTCGCCTCGTCCCAGAGGCTTCGGAATCGCTCGTCCGGCGCCCCCATCATCAGGGTGGTGCGGAAGCGGAAAAGGAAGCGCAGACACTGGAAATCGCTAACATCGCTGGTTTCGGCGTCAGGGATTTCGTCGCTCCAAACGAGCGCGTCGGATGTCAATTCGTAGAAAACAGTGGCCTCGGCAACGGGCTTCAATTCCCGCATCCGAACGGCGACGGCACGCAGCTGTGTGAGGGGTTCGGCGTCCATTAAGCCTATTGTACACGACGATCAAGTCGGCGTCCGCCGATAAATGTCGGGCGATTGCCCTTGCTTCGCAGGCCGTCAAACGAAAAGATAAGAGTAAGGGGGATGCTTTCATGCTGACAATCTTCGGACGGCCGCACCGCAAGGGCGGCTTCTGCGACGGCCTGAGCCGGCGCGACTTTCTCACTGTAGGCGGCACGCTTGTCGGCGGCGCCTTGGCGTTGCCGAACTTGCTCGCCGCCGAGGCGCAATCCGGCGTTCGCTCCTCGCACAAGGCCATCATCAACGTCTTCCTGCCCGGCGGACCGCCGCATATCGATATGTGGGATCTCAAACCGGACGCGCCGGCCGACATCCGCGGCGAGTTCAATCCCATTGACACCAACGTCCCCGGCATCCGCATCTGCGAACATTTCCCGCGCATCGCAAAGATGGCGGACAAGTTCGCCTTCGTCCGCTCCATGGTCGGCTGCGACGGCCTTCACGACTCTTACCAGTGCATGACCGGCCGTAAGAAAGACCCGCGCTCGGCCGACTTCTGGCCGGCGATGGGCGCCTGGGTGTCGAAGGTGCAGGGGCCGGCCGATGCGTCGGTGCCGCCGCATATGTCGTTGATGTACCCGACCGGCAATGCGACGTGGGGCTATCCCGGCGTCGGCGGTTTCGCCGGGATGGCGCACGCGCCGTTCCGCGTCGTCGTCGGCCAGGGGCAGAAGATGAAGTCGGACAATCTGACTCTGAAGGACTTGACGCTGGACCAGCTCGGCGACCGGATGCGGCTGCGATCCGCGTTCGATGAACTCAATCGCGGCATGGACCAGACCGGCGTCCTCGACGGCATGGACGCTTACGCCAGGCAGGCGGTCAACATCCTCACGTCCTCGAAGCTCCGCGACGCTCTCGATCTGTCGAAGGAAGATCCCCAAGTTCTGGCGCGCTACGGAACGGACGACCCGGCCTTCATCCGCGACGGCGCCCCGCGCATGGTGCGGACCTTCTGTCTCGCCCGGCGGTTGGTCGAGGCAGGTGCGCGGGTGGTGTCGATGAACTTCAGCCGTTGGGACTGGCACGGCCCCGACGGCAAGAACTTCGTCGAAGGCCGCAAGGACATGCCGCTGCTGGATCAAGCCGTATCCGCCCTGGTGTCGGACCTCCACGAGCGCGGATTGGATAAAGACGTTTCGGTGGTGGTATGGGGCGAATTCGGCCGCACGCCGCGCGTCAATAAGGGCGCGGGCCGCGACCATTGGCCGCAAGTATCTTGCGCGCTCCTGGCAGGCGGCCGAATGCGCACCGGGCAAGTGATCGGCGAGACGAACCGCTTGGCGGAATACGCCGTCAAGCGGCCGGTGACGTTCCAAGAAGTGTTCGCCACGCTCTACAAAAACATCGGCATCAACTTAAGCGAAGCGCGCGTTCTCGACACTACCGGGCGACCGCAGTATCTGGTCGAATCGGGCAACGAACCGATGCGCGAGTTGGTTTGATCGCCATTGTCCCTCGTTAAAACTGTTTAGCCGCGACCCGAAGGGGAGCGCTCTGATAGAGCGCTCCCCTTCGGGTCGCGGCTAAACGGCTGAACTATCCGAAATCACTCCGGCAGTTTCCGTCTAAGCAACGCCTCTACCACCTCCACTGTCCGCGCGACTGCGGCGGCCAAAAACGCGAGTCCCTTCTCGGCCGTAGCCAACTCCGGATAGCCGACTGCTCCGTGATCGGTACGCTGTTTCATGTCTTCGGCGAGGTAAAGACCGCGCAGAGCCGCATCCTCGCGCGGCGGGTCGTCGCGTATCTGGTCGCGGCGCACCAGGTCCGGCCGCAACGCCAGCATCATCGAAGTCTCGAACTCACAGGCGTGGCCCATCGTCTTGCGCGGCCCCTCGGCCAGCGCCGACAATTCCGCCGCTGCCAAGTCCCAATACGATGCCGCCCCCAGGATGCGGTCACGGTAGCGCGGCTGGAGCCGACGTAGTGCGATTTGCATCGTGTCGATATTGCCGCCGTGACCGTTCAGCAGCAACACGCGCTGCCAGCCGTCGTCCAATAGCGGCGTTAGCAAATCGCATAACAGGTCGATGTGTACGTCCACCGTCGCCGACAGCGTGGCGCCGAAGCGCAAGTGATGGTGGCTTGCCCCGAACCACAGCGTCGGCAGTAGGACGACGGAATCCGGCAGCCGGCGCTCGACCCCTTCCGCCACTGCACTCACGAGTACGGTGTCGGTCAAAACGGCCAGGTGTCGGCTGTGCTGTTCCACGGCGGCGATCGGGGCCAGCACCAGGGCGCCGGCCCGCGATACTAGCCGCAGTTCGGGAAACGTCATTTCATGAAATTTCACGTCCGCTGACTCCCTTTTCCTCACTTGGGCGCGGCGGCCTTCGGCTTGAGATGTTTGTTGAGGAAATCGACGATCTTTTGCAGGTTCTCTGGAGTCCCGAAGCCGGGACCGCCGTGGCCTTCGCCCTCGATCACCACCAAGGTAGACTCCACCTTGGCGGCCTTCAGGGCGTCGTCGAGAATTCGGCTTTGCGCCAGCGGAACGACGTTGTCTTTGTCGCCGTGCATGATGAGGAAAGGCGCCGCGTCCTTGGTGATGAAGTGGATCGGGTTGGCCTTTTCCGCCAGTTCCTTATGCTCCTGGATCGGGCCGCCGAATAACTTGCCCACCGGGCTGTTGGCCGAATCGGCGTCGAACACCGCCTTGTCGTCGGCCTCCTCCTTCATTTTCAGCATGTCGGTCGGGCCGAACCAATCGATTACGGCCTGGACGCGGCTCGATACGTCCTTGTTGGGGCCGCTGCCTTCCAATTCCTTGACGCCGCCGGTCGTGCCGAGTAGGGCGACAAGGTGTCCGCCGGCCGACGCGCCGAAGACGCCGATGTGATCCGGGTCGAGGTTGTACTTCTTGGCGTTGGCGCGCAGGAAGCGCACGGCCGCCTTGCAGTCCTCGATCTGGGCGGGGTACTTGGCTTCCTGGCTGAGGCGATAATTGATGGAGGCCACGGCGTAGCCCACCTTCAACATTCCCATTCCCGCGGGGGCGTCCTTGCTGCCGGCTTCCCAGCCGCCGCCGTGGATCCAGATCACCAGCGGCAGCGGATGATCCGCCTCTTTTTCAGGCAGATACAGGTCGAGCTTATTGCCGACGCCGTGCGGGCCGTACTCGAGGTCGCGCTCCACTTTCGCTCCTTCGGGGACGGGCGGAGCTTTCTTTGCCGGCGGACTCTTCGGGGCGTCGGCTTGGGCCGACAGGCCAATGAGCAACGTGACGGCAAGTGCCGACGTCCAAGGACTCCGCTTCACACTCATGACAGCTCTCCTTTTATGGGCGCCCCTATAACTAGGGGGGCGCCCGCCGCTTCTTTTTCTCACCCATCTGAATATAGCAATTTCTCTCCCTCTGCCATCCAAGTCGTTTAAGCGCCGCGGAGTAGTGCATTGCCTGGGAAACCGATAGACGGCGATCACGGGGTCGCGTAGAATAGCCAAAAAGGAGAGGGTCATGAGCATCGAACTTACCGATCAGCAGCAACACGCCCTGGACGCCTTAGGCGAAGACCCGGCTCGCCTTGTCGATCCGCGGACGAACGCCGCCTATGTTCTCCTTCCCGTGGAACTATACGAGAGCATCCGTGAGATACTTGAGGACGACAAACAGCAGAAAGCCATCCGTTCGGTTGGCCTTCGGAACGCGGTCGGCCGTATGAATGAGGAAGTAGGATTAAGAAGCGATTTCAAAACGGCTTCCAGGCGAACCGCCGGGCTTGTCCCATAGGTTTCTACACAAGAGGGGTGCCATGCTTTCGCGGCCTCTTTCCGTACCGTCTGACCGCCGAAGCCGCCGCGAAAGCATGAGTCCTCGCGCGGGAGTCATGCTTTCGCGGGGTTAGGACTGGACCGCGTCTCGGGACCAGCCGGCGAAAGCATGGCACCCCGTCTGTAGAGGAAACACCAGCGTCTGTGTAAAAACTAATGGGCTTGTCCCGGCGGGATAAACCCGCCGGCTCGCCAGGGTTCTGAAACCGCTTCTAAGCCGCCGCCTTCGCCGCCAAAGAAGGAACGCTATGACGCCCGACGATCCGCTCACCGAGGAAGTGATCGAACCGATCCTGAAACGCCTGCCCGATCTGAAGGTAGGCGTACTGGGCGACCTGTTCCTCGACCGCTATCTCGACATCGACGCCGCCCTGACGGAGCCGTCCGTGGAAACCGGGCTCGACGCCTATCAGGTGACGCGCGTGCGCTCGTACCCGGGCGCGGTCGGCACCGTTATCAGTAATTTGGCGGCGCTAGGGGTCGGCCGCATCATTCCTCTTTCCGTGATCGGCGATGACGGCGAGGGTCACGAGCTTCGCCAAGCCCTCGATAAACTGGCCGTAGTCGATACGAATAGGTTATTTTGCTGGGACGGCCGACGGACGCCGACCTACATGAAGCCGATATTGCATCGCGCCGGGGAGCCGCCGCGCGAGTTGAACCGCCTGGATATCAAGAATCGCACGCCGCTACCGTCGGCCGCTGAGGATTTGGTACGGAAGGCCCTCGATAAAGTCTGGGATGAGTTGGACGCGCTGGTCGTTTTGGATCAGGTCAGCGAGGCCGACTGCGGCGTGGTCACGGCGCGCATGCGCGAACGCATCGCGGAGCTGGGCGCGGCGCGACCCGAACGGCTTATTCTGGCCGACAGCCGGGAACGCATCGCCTTATTCCGTAACACGGCCCTGAAACCCAACCGTCAGGAATGCCTGGTCGCGGCGAAGGGCCAGGAGCTGACGGCCGTCGTGGCGCGGCTGTCCCGGCAGGCCGGGCGGCCGGTGTTCTGTACTTGCGGCGACGAGGGGATTTTGTTGGCGGACCCCGGGCGCATGGACGGAACGCCCGTGCGGATCGCCGGCTATCCAGCGGACGGGCCGACCGACCCGGTCGGGGCCGGCGACAGCACTAGCGCCGGAATCGTATGCGCGCATGCGGCGGGCGCGACGCTGGAGCAAGCGGCGGCCTTTGGTTGCCTTGTGGCGTCGATCACCGTGCGACAGATCGGCACGACCGGCACGGCGACGCCGGAGCAGATACGACGGCGGATGTCTTGATAGTGGCCGACTCGCTCCGCGAGTCGGTTTGACCTGTCCACTGGCGGAGCGAGTGGACAACGTCTGTGGCCGTCACCCCGCGTCGCGTAGTAGAATCGACGGGAACGGGCCAGCGCGCCCCTCTCAACGGACGCCGACAATCATGGCGATCAAATTCCTTTGCCCGAGTTGTAAAAAGGTCGTGAGCGTCAAGGACGAATTCGCGGGCAAAAGGGGGAAATGTCCCCATTGCGCCAATGTTTTGACCGTGCCTGCGCCGGTTCGACCTCCGAATACAGCGGCCTCACCCGCGGTCAAGCCCGCCGCGCCTCCGCCGCGCCCCCTCCGGCCGCCGAAGCCGACGTCGGGGCCGATTGACCTCGAAGCCGAGGCCGCCGCGGCACTGAGGGACGAGCCGCCGCCAGAGGCCGCCGCCGTTGCGTCCACGACCATCGACTTTAATTGCCCCATGTGCGATGCGGAATTGCACCTTCCGCTCGACCTCGCCGGCAAACGGTCGCCGTGCCCCGAATGTCGCCGCATCATCAAAGTCCCGGAGCCGGTGAAGAAAGACCCGGCCAACTGGCGCCAAACGAATCAGAACCTGCCGTCGGCGGCTCGGCGCCCCGAAGAGAAGGCGCCGGAAGGGGCGTGGGGTTCTACCACGGGTACCGCCTCGGTCAGCCGCGAATCGCTGCAAGACGCCGGCGCTTTTCCCGAGGCCAAGGCGCTGCGCACGGTGCGGCAGCGTATAACCCGCTATGCCACGTGGTCGGCCGCCGCGATTTTCTTGACCGTTTGCGCCGTCCTCGTCTGGTACAAGTGGGCGCAAGCGCGCGAAGAGCAGGCGGTGAAGCTGGCGTTGGATTACGCCGAATCCGATCCGGGAAAGAGCGATTTAGGCCGTGACGGCCGGGCCGCGATCTATCGCCTGGCGGGGGAACATGCGCTACGGGCGCGGAAGGCCGGATGCGCCGTGGATGCGCAAGATCAGTTCCACAAAAGTCTGAGCACCCTGGCCCGCGCGGCCGGCGCCGGCGACAGCGCGACGGAACACGACGCCCTATTGCAAGACCTCGCCGCGGCCGAAACAGCGTTAGGAGGATCGCCCGAAGAGGTGGACGCCGGCACAAAGCTCAAATGGGACGATACGCAGAAGGAAATCCACGCGGCCCTGCGCGACATTCGATCTTCCGAGGCGAAGTTGGAAGGACTGCGCGAAGTCGCCCGCCGGCTTGCCGTCAAGGGACAGGGAGCGCGGGCGACCGCGCTGGCTTCTTCTCTTTATTCCTCTCCGGATAAGGAGAAAGCGGAGGCGCTCGGCGTGGTCGGCTTGGAATTGCTGACGGCGGATAAGAAGGACTTGGCGGCGAAGGCCGCGGATCAGGCGCTGGCGCTCTTCGCCGCCAAGGATCGGCCGGCGCTGGCCCCGTCGGCGGTGGCGTTGGCGATTACTCTGAGTCGGGAGCTGCCGGAGGCGCCCAAGAAAATGAGACCGCCAGCAGAGGACGAATTTAATAAGCGCCTTGGCACGGTCGAAGGGCAGGCGCGCCTGAAGCAGTGGGGCGAAGCACGGCAGAACGCCCAGTACGCGAAATTCACGTCGAACCAGCGGCTTCAGGCTTTAACCGCGCTGGCCGGCGCCGCCCTCGACGATAAGACGGCAGGCACGAACGACGTCGCCCTGGCAATCCAGCAAGCGTTATCGCCGCCGAAGGGTCCGCCGCCGTCGCCGTGGTTGCTGCTGCGGTTGGCTCGCATCGGCGCGCGGGCCGGCGTGGCGGCGGATTCGTTGCAGTCCTTGGCCGACATTATCCCCGACCGTGACCTGCGTGGCCGGGCGCAGCTGGCCGCATTCCAGGCGCAGCTCGCTCAGGGCAAGCAGAGCGCCGACGTGAAGCTGATCGATACGGTGGAAGCGCATACGGTTACGGTATCGGCGTGGCTGGCCCACGAGGAATGGGCGCGGCGCAATCCTGGTCAGGCGGGCGTCGTCAAGAGCTGGGAGCCGGCGAACCGCGCCTTCGGCTTACTCGGCGTCGCGCTCGGTTCGCAAAGGGACGAATGATCGTTTAGCCGCGACCCGTTTAC
>DHJA01000124.1:494-2819 GCA_002404095.1 Planctomycetaceae bacterium UBA4732 | reverse complement strand
GTAAACGGGTCGCGGCTAAACGATGGTACAGGCCACATCTTCATCTGCCGCGAAAATGAGATAAAAGAGGAAACTCGGGCCATCGGCGCGCCCCGAATCCGCGCGTTTGACGGCCATGTAGGTAGAGGACTTCTATGAATCACCAAGCCGAAGCCGACCCGCCGGCCCTGGAGCGCTTTCGGGAATACCTGCTTCTCTTGGCGCGGCTCCAGTTGGGCGACGCGCTTCGGGGCAACCTGGACCCCTCCGACGTGGTCCAGCAAACCCTGCTGGAGGCCCACCGCAAGCGCGACCAGTTCCGCGGCCACACCAGCGCCGAGTTGGCCGCCTGGCTGCGGCAGATGCTGGCTTTCAACTTGGCCGATTCCATCCGCGCCCTGCACCGGGCCAAGCGCGACGTGACGCGCGAACGGTCCTTGGAAGCGGCCCTGGAAGAATCCTCGGCCCGCATCGAGTCGTGGCTGGTCGCCGAGCAGTCGTCGCCCAGCCAGCAGGCCGAGGCGAACGAACTGGCCGTCCGGCTGGCCGCCGCCCTGGCAACCTTGCCGGAAATGCAGCGGGAAGCGCTGGTCCTACGGCACTGTCAAGGTTGGCCCCTAGCCGACATCAGCCAGCGCCTGGGACGCACACCCGCCGCCGTGGCGGGTTTGCTCAAACGCGGATTGCGACAGCTGCGTCAGCAGTTGCAAAAACCGGAGTAATGTCATGTCCGATGAACTCGATCCTTCCCCCTCCCGCGACCAGCGCGTCGATGCCCTCATCGCCGCGTACCTGGAGGCCGTGGACGCCGGCCGCGCGCCCGACCGGCGAGAGCTGCTCGCCCGCCATCCGGAGTTGGCGGGCGAGCTGGAAGCCTTCTTCGCCGACCACGACAGGGTCGATCAACTGGCGCAACCGCTGCGCCTTCCGTCGCCTCCTCCTTCGCAGAGGACGGAACCGGAAGAGGGCGTAACGGGTCTCCATAGAGCGGCGGAGGCGGCGACGTTGGCCCCCCGTGAGGCGCCTCTTATCGGCCCGCCGCTGGGCACGAAAGTCCGTTACATCGGCGACTACGAACTGCTGGACGAACTGGGCCGCGGCGGCATGGGCGTCGTCTACAAGGCCCGGCAGAGCAAGCTCAACCGTCTGGTGGCCCTGAAGATGATCCTGGCCGGCGAATACGCCGGCGAACGGGAGGTAGCCCGCTTCCGCACCGAGGCCGAAGCGGTCGCCCGCTTGCAGCACCCGAACATCGTGCAAATCTTCGAGGTCGGCGAACACGACGGCCATCCCTACTTTTCGCTGGAGTTCGTGGACGGCGGCAGTCTGGCCCAGAAACTCGACGGTACGCCGCTGCCGCCCCAACAAGCGGCCCGGTTGGTGGAGACGCTGGCGCGGGCCATGCACGCCGCTCACCAAGCCGGCGTCGTCCACCGCGACTTGAAACCCGCCAACGTGCTGTTGACCGCCGACGGCACACCCAAGATCACCGACTTTGGTTTGGCCAAGAAGCTAGAAGACGCGGCGGGGCCGACCGGCAGCAACGCCATCATGGGCACGCCGAGCTACATGGCCCCGGAGCAAGCCGGCGGCGACAGCAACAAGGTCGGCCCGCCCGCCGATGTCTACGCTCTGGGAGCGATCCTGTATGAATTGCTGACAGGGCGGCCGCCGTTCAAGGCGGCCACGCCTCTGGACACGGTGTTACAGGTGGTCAACGACGAGCCGGTTCCGCCGCGAAAGTTGCAGTCGAAAACGCCGCGCGATCTGGATACAATCTGTCTGAAATGTCTGCAAAAGGCGCCGGGCAAGCGTTACGCCACGGCCGCCGATCTGGCGGAGGATTTGCGGCGTTTCCAGGCTCAGGAGCCGATCCAGGCGCGGCCGGTGGGCCGCCTGGAGCGCGGCGTCAAATGGGCCAAGCGGCGTCCCGCGGTGGCGGCTTTGCTGGCGGCCCTGGTGCTGGCGGCGCTAGGTCTCGTGGGAGGCGGCGCCTGGTTTACGATCAGTTTGCAGAACGCCTTGGGTGCTGAACGCGACGCCCTGGGTTCGGCCAAGGCTAGTGCCGAAGCCGAACGAGGAGCCAAGGAGAAGGCCCAGAATGAGAAAGTCCAGGCCGACGCGGCCCGGACCAAGGCCGAGTGGCTGGCCTATGCCGGCCAGATCACCCTGGCCCAGCGCGAATGGCAGGACGGCGACGTCGGCCATGCCCGCGACCTGCTTGGCGCCTGCCAGGGCAACTTGCGCGGCTGGGAGTACGACTACCTCGACACCCTCTTTAACAAAAATCAGCGCACCCTGCGGGGGCACACCGGCCGGGTAACCAGCGTGGCCTTCAGCCCCGAC
>DHJA01000124.1:0-201 GCA_002404095.1 Planctomycetaceae bacterium UBA4732 | reverse complement strand
CTCACACTCAAGGGGCACACCGGCGCGGTCCGCAGCGTGGCCTTCAGCCCCGACGGCAAACGCCTGGTCAGCGGCAGCCAGGACGGCACCGTCAAGGTGTGGGACGCCCAGACCGGCCAGGAAACCCTTACCCTCAAGGGCCACACCCTCTGGGTCACCAGCGTGGCCTTCAGCCCCGACGGCAAACGCCTGGTCAGCGGC
>DHJA01000128.1:23836-26061 GCA_002404095.1 Planctomycetaceae bacterium UBA4732 | reverse complement strand
GATTTTTCGCACAGGCTCTAAGGATTAAAGGCGAGCGGCGGGCTTTATGCCCGCCGTCCGGCCCGCCGGGATAAACCCGGCGGCTCGCTCTCCCATTCCCATTTCGATTCCTACGCCAAATCTGGATTGCATCCACTTTATCCGCCATGCTTGCATCGGCGCGGCAGGGCAATAGAATCCGTCGCATACCCGCCGCCGCATGAGGACCGCTCCATGATATGGGCCGACGTCTATCAGCAACGCCTCGACCCGCTTGCCCAATGGGTTCCGGCGTCGTGGCTGTGGTCCACCTTCCTGGCGGCCGTGCCGGTGCTGGTGCTGTTTTGGCTGCTCGTGCCGCGGCGCTGGCTGGCGCCCAAGGCCGCCGCCGCCGCCGCTATTTGCGCCCTCGCCATCGCCGTCCTCGCCTTCGGAATGCCGGCGCTGCCGGCCGGCATGGCTTTTCTCTACGGCGCCGGCTTCGGCCTTCTGCCCATCGGCTGGACCATCTTCAACGCCATGTTGCTCTACAACGTGACCGTACAGACCGGCCAGTTCGACGTGGTGCGCCGATCCGTGGCCGGGCTGTCCGGCGACGCCCGCATTCAAGCCGTCCTCATCGGCTTCGCCTTCGGCGCCTTCCTCGAAGGCGCGGCCGGCAGCGGTACACCCGTCGCCATCTGCGGCGCCATCATGGTCGGCCTCGGCTTCGACCCTTTCCTCGCGGCCGTCCTGTGCCTCATCGCCAATACGTCGCCGGTCGCCTACGGCGGCCTCGGTACGCCGCTCATCGTCCTCAGCGGCGTCACCGACCTCAACACGCAGACGTTGAGCATCATGGCGGGCCATCAGCTACCGCTTTTGTCCCTTTTCGTGCCGCTTTACATGGTTCGGTGCATGTGTTCCTGGCGACAGACATTTGAGATATGGCCGGTCCTCCTCGTGGGCGGCGGCTCTTTCGCCGTCTTCCAGTTCGTTTTCGCCACCATGACGCCGTACGGCATTGCCCTATTTCCCATGACCGACGTGGGCGGCGGCATCTTCTCGTTGGTGGTGACGGCGATCTTCTTGCGATTCTGGAAGCCGCGCAAGGAATGGCACTTCGACCGGACGCCTGCCGAGGTGCAGGCGGCGGCGCTTAAGTCCGCCGCGGCGAAGGCCGCCCATGAGCTTGCCCACGACCCCCACGCCGCCGCGGCCGCCGCCCTAATGCAGTCGGTGTCGAGTGGCGTGGCCGTACCCGAACGCCCGCTCACCGCCGGTCGGATCATGCTCGCGTGGGCGCCGTTCGCCATCATGTCGCTGCTGTTGCTGTTGTCCGGCCTACTGCGGCAAGAGGAAGGCCAGCGTAAGCGGGACAAACTCGGTCCCCTCATGGTGGGACCGGTCCAGACGTCGTACACGGTCGCGATCCCGTTCCTGGATCAGCGGGTGATGCGCGACGCTTCGCTGCACGACGCCGACCTCGGCCCCCAGAAGCCGGAGAAAGCGGAGTTTGAAATACCCTGGCTCACGTCACCGGGCTTTCCGGTGTTCGCGGCCGCGTTGCTCTCCATTTTGCTGCTGCGCATGAGGCCGCGGGCGATCTTCCGGGTCTTCCGCACCACCTGCATTCAAATGAAGATCCCGATCCCGACGATCGCCTTGATGCTCGGCTTGAGTTACGTCACACGATACGCCGGAATGGACGCCACCGTGGGCGTGGCCTTCGCTTACACTGGGGCGATGTATCCATTCTTCGGCACGCTGCTCGGCTGGGTCGGCGTTTTCCTGACCGGCACCGACGCGGGGAGCAACGCCCTCTTCGGCAGCCTTCAGAAGATCACCGCGACCAAAGTTCACCAGGCCGGCTGGATGTCGCAGCTCAACCTCGGCCAGGCGCAGGTGTTAATCTGCACGGCAAACAGCACCGGCGGCGTCATGGGCAAGATGATCGACGCCCAGAGCATCGTGGTGGCGACGGCCGCCACCAATCAAGTCGGCCGCGAGGCGGACATCTTCAAGGCCGTCATCTGGCATAGCTTCGTATTGGCGTCGGTGGTTGGTCTTATCACGCTGCTTCAAGCGTATGTGTGGCCGTTCACGTTGATGGTGCCGCATTTGCCCTAAGGCTATAAGTCCAATAGGATTTTTGGGCGCCCTTTTTCCGGGCAGAGGGCGGACTTATGGAACAGATATTAAGCGTGGACTAGTGCAACGTCACTCGTACTTTGATGGGTCAGGTGGGACGGGCTAGAAGCCCGTCC
>DHJA01000128.1:21521-23676 GCA_002404095.1 Planctomycetaceae bacterium UBA4732 | reverse complement strand
CATGCGTGACGAAGCACTAGGCGCAAACAAACAAGAAGGGGGGCCGTTACGGCCCCCCTTCTCTACTTACTTTAAGTTGTCAATCGACTTAGCGGCTGGCGACGCCCGCCAAACCCGCTTGCAGATTCACGCGCGTCTCTTCGCCGGCGCGAACGGTCACTTCGCGGCTGAGTACGACCGGCTGGCCTGCGCGGATGTACTGGGCCTTCAGGGTGTAATGGAAGTCCTTGCCCGCGGGCAGGACCGGAGACGTGAACACCCGCGTCGAAGCGGTCGAAGTGGTGGCCGCGTCGTCGATCGTCAGCGTGGCGTTGGCCGGCAGGCTCACGATGATCGTGGCCGGAGCCGGGGTGGCCGCTTCGGGTTTCGCCGGCTTCTTGATCTCTTCTTCCGGCCCCTTACCGCCCTTCTTGTCGTCGTGGTGGCCTTCATGATGGCCGTCGTGGTCGCCGTCGTGCATCTCGTGGTGTTCATGGCCGTCCCCGATGATCACCTGACCGCCGGTGCAGCCGCTGTAGCCGGCATATCCACCGTTGCAGCCGCTGTAGCCACTGTAGCCGCCGCAGCAGCCGTAGCTCTCGCCACCACAGCAGCCGCCGCCGTGGTGGCGATGGTGACGGTGGTGTCCGCCGCCACAGCAGCCGCTGTAGCTACCGCCACAGCAGCCGCTGTAGCTGCCGCCGCTGCAGGAACTGTAGCTCTCGTACCCGCCGCAGCAACCGCCGTGACGGTGACCGTTGTCCGCCACGTCGCCGCCGCTCGTCATGGCCATCATCAACACAACACTGTACATTTCAAACCTCCTCCACGTTTACTGAACTCCCAAAACCCCATCGACTCACATAAAGATGTGTGAGAAGGTGGGCGCTCCAGAGGATACAGTAAGAATGCGTAGGAATTTGGTCAAGAGCGGTCTGGGCAAACTGCGGGAAAAAATGCGGTTACACCGCTGGTAGGATTCGCGGCTATTCAGATTATATCTATCTGATTAAACAGGTATCCTCGTCATCGTCATGAGCGATTTTTCCAGAGAATGCTTGCCTTCGTTTTTCAAGCTGTTAGGATAATCCTTTATCGTGCGCACAATCGGACCAGGAAGTAGCCAGCCATCCGCGGCAAAGCTACATGAGACATATGATCTCTCCCATTTATCCGTGGAGAAGAACCCTTGCCGGAAGCCGGTTCGTTCGGCTCATGGCATCCGTGTGCGCTCTGCTGACTTTGTGGGCCGTCTTCGATTCTCCGATGCTGTTAACCTGCTCTCTGGCTACCGTTCCCGCTTCGACGCCCCAAACCCCGATGCCGCAGGATGAGGACGATGACATCTTGCCGCCGGCCGTGTCGCTTCTTCCTGAAAACATAAGGTCGGCCGCTCCGAGTTGGAACGCTTCTCGATCGCTTGTCGCCTGTTCGACAGCTGTGCATGCTTCTTTGTCTGCCCTGACCGCCGTGCCGTCCCATCAAATGGCCTTTCGCTTTGACAGGCACAACGGCTGCGGTGCAGTCTTACGCTGCTAAACTCTCCACTTATCCAAGTCGCCTACAGGAACAACTGGCAAAACCGGCCTACATGGATTGCCGAATTTGCCGAAAGCATCGACTTTATGCTTTCTCCGACAGGAAATCTAGGTAAGATAGACCCCAAGATACGATCTCACCGGATCGAAACGTCTATCCTGCCTTTTCACAGAATGCGTTTCGTAAGGCTCATGGGCCTCCAGGGCTGGCCCTCAAAAGCCCATATAAATGAAAGCATGAATCAAAGGAGCCGGTCGTGAATTGTTACGGTATCAGAATACTAGCTGGCGGCCTGGTCGCGATCCTCGCGCTGGGCGTCAGCGCTTATGCAGCACCGAAGCCGCCCGCGAACAACCCGCCGCCAGGGAATCAAAACAACGGCCCTCCACCGGGGAACAACCAGTTCAACAACCAGGGGCCGAACAACCAGTTCAACAACCAGCGACCGAACAACCCCTCTAACAACCCGAATCAGCCGAACAACCAGTTCAACAACCAGAAGCAGAATAACCCCTTAAACAACCCGAATCAGTCGAACAACCAGAGGCCGAACAACCCCTTTAATAACCCGAAGCCCAGCAATCCGCTCGGCGACAAGCCCAGCAACCCGATTGGCAACAAGCCCAGCAATCCGCTC
>DHJA01000128.1:0-21334 GCA_002404095.1 Planctomycetaceae bacterium UBA4732 | reverse complement strand
ACAAGCCCAGCAATCCGCTCGGCGACAAGCCCAGCAACCCGCTCGGCAACAAGCCCAGCAACCCGCTCGGCAACAAGCCCAGCAACACGCTCGGCAACAAGCCTAGCAATCCGCTCGGCGACAAGCCCAGCAACCCGCTTGGCAACAAGCCCAGCAATCCGCTCGGCATCGGGGCGAAGCCCAACGGCAACGGAACGAAGCCTAACGACATAGGGACGAAGGTGCATGCCAAGCCTACTGGTACTAAGCCACCGGCGCCTCCCCAGCCGTCGGCAGCGACCCAGGCGATTTTCGATAAGGCTCCTAAAGACAAAAAAGATAAGGTTAACGCGGCGAAGGCGGCCAATGAGAAAGCGACGCATACGGCCGTTGTGAAACCGGCGCGGAATGGGAAGACTACGACGCCTTCGGGCCCGCAAAAGGGCGCCAAGCCGAAAGGCACACCGGTGGACGTGAAAGGGAAAACCGACGCCCTTGGGCAAGTCGCCAAGACCTATCCCGCCGTGGGGAGGACCAAAAACAAGCCGTTGGGCAATTCGGGTGTTGATGCCCTGAAAGCCGCACAGGCCAACGTGACGGATCCCAAGCAGGCCGCCGCCATCCATAATGAGCTTCGCAAAAGTCCCGCGAGCGGTGCGGCCTTGATAGACGGCCAGGGCATTGCCGCATTGCAAAAGTTCGCGGTGAAACCTACAACCTCGCAAGAACAGGCACAGGTGATCAACAAGTTCCTTCAAGGCAAGACCTTGAACTCCCAAGAGCGGGACGTTTTTAACGGCATCGGAGGCCAAGCTCCGCCGGGGTCGCCTCTCGCGGTCGCAGTCGCCCAAGGCAATCTGGAGATCGCCGCTAACCAAATGACCACGGGTTTCAACCCACCCTTTATCGGCGGTTTGCCCCCTGGGATCGGCGCCACCATCATTAACGCCGGCACTCTGTTTGGTGGGTTTATTCCCGGCGGCGGCCAGGGCGAAGATTTCATTCTCGGCGGCGGCAATTCTTTCCCTGCCGGCACGTCAGTGGTATGGATTCCCTCGGACTCTTCGGCCGGCTTCGGGCCGGACGGCATTCCGGACGGACCTGGAATCGAATGCGCGGTATTACCCTGCGAATACCCCGGTTTCGCGGACATCGGCGGCGACCAGAACGCCGACGCCTTGGAATTGGCGGCCAGCGGTCTCGCACAAGCCGCCGACGTCTTGCAGCAAACTCGTTACTTGCGCGTCGCCAACGACACGGACAAACCGGTGACGATCTTCGTGCAGTACCAGGCGCTAAACGATCAGGGCGACTGGGTTTGGTCCGGGGACGGCGACGACGCCTTGCAGTTCCGGCTGGAACCCGGGGAAGTTACCGACCTGGATGACAACGGCTGGCGTATCAACGCCGCTTCCGCGCACATCTGGGTCAAGTCCGAAAACGGCGACGAGTGGAACACCTTCAAGAACCAGGAACTCTGGCTCGTCCCCGAGCAAGACGAGAATGGCAACCACATGTATCAAGATCAGGGCATCCAGATCTTCGACTACGCGGTGCGTTGATTGAAGTGCGGCAACGATAAGCGTCGTTTTCGACGCCAGGCTCCGAGACCACGCGTGGTCTCGGAGCCTTTTTTTGTGTTCGTGCCGGCGCCTCGCCTATTGGCGCCAGTCTCCATCCACTCCATCCTCCCAGAACGCCGATTGCCCGACACAAATCGCGGAGTATTAGGCTGTCCCTCTCGATTTTGGGTCGTAGGGGCGGGGTTTCCCCGCCCTGCGATGTCAAGGAAACCCCGCCCCTACGCCAAAATCGAGAGGGCGGTCTGCCTCTTGATTTTGGGCGCGTCCGGCACGACCGCCCCGCCGTGAACGGCGGGTCTACAGGCCAAAGCCCCGTGAATGGGGCTGGAATTGCCTCGCAGCCCGGTTTACCGGGCTTCGGCCTGTAGACCCGCCGTTCGCGGCGGTGCGGGCTTGACGGGACGCCGACTCCCGTTATAGTGCCGCTTCCTCGGGTCCTTGCGCCCGAGTTGGCGCCCTTCTACGGAAAGCCGGGCGACGTCGCGGAACCGCGAATTATTCCAGTCCTGAACAGGAGATTGAAGGATGAGGCGAGTTCTTCTGATCGCCGGCGTCGCCATGCTCTGCGCGACCCTGGTGAGTTGGGCGGCCCTGGCGTGGGCGCAGCCTTCTTTGGATAAAGCTCCGGAAGCTCCCGCGCCGTCGGCTGCGAAACCGCCTTTGCCTAGTCCGGCTGTGGAACCGATCGCTCCCTTATCTCCTCCGGCCCCGGTTGGGCCTGCGCTACCCGTTGCCGGGACGGATCAGTTCGGCACGGTTAAGCCCGCGCCTCCGGCGCCCGCTTCCGGCCTTCTGATTCCAACGGCCGCTGCCGATCCTACGACCTCGGGCGGGCTGAAACCCGCAGTCCTTCCCGATCCAGCGAGCATCCCGCCCGGCGCCGATTTTCCGCCGCGCGCCCCATCTAGCGACGACAAGCCGCAGGTCACTACGTCCTCTAGCAATCCCACGGGACGACAAGAGCCGGCCGTGAGCATGGAGTGGGTGGGGCCGCCGGTCGTCAAGGTGGGCCAAGCCGCCGACTTCACGCTTGTCGTCCGCAATACCTGTAAGATCCCCGTGCAAAAAGTGCTGGTGCAGGTCAAAGTCCCCGCCGGTTGCACCGTCGCCTCCTCAGAGCCTAAGGCGACCGAGGAGAATGGCACCCTCGCCTGGGACCTAGCGACGCTGATGCCTGGCCAGGAAAAGAATTTGCAGATGAAGATGCTGGCCCAGGCGAAGGGCGATGTGGCCCCGCAAGCCTGGGTCACGTTCACCGGCTCAACAGTTACGAGCTTCAAAGTGCGCGAGCCGAAGTTGACGATCAAGGCGGCGGTCGCGGAAAAGGTGATGATCGGCGAAATCGCTGCTTTCACCTTGACTGTAGCCAATCCAGGCGACGGCTCCGCCGAAAAAGTGAAGATTCACGCCACCCTTTCGGAAGGGCTGGAACACGCCCGCGCCCCGCGCGTTGACTTCGAGATCGGCGATTTGGCCGCTGGCGACACGCGCAGCGTCACACTCATCTGCGGCGCCAAGACGGGCGGAATGCAGCACTGCGAAGTGATCGCCGAGGCCGAGGGCGGTCTGACCGGCAAAGACACGGCTAACGTGGACATCGTCATGCCGCGGCTCGATCTCGTGGTGGAAGGCCCCGGTTTGCGATACCTGGATCGAAAAGCGATCTACACCTTCAAGGTCGCCAATCCGGGAGACGCCGAGGCGTCGAACGTGACGGTTAGCGATGTAGTTCCGATCGGTTTCAAAGTGTTGGCCGCCAGCGACGGCGGTCGTCACGATTCCTCTACGCGCACGGTGTCGTGGTTCCTGGGCGAGGTCGCCGCTGGCCAGACGCGCGAGGTGAAGCTAGAGGTGCAAGCCGTCACCGCCGGCGAGCAAAAGCATCACGCGACCGTGGCAGGCGCCCGTGGTCTTAAGGCCGAAGTCGATAAAGTGACGCGAGTCGAAGGCATCTCGGCCCTAATGGTGGAGATGGTCGATACCGAGGACCCGGTCGAAGTCGGCGGCGACACGGCCTACGAAGTCCGCATCACGAACACCGGCTCGAAAACGGAAACGGACATCAAGCTCGTAGCGATCGTGCCAGAAAAAGAGGACTTTAAGGACGCGCAGGGTCCGGTACACGCCCACGCGGAGGGCAAGACTATCGTATTCGATCCCATCGAGAAGCTGGCGCCGCACGCAGACGCCATCCTTCGGATCAATGTGAAGGCCCGCGAGCAGGGCGTCGTATACTTCAAGATCCTTGTGACCAGCACCAACTTGGTCCAGGCGGTCGAGAAATCGGAATCGACGCGAATCTACTCCGACGCGCCGGAGGGTGGGAAGTAGTCAGCAGTGTTTCCGGTTGTCCTATAAGTCCCATAAGTCCTATGGGACCTATAGGACTTATGGGACTTATAGGACTTATAGGTAGATCAAAAAAACCCCGCAACGCTGGGCAAGCGCTGCAGGGTCGAGGGGTTGGTCAGTCAAGTCGAGCGAGACGGCGGCCCTACGGCTGAGTTCGTTCGACAAGTTCGATGGACGACGCCTGATAAAGAGGGGCGCCGAGGAATCTCGAACCTTTTTGGTTGAGAACCTCCCCATGGACGGTCACGAGGTCGCCCTCGCGATAGCTGTCCATTTGGCGATCTCGGGCCAGCACAACCCCGCCACCGTTAGCATCTTCATTGGAGAGTGAGGCGTACCGAAGTACCCAAAGACCACCGTCGGCATGCACGAAGAACAGCTGCCCAGTCAGGCGGCTGTAATCCGCGGCGCGCTCTACGCGATTCTCATGCCGACGGTCCAAATCAAAAGGGCTTTTGGACTCCTTTTCGATGGTGGTCGTCGAGACGGGGGCCACATCGAAGGCGGCGGGGGCGCGGACTTCCTTCTCTTTGCCGCCTTCCGGCAGCTTCTTACCTGGGTCCAGATCTTTCGGCGGCTTCACATGCTCACCGGCCGCCGGCATCGGGGAGGCGTTCACCGGAGCGCTATAGGCGCCGACCGCGCCGTTCGCGCCGCCGCAAGACGAGCAACCGCTGTTGCAGCCGCTGTTGCAGCCGGTGTTGCAGCCGCTCTCGCAGCCGCATTCCGAGTGATGGAAGCGGCCTTTGAGGCGTTCCCACAGCGACGGGCCGCTTTCGCAGCCGCAAGCCGAGGTCGAGGCGCAGCCACAGCTCGTCTGAACCGGGGCGGCGCAGCCGCAACCGCACTCAGAAGAACGGTGGAAGTGCCCCTTCATGCGAGACCAGAAGCCTTCGCTTTCGCAGCCGCAAGACGGGGCGGCCGCGGCGCATCCGCAGTTCGACGCCTGCTCGCAACCGCAATCGCCGCCGCGAGCGAACTTGGCGCGCAGACGTGCGAAGAAGCCTTCTTTTTCGCAGCCGCAACCGGAGTCGCAGCTGTTGCACCCGCCGCAGCTGCTGCTTCCGCCGCAGCTACTACACGAGGCGCTGGAAACAATCGGGGCGGCCGTTGCCGCCGGCGCAGCTGCGGCGGCGTCGCCGCCCGCAAGCCACGCCGAAGTGACTAGCAGAAACGCAGCATTCACGAGTGAAAACCTCCGTTGGAGAATGACTTCGGCGAAAGGCCGACGTTCCGAGGCGTATAGGCGTTCCGCCCCGGCTCGTACGACAACCTGCGCCTTTCCTGATCCAGTTTCGCTCCGCAACCAGCGTCCCGCCCATTCCTCCCGGATGATCGGTTCGCTGATTCGTACCCATTTCATCGGCCGACCGCATTCCCCTCCTTTAGCAGCTTTCCCGAAAACAGCGCGCCGGCTCGTTTTTCCTTGTTTGGTAGGCCCGCCCAAGCGTCGCAAACGGTCCAGAGGCAAGTTTTACTTGACTTGGCTATTTGGGTGAACTACGCAATGCGGGGGAAGGGAGTCAAGAAGTGGGGGGAATGCGAAGTTCAGGTCGAAAGAGGAAGAACGGAAAATGCCGCTTCAAGGCTGAGCCGACGTGCGACCACCTCGAAGAGGAACTCGAAAATCTCGACGTGCTGCCGCGCCTCCTCCACGTCGCGGCCCCAGGTATAGAGGCCGTGGCCACGGATCAGGAAGCCATAGGTCATCGTATGAACCGGGTCGATCAGGCGCTTGGCGATATCGCGCGCCAGGGAAGGAATGTCCTGCGTGTTGGGGAAGATCGGCACCCATTCACGGTGTTCGTGGGTGCGGACGCCGGTAAGACCCTTAAGCATTTCGTAACCTTCGATGCGGAAGCCGCCGGCCGGGGCGTATAGTTCGGACAGCAGAGTACCCCAGACCGAGTGGGTATGCAGCACCGAGCCGACGCCGGGCTGCTTGGCCAGCACGAGATGCAGCCCGGTCTCGGCCGACGGTCGTTCCTCGCTGGCGGCTACGAGTCGGCCGGCCTCATCGACGACGACGAAATCGGTGGCTCTGAGGCGGCGTTTGTCTTTACCGCTGGCGGTAAGTAGGAGACGAAACGGATCGCGGTTGAGAACGATGCTGTAATTACTGCTGGTGCCGCGCGACCAGCCCTGTTGCCAGAAGAGCGCGGCCACGTCGCGCAGCGCTTCAACGCCGGCATGTACCGTGGGAGGAACCGCGTCGTCGATAGGGATCACGTCGGCCATGAAACGCACCGGAGAGCGAAATCCGCTGGGGATACTATAGCAAAACAGCTTTACCCTTCACCATTTAAGAAATGGTGCAGCGGGGCGTAGTGCCAGGGAACGCCCTCGGTGTCAGCGAGCTGCTTGAGACGGCGCAGGTATTTCTCGGTGATTTCGCCGCTCTTTTCTTGATAATTGGGATCGCAATAGTAGACGCGGCAGCTTAGCGGACGCGGCTCGCGGGCGGTGCAGAGATTGCCCTTTTGGAAGGGGCAGAAGTCGGGCGTCACGGGCTGTTCATACGGCGGCGCGGCGGCGAGAAGGGTTTCGGCCTCCATGCTGCTGAGGTAAAGAACGTGGCCGTATTCCTTGAACCGACAGCAACGGCCGCTGGCCACGCACACCGGCCCGGCGGCGGCGACCTCGCGGTCCACTTCTTTGTATATTTCCAGCACTTGCAGGCGGATGCGTTCGGACATGGGCGGCCTCAAGAAATTTTCCGCAGGGCGCGCAGCTTTGCCCGGATGGGATCGTTAATGAGACTCGAGGCCCGAAGCGCCACAAACTCGCGCTCCTGTCGTTCGATCTCGGCGTCGAACTCGGCTTTGTGGTCGTAGTAGTAGGCGAACGCGGCGTAGATTTGCGCCAGCGACAAGTAGCGGCCGTGCGCCTCGTAGATTTGATCGGCCGTCAGATGCTCCGGTGCCAAGTTGTCGAGTACCACTTCGATCACTTTGATGTTCGTGTCGTCGATCCATGCCCGGCCGGTTTCGTCCAGCCAGATGTGCGGAGTCGGCGTTGCAGTTTTCGTCTTCATACATTCCTCGCCGTCGGAAGTAGTTCTACAGGGGCAAGTATTCCACGCGGTTCATCATGTCTGGAGTGTCGTACGCTTTTGCCAGTAATTCCAGATCGTCGATGCAGCGTCGTTCGGAGACGACCTGTTGCTTCGCGTAGATGACGCCACTGAAAAACTCCCCCGCTCGCTGTCTCCGGGCGCCCTCAATCAAGAAATCAACGTCTTGGGTAAATAACACATGACCCAACGCCCCCTGCCCGGTCCAGTAAGGCCGGGTCCGCCAGAGTATTGGAACCGTCCTCTATTGCCATCAGGACGGTCATGCCGCGATGGCGGAGTCCCAGCGTCACGGCCCACCCAATGTGGGCGTCCATGAACAAAGATAAGCTCAAGGGATTAGCCCCATCGCGCGGAGTTTCTGCCGTCCAGGAGAATTCAGGCTCTGTGCCCGCATTTCCTCGACCATGCGATCCTGTCGTTCGATTTCCTCGTCGAATTCGGCCTGGTGGTCGTAGTAGTAGGCGAACGCCGCGTAGATCTGCGCTAACGACAAGTAGTGGTCGTGCGCCTCATAGATTTGATCGGCCGTCCATCGCTCCGGCCTCATCTTGTCAAGTACGACCTCGATCACCTTGATGTTGGTGTCGTCGATCCACGCGCGGCCGGTCTCGTCCAGCCAGATGTGCGGGGTTGGCGTGGGAGTTTTCGTCTTCATACGTCCCCCATCAAGAGCCGGCAAACCAACCGATGTACCATGCGCCCGTTCGTTGGGATTCATGGCGCGAGCGCGGCCGCCGGAAGGACTGGCCCGACGCCTTCAAGAATGATTTGCTGAAATGTGCTTGGGTCGCCGAACCGTTTGGCCGCGTCCAAAATCTCCAAGCCGACGAGGCGGCCCTGATCGTCGTACTCCCCGGCCACGCCTTCGGCAAGTTCCTGGGTGGTCACGGCGGCGTCCCGGAAGACGATGCTCAGGGCGTCCACCTCGGCGTCATAGCGGATACGCATATTGAGTCTTCCGTCAGAAGAAATAGGTGTAAACCGTCACGACGACGATCTCCGTCGCTTCTTCGACGAAGATGGGGCGCACACGTTTAACGGCGTAGAAAGTTCCATTCCAGACAGTATTGTACGGGAATTCTTTCGATGTTTCCCACCGCGGGCCTCGTGTGGCCCGCCACGGCGAAGTACGGATGGCGTCACAGACTTCCGCCTCCGTAAAGCCTCTGCGGGAGAAATAGCCCCGTGCGTGATACGACAACCGGATGGGCTTGGTTGCGCCGTTGTTCACAAAGCTCACCCTTCCAATGAAGGCAGCGGCCCATTGCTGTCGCCGAACGAGTCCACCTTCGCCCCCATCCGGTCCAGCATCGACACATACAGATTCGTTAGTGGCGTCTCTTTCGGATAGCGGATATGCCGGCCAGGTTTCAGTGTACCGCCGCCCTTGCCCGCCACCAGGATCGGCAGGTCGTCGTGGTTGTGCGCGTTGCCGTCGCTGATACCGGCGCCGTATACGATCATGCAATGGTCCAGCAGCGTCCCCTCGCCTTCCTTCACCGCCTTCAATCGCTCCAGCAAATACGCGAGTTGCGAGATATGGAATGTATTGATTTGTTGGATCTTCTCCAGCTTCTCTTTCTTCTTCTGGTGGTGCGAAAGGTCGTGATGGCCTTCGCCGACGCCAATGTCGTCCTTGTAGCTGCGGTTGCTGCCGTCGTTGGCGAACACGAACGTCGCCACGCGCGTCAGATCCGCTTGGAAGGCCATCGCCAACAAATCGCCCATCAGCCGGATGTGGTCCTTGTAGTCCTTCGGCACGCCGTTCGGCCGATTCATCTTGTTCGACCCCAGATCGACGGTCGGCGGCGCCTTGGCGATGCGCAGCTCCAACTCGCGCACTCCCGTCAGGTATTCGTCGAGCTTGCGCTGATCGTTTGCTCCGAGGTTCGATTGCAGCGCCTTGGCGTCTTCAGCTACAAAATCGAGGACGCTCTGCTTGTAGCGGTCGCGGCGTGCCTGATCGCCGTCGCCCTTCGCCGTCGTGCTGAACAGGCGGTCGAACACCAACTTCGGGTTGATTTCCTTGGACATCGGCAACGATTCGCCGCGCCAGGAGAGGTTCGACGAGTAGGCGCAGCTATAGCCGGAGTCGCAGTTGCCGGCGTTCTTGCCGCCCTCGCAACCAATTTCCAGCGAAGCGAACCGAGTGGCTTGGCCGACCTTCTCGGCTGCCACCTGATCGGCCGATATGCCAACGCGGATGTCGGCGCCGTCGGTCTTGCGGGCCTGCCGGCCGGTGAGGAAGCTGGCCATGGCGCGGGCGTGATCGCCGCCGCCGTCGCCGTGCGGCCGGGCCTTGTCCGCCGTCAGGCCGCTTAACACCATGAAGTCGTCTTTGAACGCCTTCAGCGGTTCAAGCGTCGGCGTCAACGCGAAGCCGGCGCCCTCTTCCTTCGGCGTCCATTCGGTCATGTTGATGCCATTGGGAACGTAGAGGAAGGCCATCCGCAACGGCGCTGATCCCTTTGTCGCCGCGCCCAAAACTGTGCGCGGCGTCATCGCTTCCAGCCACGGCAAGGCGATGCACGCGCCCAGACCCTTCAGAGCGGTCCGCCGGGAGATTCGCAAGTTTTTTCCCATTACCCGCCTCACTTTCCTCTTCGCATCAGGAACGGCTCACTCTTTACGATTCCCAGCACCAGGCTGGAAAACGTATACTTGTTTCGCACGACCTCGCGCGTCACCTCTTCCACGACGCAACGGTCGGGGCGCTCCAGGCCGCGGCCCAGAGCATAGGTTAACATCTTTTCGGTCAAACAGTGTGCGAAATCCTGTTGATTCGCCTTCAAGATAGTCTTTAACTCGGCCGGACCCTTGAACGCGGCGCCCCCGGGCAGTACGCCGGCCGGGTCGATGGCGTTCTTGCCGTCCCGATCGCGCCAGGCGCCCACGGCGTCGAAGTTCTCGAAGCCGAAGCCAAGCGGGTCCATCTTCTGATGACAGGAGGCGCAGGCCGGGTTGGATCGGTGCAACTCCATGCGCTGGCGCAGCGAGACGGAATCGGCGACCTCCTTGTCTTCCTTGAGCGCCGGCACGTCAGGCGGCGGCGGCGGCGGCGGTGTGCCGAGGATGTTGTCGAGGATAAACTTGCCGCGCTTTACTGGCGAAGTGCGCGTCGGGTTGGAGGTGACGGTCAAGACGCTGGCCTGCGTCAGGACGCCGCCGCGCCGGCCGTCCTTGAGCGTCACCTTGCGGAACTCGTCGCCCTTCACCCCGTCGATCCCGTAATGTTTCGCCAGCCTGTCGTTGACAAAAGTATAATCGGAGTCGATAAAGTCGATAATACTGCGATCCTCGCGCACGACGTTCTCGAAATACAGCTCCGTCTCCTTCTGCATGGCGCGCCGCAGGGGTTCGTCGAAGTTCGGAAACAGGGCCGTGTCGGGCGTGGCGCTCTTGAGGTTGCGGATCAACAGCCATTGATCGGCGAAGTTCTCGACCAGCGCGTGCGCTTTGGGGTCTTTGAGCATTCGCCGCGTCTGCGCTTCCAACACCTCGGGGTTGTGCAGGTCCGACTTACGGGCGTGGTTGAATAGCTCCTCGTCCGGCATACTGCTCCACAGGAAATACGATAGCCGCGTGGCCAATTCCCAATCATTGATGGGATGCGAAGCCTCGCCCTTTTCCTTGTCGATCTCGACGCGGAAGAGGAAGTGCGGCGAGGTGAGTACCGCTTCCAATGCGAACTGAACGCCCGTCTCGAACGGCTCCCCATTCTTATCGGCCGCCTCAACGAAGCGCAGAAGGCGTTTGATCTCGTCATCGGCGGCGGGCCGGCGCCAGGCGCGGTTGGCGAAGGCGCGGAGGATTTTGCGGGCGCATTCGCGGTTTTGCTTCTTATCTGCGGGCTGACAAATGAGAATGCGTTTTCGAGCGTCGTCGGACTTCCAGGCGGCGTCAACGACCTTTTCGGCGGCGGCGAGGTATTTTTCGGTGAGGATGGGCGGCATGGACAGCACATCGCCGTTGTTGTCGAAGCCGTAGCCGACATCATCGGAGGGGAAGTCCTCGGCGGGGCGGACGGCAATGCCGACGAGGTCGCGGATGGTGTTGTCGTACTCGGCGCGGTTGAGCCGGCGGATGGTAACGCGGCCGGGGTCTTTCTTGCCGGTGGTGCAGTCCACTTTGAGTACGTCGTCGTCGAGCCAGGCGTAGACTGCGTCGAGTTCGGCAGGCGTGGGTTTCGGCTTGCCTTCGGGCGGCATCATACCGCCGTGGAGGTACTTGGAAACCTTTTCCCAGACCTTCGGTTTTTTCAGGACGGACGCCTGATCGTTAAAGCCGTCGAGGGCGAGACCGCCGCGCCCCTTGGCGCCGGTATGACATTTGACGCAGTATTTGCCGACGATGGGCCGCACGTCATCAAAGCCGGTCTTGATCGACGGCTTGACGGCAGGCGTCTCCGAGCGAGCGGACGCCGCCCAACTGCCGATGGCCAAAACCGTTAAGGCGCAGCCCATGCACAGCAATGACGACCAACGTTTCATCAGGCCATTCCTTCAGACGCGGCGGGCTTATGAGGCGGGCGGGCGAGGCGGACAAGGCATCCTGGCGGGAGGGCGAGCGATTATTCTACACAGACTATTATCCATTATAAGCGGATGATGTTCAAGCGGAGGGTGATTTCTTCAGCCGGAATCAGCTCGCCGCGGCCGGAACCGGGACATACCTCACAGGTCTGGCGCCACGTCTCAGGCGAGGCGACGTTGCTCTCCCAAAACGGCCAGGTGCGGCACTGGGCTGGCCGGACGGGGTAGATGGTACAACCCTTACCCTTTTCGTAGAAGACGCAATCGCCGTTGGCCTTTTCGCGCAGAGTACGGCCGCGCGTGGTCGCCCGAGTAGTTAAACCCCGGACTTCCTCAATCGGCTCGCCCAGGTATTCGGCGATGGCGGCCAACTCGGCGTCTTCGACCCAGACGAAACCGGGGGCGCCAGTGCAGCAGTCGCCGCATTGGGTGCAGGTGAAATGGAGACCGGAGGGATACCAGGGGTTGGACATGGGAGGAGTTTTGCCTCAAAACCTGGCTTTGCCTCTAAACCGTCCGGACTTGGCGACTTGCCTGCAAACCCAACCCGACTGCCTATAAACCCTAAGACGTGGCGTCGGACTTGATGGGCGAATGGGGAGCCAGTTCCTGCCGTTGAATATGGATCATGAGCGGCATACGGGCGAGTCGCTTAGTGTCCAGAAAAACGTCCATCCAGAAGAGTCCGCCTTCCTTTACGGCAATTGTGGTTGCTAAACGGACATTCGCGCTAGCTTGCGGCTCCGGCGGAAAAGGGATCGTCTCTTCAAGAACCTTCCCCCGCTTTCCCGATGGCGATTGCATGACGATACGCAGTGCGTGGGTTTTCTTGGTCGAACTCCCCGTCTTGAAGATGAGCAAACCATTCACATTGACTGGAAGGCGGTTCTTCTCTGACGGAACATCCGGCGGTGTGGAAGCGGCAAGCGTCATAGTGAAGGTGTCGATTATGCGTATGGCGCTTAGCACATTATCCTGCTTGTCCTCTATGATCGTTTCACAGAAGATCGCTGCGGCCAGATACGGGCCTGCTGTTTTCTTCTCTGATAGGTTCTTGTGATTAGGCATCTTACTCATTCGCTTGCATTCTTATGACAGAGGTCGCTGGAGACCGGCCTGTCCTATACATTTTGAGGACATGCACATCTTGGTCAATGTCCTGTCGGGTTGATGCCCCTGCGCTGGGCGTTACACGCGCGGAAGCTACGTGCGGCGATTGGTTCCCAATGCGGATTGGGCGCTGAAATGAGCAGTATTCGCGCCCGAGAACGGCAAATGCGTCGGCAACGGTACGAATCGTCTTGTTGGATTCCCCGTCAAGCAGCTGAGTTATCCAACCTTTCGATTTGCCCAGCAGCTTGGCAAGGTCGGTGCGAGTCACCTCCAGTTCGGCCATCGTGGATTCGAGCAGTTCGGTCGCTTCGTAAATCGCGCGTTCCTGTTGGAACAGTCGCATATGATCAGGATCTTCGACGTAGCGCTCGACAAGTGTTTTTGTCATGACTGTTGGTTCCCATCGCTGGCTTCGGCGGCTTGTTTTTTTCTCTTGAAGTACTCATCCATTATCTTGGTCGCGCGGTCAATCTCGCTTTCGGGCCACTTGCCCTGGCCTTTCTGTGCCCCTGGTTTCTTGAATACCACGCTCAGATATTCAGGGTGTTCAAACCCCACCAGCCGCGCGATGTGCGCCAGGCCCATATCCGTCTTCGCCAGGAGTTCGCGGGCGCGTTTCAGCTGTACGGCGCGAATCTCGGCCTGCGGCGACCGGCCCAGGTACTTGCGAAACTGTCGTTCCAGAACCGTCCGCGAAAGCGGCACATACTTCAACAACTCCGGCACCGACAGGCCGCGACAAGCATGTTCCCGGATATGGCGAATAGCGGCGGCGATCTGCGGATTGTCGATGGCCAGCACGTCGCTGGATTGCCGGGTCGTCACGCCGACGGGTTCAATCAGCATTTCCTCCGGGTCCGGTGCGGAGCCGGCCATCAGCTGGGCAAGGAGCGCGGCCGCTTCATAACCGATGCGTTGCGGGTTCGGCACAACGCTGGAGAGCGGCGGATTGCACAGTTCGCACAACACTTCATCGTTGTCCACGCCGACCACGGCAACCTCATCCGGCACACAAATGCCGCTGCGCTGACACGCGTCCAATACTTGCTGGCCGCGAACGTCGTTACATGCCATGACGCCGAGGGGCTTGCCTAACGCCTGGAAATCGCTGCACAAGCGCGGCTACCGGCCGATTCTCACCAAGGCGCCGCTCAACGAATCTCTGGCGGCCGCCCTGATCCTGATGACCGGCTGGAGGCACGAAACGCCCTTTGTCGATCCGCTATGTGGCTCAGGCGTATTACCGATAGAAGCGGCTTGGATGGCGCTGCGCCGGCCGCCCGGCCTGACGCGCAAACGCTTCGGCTTTCAGGGTTGGATGGACTACGACGTGCAATTGTGGACGGCTCTGCGCGACGAGGCGCGGCGCGGCGTGGGTCGAACGCTGCCGGCGCCGATCCTCGGCTCGGACCTGCGCGGCGACGCGGTGGCGTTCGCCATCGACAACGCCCGCGCGGCCGGCATCGGCCGTCTGCTGCGCTTTGATAAGCGCGACGTGCGCGACTTCCGACCGCCGGAAGGGCCGCCGGGTGTGATTCTGTGTAACCCGCCCTACGGCGAACGTATTGGCGAAGAAACAGACCTTATTCCGCTGTATAAGTCGCTCGGCGAAGTCTTCGCGCAGCGGTGCAAGGGCTGGACCGCGTTCGTGTTCACGGGCAACCCGATGCTGGCGGACGCGATTGGGCTGCGACCTGCGGCGCAAATACCGCTCTATAATGGGAAGATTGCCTGCCGGTTACTGCGATTTGAGTTGGAGTGATATGATGTGTTTTTGTGGCGACGGCTTATCCATTCGCCGGCAGACAACTCCCAGCGTTCCGGCAGCGGCAAAGGAGACGTGGACGATGAACGAACAGCGTTTCCCGGCTGGCTGGGATGAGCAGCGCGTGATGCGGTTGCTGGCCGAATTGGACGCGCGGACGGAAGAGGAGTGGGTCGCGGCGGACGAGGAGGAGGCCGACGGGCGCGACCAGACCGTCATTACCGTACCGACTGCCCTGCTACCTGAGATTCGACGGTTGCTCGCATCGCACAAGACCGCATGATCAGAGTTTCGGCAGGGACTTGAGCAAGGCGAACTGCCGGGCCAGGCGGTCGCGCATGGGGAAACCGAGCGGGCCTTCGGTGGGGACGTAGTGGGGGGAGGAAGGTCGGCATGGCGGACGCTCCGTGGGAAGAGATTCCTAGAGCGTATGGGGGCACGCTGCGGGGTAAGGAGAGGACTTTCTCCGCTGGGGCAATCGCCAGGCTAGCTGTTGCTTTGCTATGCAGCGGTTGGGCGCATGGTAATTAGTAAGTTACAAAAGGAGATGGTTGTATGAGCACGCCGGCGAGGATCGACGATCCAACTATGGAGCTCGCAAGACAGACAGGCTTGAATCTCATTGGGCACGGGCTGGTGCTGCCGGCGTCCCTCATGGGCGGCACGCTTCGTGAAGCGAACGAGCGGAGAGCTAGGTTTCTTCAAGAAATTGACGACCCCTTGATAAATGGGCAGGTCACGCCGGTGCAAGCGGCGAGTGCTGTGGACCCATACGACCTGACCCCACAGATTCAGGAAGTAACCAGAGCACTTCAGCGAGTGCTACCGGCAAGCCCGGTTGCACAGGTTAGCGGGCGTCATATGCACGACGTTCCGGATTTGTTGACAAGGATTACCATTGCGCTGCGCCTCTGGGCTGGCTACATGGACGCAGCCAAGGTGATCGACGCCGTGGGGACAAGGTACGAGCTAAACAACCGCAACACCAGGCAACGCGACATCCCGACGGTTGAGGCGAAAGCACTCGGCGACGGGATCTACATGGCGGGGGTAGAGGCAGCACCGCATTACAAGTGGCGGGTTCTTGGCGAGGCTATCTGTCGCGAGGGTATTCCAGCAGGCTCAATCGTGCTACGTGATTGGGAAGACTGACCATTAATGAAGCATAAAACTACCTATATTGAGGAGGGCAAATGGCGTTGGTTCATTTTGGCGAATCGGCAGTTCGCGGCTGACCTTGCTAAAGAAACTCACACTGTTTCCACAATACGCCCACAGGAGAGTGCAAAATGAATTCGATCTTGTTTAGCGCCGATCCGAAGAAGTGCAACATGGATGACGCTGTTAGTCATCTTCAGAAGCATCAGAAGCTTTACTTTGAGGTCACGTTTCCGATTCGGAAGGCGACTTTTCAGTCATTTCCGATAGAAGGGTTCATTCACATAAGCGGAAGCGGAGACAAGGTCCAGTACGCAGCCTTCATCGAGGATGTCGTGCCTTTCTCGACGGATCATTACGAGAAACCCGAATTATATGGAGATGTCAGACCGAGTAAATGGATAAGAGAATGGCAGGAGAACAAGAACAACATCCAATTCGAGCCGTGGAAGCACGCCCTAGTCATCAACAGGGTCGATCCTGCTGACTTTGAAATGTCCGCACTGCGGAATCTCCAGGGTAAGCCGGTGACTCTTGCTCCACAAGGGTATTACAAGGTCATGCCGCCGCATGGGTGGTCTGGCTTTGGTTCGTCAGGGTATAGGGCCACCATCGAGGCGGCGGCGAGGTATGGTGCCGGTGGCGAGACGGATCTCCACAAGGCGTTGAAGAAGTACGTTGCCGAGAACCCAGGAGTGGTTGGCCTACCCGTTGGAGCGGGGCCAGGCGAACAGGAGAAATCCCTCCCATCCGGCGACAGCGTCGATGTCTTCTTCGTACACGCATCCGTTCGTACGGCCGTGGAGGTGAAGTCGCGCATCTCGCCGCGCGAGGACATTGTCCGGGGCCTTTTCCAGTGCGTCAAGTATCGTGCGGTCCTGCGAGCCTGCGTGGCGGTGGAGGACAGCGATGACTCTGCCGAAGCCGTGTTGATTTTGGAAGGTGCTTTCCCTGAAGACCTGGAACGCCTCAGAAAGGTACTTGATGTGAAGATGGTCGATATGGTCCGAGTACCTGAAGCGTGCCAGGGCAGCTGACAAATAAGTGGACCTGATCGCGGCGGCATGATGTTATTTCTGGTTTCCCTTGTCCCTCCTGCCAAACGGGAGTTCGGGCAAGACGGAACGAAAAGATGAGGGCCGAATCTGGCGGGGCTTGGTATTTGCCGAGAAGCGCGGTGTTGTGGTATTATCGCGCTGGGGAGTTGATCGGTGGTGGAGACATGGGAGGGCGGTTGAAATGGAGTTGGCGAACTTCGACGAGACTTTGCGGACGTTCAAGCGGAGGACGCCATTCCGCCCATTCACGGTCGCATTAGTGAACGGCGACCGCTTCGAGGTAGACCATCCCGAAGCCTTGCTGGTGCGGGACGGGGCGGCGGTCTATCTCGGGCGGGGCGGCGTTCCGGTGGTCTTCGACCACGAAGGCGTCAGCCAGGTGATCGGCGACCTGATGGGACAAGCAAACGCCTGATCGGGTCTCGACGCGCTTCTTCGGGGCAGGGGCGAGCAAACGGCGGCTCGTTGGTCTTGGAGAACGGGCGAGGGAATGGTACTTTGTCCCTTGTGACCGGCACGCTTCTCGCGCTGAGTATCCCTAATGGCCCGCGCGGCGCCACCGCCCGTACCCGCCACCCCAACCCCCTTTCGGGCGGAACGTATGGGCGGTCCCGACGGCGCGGTGGAGTGGTGGGGCGACCCGCTAACGGATGCAGAGGTGATCGGCCGGTTACAAAACGAAGACGACGTGGTGGTCCGCGGCCCATCCTGGCGCGGCAACCGGGATGAGGCCAGACGGGTGACGGTTCTTGCCTTCGGGGGCTGCGAGGAGGACTCGCCCCATGGCGGCCCGATGTCCCTTCCACACTTCCACCCGGACGGACGTTTCCCGAAGTCCACGTATTTTTTGACTCGCTTCCCGCGCCGTATGCTCGGCAACGGAAACCGCCAAAACCGAAGAAGGGGATAAAGTGAAGTATTTCACGCCGGACCTACTGGCCGAGTGCCGGTCATTGGATCCAGAGGTTGCCGAGGCCGCCGCCGCTAAGTGGCAACGGCGGGCCGCGGCCTATCGCAAGCGGCTCCAAGAGATACATCACCGCCTGCCCCTCGGCGTCCGACGGTTGATGCGCTCCATCACGCTCCATGACGCCTATTTGTTAACCACCAACCTCGCCAAGGAACGCGGCCGGCCCCAGTTCTTCCTGAGTTTTAAGCTGGCCGACGGGGACGGCCGGGCGGGGGTCCAGCTCCGTTACGACATGGTCAAGCCATTAAAGGTGGTTTTGCACGAGGGGACCGCTGCGGCGGGCACGATATTGTTCGCCCTATACGATGAGTTCGACGTCTCGGAAGACGGCACACTGACACACTCGATCTTGATGACGGGAGGGGTCGAGACTCGCGTACGGTTCACTAATCTACTCGTTACCCTCTTCACCCGCGTCGTAGCGCCGGGCCGCGGCCGATCTAATATCAAGGAACTTGCGGAAATGGCGGCTTCATGAGCGCTTGGCGTTCACGGCGAGTTCCAGCGCCCGATCCTTCAATCCCTTGAGGTCGAGTTTACCGCTCCCTAATAGCGGCATCTCGGCCACCGGATAGAAGTCGCGCTGACCCGGCACCCAAAGGTTAGGCAGTCCTCGTCCGTTCACGGCCTGCCACCATTTCGGCACGTCGAAGCCCAGTTGCGCCAACGGCTGCTCCAGGTATAGCACCACCAGCCGCTCGCCGCGCGCTTCGTCCGGTACGCACGTCACGGCCGCGACGCGCTCCGTCGTCCCCAGCACTTCGTTCAGCACTTCCTCGATCTTCTCCAACGGCGCCATCTCGCCGCCAATTTTAGCGAAACGCGACAGCCGGCCCGTCAGCGTGATAAAGCCATCGTCGTCGATTTTCGCCATGTCGCCCGTCACGTACCAGCCGTCGTGAACCACCTGCGCGGTCAGCTCCGGCTGGCCGAGATAGCCCTGCATCACGTTGGCGCCGTGGATTAGCAGCAGCCCCTCGGCGCCGACCGGCAGTGTCTGCCGCGTGTCCGGATCGACCACTCGCGCCGCCACGCCCGGCACCGGCTGGCCGACCGTGCCCGGCTTGTTCATGATTTGCCGGAAATCGTTTATCACTTTGTCCGGTATGTTGGCCGCCGCCACCGGCGACAACTCCGTGCAGCCGTAACCTTCGAGCGGCAGGACGCCGAACTTCTTCTGGAATTCCTGAGCGAGCGCTTGCGGCAGCTTCTCGGCGCCGCACATCAGGATGCGCAACGTCTTGAAGTCGTCCGGCTCGCACTTGCGCAGGCAGAACCGCAGAAACGTCGCCGTCGAAACGAAGAGTGTGCATCGGTAGGTTTTGCACAATTCGCCGATCTCTTTGGCCTGTCGCGGGTCGGCGTGGTAGATTACCGACGCCCCGAGTTGTAAAGGCGCCCACAGCGTCACGGTGTAGCCGAAGCTGTGGAAGAGCGGCAGCACGCCCAGGAGACGATCGCGCGCCTCCAGCCCTGCCGCCTGGATCAGCGACTCGGCGTTGGCCGCAATGTTGCCGTGCGTCAGCATCACGCCCTTCGGCTCGCCGGTGCTGCCGCTGGAAAAGATGATCGTCGCCAAGTCCTTGATGGTGTGCCTGCTCAGGCCCAACACCCAGCGCTCGAGAGCGAACGTCGGCGTCAGCAACGCCATCAGCCACGCCCTCGCCCGTTTAGATTTGCTAATTTTCTCTCTAAAATCTTCGAGATACAGCAACGTGACGCCCGGCCCCGGCTCCAGCTTGAGGCGAGCCATGAAGCGTTTGGATGTCAGGACGGTTGTGCAGCCGCATTGGCGCAAGGCCGATTGAACGGCGTCCGGGGCCGAGGTGTAATTGAGATTGACCGACGTTTTACCGAGTATCGCTAAAACAATGTTGGTGACGGCGGCGCCCATGCTGGAGGGCAGCCAGACGCCGACCATTGGCGCCTCGCCGAGCAACGGCCGCATCTCCCGCGTCAGGCACAGTACGGCCGCCAACGTCCTGCCGTAAGTGAGTTCCTGGTCCTTGAGGGTGCTGTCGCTGAAACACGGGCGAAAAAAACTCCGTTTCGCTATGCGCACGAACTGGCGGTGGACCGGCACGCGCTGTTTCGAGCGGGCGATAGAACAGTCGGCCGACAACTTCTGCACCGCTTGGCGCACATCGGCGGCCTTCGTGTCGTTCGGCATCGGTTCGCCGAAGGCGACCGTGACGTGGTAGGGTATTTCGAGCGGGATCTTCCAAAAAATCTTTCCGCTATAGTAGCTGAAGATGCTGCCCCAGACTTGATCGAGGCAGACCGGAATGATGGGTGCTTGGCATTTTTTGACAATCTGCTCGAAGCCGCGGTGAAACGGCAGCATAAGACCGGTCTGGGTGAAACGGCCCTCGGCGAAGATGCACACCAACTCGCCGCGAGCCAGGGCGTCGCTGGCGGCGCGCAGCGATTTCACGACGGCGCGCGGCCCACCCCCGCCGTCAATGGGGATGCAACCGCCCCATTGAAGTACGCGGCGCAGACCCCAGGTCTTGGTAAATCCGGCCCATACGACGAAGCGGATGAAACGCCGCTGCGACGCCATCAACAGCAGCCAATCGACATAGCTGACGTGGTTGCAGACGAGCAGCGCGGCGCCTTTTGTGGGAATATTGGGGCGTCCCAGTACGCGCAGCCAGTAAATGGAATGGGTCACGAACCAAAGGAATACGCGCAGAGGCCAATAGGGGCGCAGCCAACAGACGGCGGCGAGCGCGGCCAATAGCAGCACTCCGACCGACGCTGGAACGACCCATCCCGATCCGTACACGACGGCGAGAAGCGGGAGGATAGCCGAAGGCTCTGCCACTACGCAACTCCACGACGGGACTACAGGTTGGTTGCTCTCGCTAGTATTCGCTAACCACGCAGACTATACGGATGATCGCATGGCGTCAAGCGCTATAGGATGGCTATCTACCAACCCGGAGCGCAAGCATGATCCAAGTCGAGAACCTGACGAAATCCTTCCGCGACCTCCGTCGCGGCCTCGTCCACGCCGTCGATCACGTCAGTTTTACGGCCCATCCGGGCGAGATTTTCGGCTTGCTTGGCGCCAACGGCGCCGGCAAGACGACCACCATGCGCATTCTTTGCACCGTCCTACGCCCGACCGGCGGCCGCGCCGTTGTCGCCGGCTATGACGTGGCCACGCAACCAAGCCAAGTACGCCAAAACATTGGTTTCCTCTCCGCGAACACCGCTATTTACGACCGTATGTCAGCATGGGAATTGGTCCAGTACTTCGGCAGGCTGTACGGACTGACGGAAGAACGCCTGCGCGAACGATTGGAGACGGTTTTTACGTCCCTCCAGATGAACGACTTCCGCGACACGCTCGGCGCCAAGATGAGTACCGGAATGCGTCAAAAGGTGTCAATAGCCCGCGCCATCGTTCACGATCCGCCGGTGTTGATCTTCGACGAGCCGACAGTGGGCCTCGACGTACTGGTGGCCCGCGCGGTCCAGCACAACATCGAAAAGCTCCGCGAGTTGGGCAAGTGCATCCTCTTCTCGACGCACATCATGCGCGAGGTGGAACGACTGTGCGACCGCGTGGCAATCGTCAACCGCGGCAAAGTGTTGGCCTGCGGCACGTTGACCGAATTGCGCGAACGCTATAGGCAGCAAGATTTGGAGGAGTTGTTCTTCGCTCTGGTTTCGTAAAGACCAGTGGCGTCTCAGTTTAACACATAAGTCCCATGAGTCCTAGTGCTTCGTCACGCATGGA
>DHJA01000116.1 GCA_002404095.1 Planctomycetaceae bacterium UBA4732 | reverse complement strand
CCTCGTGGCCCGCAAGCCGACGGCCGACGCGCCGCCGACGACGGCCCGTGTCTGCGACATCCCGCGCGATATGTTGCGGATTGATGATTTATCGAATCAGATTAAGGCGGAGGGGTTTGAACTGCCGCGAAAGAATCTTTCGTCCGACGCCTGGACGCTGGAACCGCCGGGCATGATGGCGCTGATGGAAAAGATGCGGCGAGTAGGGCAGCTGCTAAAGGAGTTTATCGGGTGCGCCCCGGTTTACGGGATAAAAACAGGTTTCAACGAAGCTTATTTGATCGATAGTCTGACAAGGAACCGCCTTGTCGAAGTTGATCCGAGTTCGGAAACCCTGTTCAGGCCGTTTCTGCGCGGCCAAGACGTAGACCGCTGGTACAGTCAATGGGCCGGCCAGTGGATGATTAGAATGAAGTCGAGTTCCAACTACGAATGGCCTTGGTCCAGGGCGGGAGAACAAGCGGAAGATGTATTTATGAGGACGTATCCGGCGCTTCACGAGCATTTCTGCCGGTATCGTCGGGAACTCGCAGAGAGGAGAAATAAAGCGCAATTCTGGTGGGAGTTGTCGGGCAACTCCCATTGGGAGTTGTTCGATCAGCCAAAGATAATTTATCCCGACCTAACATGGCGTCCGAGTTTTTCCCTCGAGAAGACCGGAGCGACGGTAGGCGATACGATCTTTTTCTTGCCTGTCTCTGATTTGTGGATTCTGGCAGTGCTTAATTCGCCGATCATGTGGTCGTGGCTCTGGCGAAATACGGTCCACGGCAAAGACGAGGTTCTTCGTCTCAAAACCATATATACAGAACAGATTCCAATACCTCCAGCTTCTGACGCTATTCGATCTGCTGCGGAAAGCGCTGTCCGCAAGCTGATCGACTTGACGGCTCGGCAAAAAGACTCCGTAAGCGCGGTGCTGGACTGGTTGCGGGTGGAATACGCCGCGGACAAGCCGAGTCAGAAGCTACAGGACGTATCGGCCCTCGCACCGGATGCGCTGGTGGACGAAGTGAAGAAGGTCCGCGGCAAGAAGAACCCGCTGACCGTGGCCGGACTGAAGGCGCTGAGGGAGGAACACGGCCGGAGCATCGTCCCGCTGCAAACGTTGGCGTTGGAAGCGCGGACGCTGGAAAGGCAAGTCGCCGAACTGGTGAACACGGCCTACGGGCTAACGCCGGAGGAAGTGGCGTTGATGTGGAAGACGGCGCCGCCGCGGATGCCGGGGATACCTCCGACGACATAGGCGACTGCTCAATGGGGCACGAAGCCGTCCGTCTCGCAGAAAAGAGAAGTGCGGAAAAGGGCTCGTCGTACATTTGCGGTCCTATAGGAACCAAATGTACGACCTCCTGTTTTCCTTGCCTCAATGCGAGCATCGTCGCCGTTGTTTTTCTAGATTACGGCGGTGGCGGGTTCTTAAGCCAGTTACGCATGGCGATGCGCGTTAACCCCCAGAGTTCATCCATGAGGTCCTTTTCCTTCTGTTCAGGTGGAGCCCAGCCAAAGTCCGTGTCTTGATCCATCTCCATTAACCCGCTTCCATGAAGAATGTCTGATCGCAGCGCATACATCTCTTTGCGACGGTTCTCTAGACTGCGCCCAGGCGCATATCGCTCGATGAAGGTGCGGAATTTCGCCCCACGGTTGTCTCTGCCTGGTTCGGCCAGCGACTCGACGGCGATGGCGAGGGAAGCGAATGAAGCGGAAAAGGAAACTGTCCATTGCCGGCGGGCCATGTCCCTCCAGAAACCGGCGCGGCTGAACTTGTCCCGGTTCGCCTTTGAAAGCCGCATGAAGCAACAAATCGAATCGTCGAGATCGGCCGGAACTCGTAAGCCTCCCAAATCGTGACCGACCCTTGCGTAATACGTCTCAGGGTCAACCTCCTCAAGGGTTTCGGCGGCCTGTGGTGACAGCTCATCTCGTAATGCTTCGCCGAAGTTGGTGAAATAGAACTCCTGTACCCATTTGACCTCTTGACCGGTGACCCATTCCTCTGGCACGATCGCCCATAAATGCCTGGGGCGCCGCGGTTGGATCGTCGTGCTGCCCGCAAGAAGAACGTTGAGTAGGAATGTCAATTGCCGATGCTCTCGCATCCGCCGGAAGTTCGTGATCGGCCACAGGTCGCTCACCTTCATCGGGTACTCAAGGATGAACGGGTGCTCGGCCATTTCACACGGCGCTCGCGGCGCGTCTGCCGGCGGCGGCAGGATCTGCACGCCGGAGCGCTTTCCTCGCCAGGAACCGGCCACGCGGAAGCTACTGAAGCTGCAGTCGCGCCCAACCTTATGTGGTCCGGTTCTCTCGATCTCCTCAACAACCTGCTTCCACTGCGCGGCATCGAACGCTGGACCAGGCTCGATGGCGAGGATCTGCTTGCTGTCGGAGAAAGTCAGCTTGATCCGGCAGGAAGAGCCCGCGAGCGGAAGGTAGAACGAATTAGGATTGCTGTCGCGGCCGTCATACTGGCCGGGTTTTCCGATGCGCTCGAGCAAAATGAACCGTAATTCGCCAGAATCAAGGTCGCTCCAGCCGGTTTGTAAGAGATCTGTAGGCATGGCACGATCCTATGGGAAACCGGGTCAGAAGTACAAAGCGGGCGCGGCATTGCGATGAAGTCGCACCTTATACACTGGTGCGCAGAGCATGTCTTGATAGCAGCCCGGTCGCCGCCCGTTGTTAGACGACTGTGCCAGGCGAGAGGTTCGCACTCCGAGTCAAACACTCGTCACTGAACGACACCGCTCCGCTGCCCGGTAAAGAAAGAAGGTCGGGAGTTGTTGTCAGTAAAAACTCGTTCCCAAACTCCTGTTTGGGAACGCTCTCTTGCGAACCTCTGTTTCGCTTGGAAGCTGTCCCGTCGGGGGCGGAAAGCGAAATAGGAGTTTCGCGGACGGACGTTCCCAAACAGGAGTTTGGGAACGAGCGTCATCGCACGTCAATCGGCGTGTCCTACTCCTTTCCTCCGCGTCGTTGTAATACTATGACAGACAGGGTTCAAAATCCGAAATGAGTGCGTAGCCCGCAAAACAACGGGTCGTCAAGTAGTGGGAGCAAGACAATGAGGTGGAATGGCGAAGTTCGCGCAATTCGACAAGTGACCGCGGTTGTAGCGTTGGCGGTATTCCTGACAACGGCGCCGGCCCTTCGGGCCGAGCCTGCCCACCTCTCCGTGTTGATGCTCGGCGACGACGGCCATCATCGGCCGGCGGACTTCGCCAAACTCATCACGCCGATCCTGGCCAAAGACGGCATCGACATAACCTATACCGAGGACGTCGAGGCGTTGACTCCCGAGCGCCTGGCGAAGTGCGACGCCTTGCTGATTTATCGCGACCACGGCGATTTACCGCCCAAACCGGAGGCGGCGTTGCTGGATTTTGTGGAGCAAGGCAAAGGGCTGTTCGCTCTGCATTGCGCCACCAACTGTTTTCGCAACAGCGACAGGTATACCGCCCTGGTGGGAGGGCGTTTCCTCAAGCATGGCACTGGCGTGTTCCGGGCCAAAATCATTGACGCGCAGCATCCGGCCATGCGCGGCCTGAGTAGCTTCGAGAGTTGGGATGAAAGTTATATCCACGACCAACTCGGCGCCGACATCCGCGTGTTGATGGTACGCGAAGAGCAGGGGGGGTACGAGCCGTACACATGGGTGCGCAGTCAGGGCAAGGGCCGCGTTTTTTACACGGCCCTCGGACACGACGAGCGAACATGGAAAGTGGAAGGTTTTCAGAAACTGTTGGAACAAGGGTTGCGCTGGTCGGCCGGCAAGATTGAGGAGAATAAAGACCTCAAACCGTTTGAATATGTAGAAGCCAATATCCCTTTCTATTCCCCAGGCGAGAAATGGGGCACGATGGGCGAACCGATCCGCAAGATGCAGAAGCCGCTGGAACCGGAAGAGTCGATGAAGCACATGCACCTGCCCGAAGGTTTTGAGGTGCAGCTGTTTGCGTCTGAGCCGGACGTCTATCGACCGATCTGCATGGCCTGGGACGCTCGCGGCCGACTGTGGATCGCGGAGACGGTGGACTACCCTAACAACCTCCAGCCGCCCGGCAAGGGACATGATCGAATTGTGATCCTTGAAGACACTAAAGGCACAGGGAATGCCGACAAGTTTACCGTTTTTGCGGAGAACCTGAGCATCCCGACGAGCCTGACCTTCGCCCACGGCGGCGTGGTCGTGACGCAGGCGCCGGACCTGCTTTTTCTCAAAGACACTCACGGCGACGATAAGGCGGATGTGCGCGAGACGTTGTTCAGCGGCTGGGGCACGCGCGACACGCACGCCGGGCCGAGTAACCTGCGTTACGGTTTCGACAATTGGCTCTGGGGAACCGTCGGCTATTCCGGTTTTGAAGGCAAGATTGGCGGTAAAGATTCTAAATTCGGCCAGGGCATTTTCCGCGTCAAAACCGACGGCTCGGACTTGGAATATCTGACGACGACCAGCAACAACACTTGGGGTCTGGGTTTAAGCGAGTCCGGTGGAGTCTTCGCCTCGACGGCCAATAATCAGCACAGCGTCTTTCTCGGGATGCCGAACCGCTATTTCGAGGCGGTGCGCGGTTGGCACGGCGCCGGCAGCGCCGGCATCGAAGATCACAAGAAATTCCACCCCGTCACCGACAAGATCCGTCAGATGGACTGGCACGGCGGCTATACGGCCGCCTGTGGCCACGCACTCTACACGGCCCGCAGCTTCCCGGAGGAATACTGGAACAAAGCCGCGTTTGTATGCGAGCCGACGGGTCACTTGGTCCACGTCGATTTCATCAATCCAAAAGGGAGCGGCTTTGTCGCAAAGGACGGCTGGAACATCCTGGCGAGCGACGATGAATGGACGGCGCCCGTGTGCGCGGAGGTGGGGCCGGACGGCGCGTTGTGGGTGATCGACTGGTACAACTACATCGTGCAACACAATCCGACGCCCAAGGGATTCGAGACTGGCAAAGGCGGCGCTTATGTGACGCCGTTGCGCGACAAGACGCATGGTCGCATCTATCGCATCGTTTATAAGGGTGCGAAGCCGCAAGCGAAAGTGGCACTGGATCGGGCGGATGAAAAAGAACTGGTCGCTGCGCTTTCACATGAAAATATGTGGCAACGGATGACGGCCCAGCGGCTGTTGGTAGAGCGAGGCAAGACCGACGTTCTTCCCCAGCTGGCAGCCGTGGTAAAGGACGCCAAAAGTGGGCCGGGCGCCGTTCACGCATTATGGACGATGCACGGTCTCGGAGCGTTTACGTCTGCAAAGGGCGAATCGTCTGAAGCGGCCAAGACCGGGCTTGCGAACGCCGTTCCGGGCGTCCGTCGCGCCGCCCTCGCAGTGTTGCCTCGCACAGTGGAAGGGTCGGAGGCTCTCTTGGACGCGAAATCCACGACCGACGCCGACCCGACCGTGCGCCTGGAAGCGCTTCTGACGCTGAGTGAGATGCCGCCCTCAAAACAGGCGGCGGAAGCCGTCATGGCCGCCGTCCTTGACCCGACGAACGCAGGCGACCAATGGATTCCTTCCGCGGCCATCGCCGCTGCCGCGAGGAACGACCTGGACTTCCTGCTTCGCGCGACAACAGTGCAACCGTCCAAAGAAACCGAACCGATCTACACACACGCGATCCGTGTTGTCGCCGAACATCTGGCGCGCCAGGCACCCGACGGCGCGGCCGGGAAATTGCTCGCCGCCCTGAAGTCCGCGCAGCCGGTTGGGGTTGAACCCCTTCTCGCCGGTTTGGCTGCCGGGTGGCCGGCCGGCCGCAAACCGGCCCTGGACGATGCGGCTGATGCGGATTTCGCCGCGCTGGCGGGTAAGCTGCCGCCGGCTGGCCTGCTCCAACTGGCGACGTTGTCCCGGCGTTGGGGTCAAGAGAAAAAGATGGGGGTGCTGACGGCGAAGCTCCGAGACGCCGCGTTGGAGCGCGTGGCTGACGATAAGGCGCCGGACGCCGCGCGTTTGGCCGCGGCTGCCGATCTGCTCACTTTGGGCGGCGACGAAGCGTCGTTGACGGCGTTACTGGAACAAGTCGGCCCACAGGCCGGCCCGGCGCTGACAAAGGGAATGTTGGATGTACTCGCCGGCAGCACTTCCGACGCGGTCGGTTCGGCGTTGGTTAAACGATGGTCGCAGCTAACGCCGGCCGGCCGGGCGTCGGCCGTGGATCTGTTGCTCAAGCGGGCGGCGTGGACAAACGCTCTACTCAACGGCGTAGAGAACGGCGGCATCGATAAAGGCGACTTCAGCGTCGAGCAGGCGCAGCGGCTGATTAATTACCCCGACGCCGCGGTCAGCGGCCGGGCTAAGAAGCTGTTGGCCGGCAGTGGTATATTGTCTAATCCGGATCGACAAAAGGTGGTAGACCTTTTCACCCCTGCGTTGAAGCGCCACGGCGACGTCGTGAAGGGCAGGGCGGTGTTCGAGAAGAACTGCGCCAAGTGCCACCGGCACGGCGACATCGGCAACACCATCGGCCCGGACCTGACCGGCATGGCCGTCCGCGAACGCGGCGACTTGCTCATCGACATCCTTGACCCTAACCGCTCCGTTGAAGGCAACTACCGCCAGTACACCGTTCTGACCAAAGACGGCCGAATCCTAGCGGGATTGCTCCTGTCAGAGACAAAAACGACGGTGGAACTCCTCGACAGTGAAGCCAAGAAGCATAACGTACTCCGCGAGGATATTGACGAGTTCAAAAGTACGAAACTCTCGCTGATGCCGGACGGTTTTGAAAAACTCGGTCAGGACGACATCTTATCCGTCCTGGAATTCTTGACGGCGCGCGACAAATTCTTCCCGCTGCCGCTGGGCAAGGCCGCCACAATCACGAGCGTGCGCGGCATGTTCATCAGCAAGGACGCGGACGAACAGCGCCTGATCTTCCCCAAATGGGGTTCGCAAACGGCGTTTGGCGTGCCGTTTCAGGTCATCGACCCGCGCGATGGCGCCATCCCGAACGTGATCGAGCTGTACGGCCCCGGTGGCGCGGTGTCGAAGGAGATGCCGAAGTCCGTGACGGTGCCATGCAACGGCCCGGCAAAGGCCGTTCACCTCCTGGGCGGCGTCGGCGGTTGGTGCTGGCCGTTCGGCAAGAAGGGATCCACGTCGATGATCGTGCGCCTGCACTACGCCGACGGCAAGACGGAGGATCACAAGCTGCTCAACGGCGTTCAGATGGCCGACTACATCCGTGAAGTGGATGTGCCAGAGTCGAAATTAGCATTTAGGCTTCGCGGGCAGCAGGTTCGCTACCTCTCCATCAAACCGGAACGCATCGACAAGATCGCCACCATCGAGTTCGTCAAAGGCGACGACGACACGGCGCCCGTGGTGATGGCCGTGACGGTGGAGAGTTTGCCGTGAGGACGCTTGGCGAGTTGGTTGCTCCAGACGAGGCAGTTCGGCCTTAGCTATATCATGGATTTAGTCGGATGGTCAAACTCGAAGCTGGCCAGCGATTCGTCCTTTTCTTCCGGGGTTATTAAGAGCAACATACTGACATCCGCCACAGCGTCTTCGGATAGGACGTCGAAGAGCGGCCATATCTCCATCTCACGATCAGACCGGCTTTTTCCTCTGAAGTCTTGGTCAATGATGCGGATACGCACCGAGACGTTGCTCCATCGGTCCAGTTCGATATTCGCCGTGGGATGGGCGTCGTCGTAAGGCTTTAGCGACTTGCCGATCTGCTTCATCACCGTGTCTGGTCGTTTGGTCCGATACTTGATGCTCACGTCACATTCTCCCTTCCGCCCATTTGGTGAGGGCTATAACGGACTGAACAAACTTGTTCGCGTCGCCTTGCGCCTGGAGTGCCGTTTCATACCGTAGGTCTGTGTCCCAGGTGGCAACCCGCATCAGGTGCAGAGCCACATCGCGCGGAATAGTTCCGCCAATGCTCCGACGGTATAAATCCCGCAGCCATTCGATGTCGTGTGCCCGGCGCCCTCGAAACTTTGTGAGCAACCGTTTTCGCAAACCTGGAGGCGTGCCGTCCAGAAGCAGCGCCTTCAAAAAACATTCTACGGTATAACCGGCCAAATACACCGCACCGACGCTCTTTCCCGCTTCGAGCAGGACGACCGCTTCCTCGAAGCGGAGCTTCGCGGCTCGGTAATAAAGCCTAGCTTCCGGCGCTTGTGGCAAGCCCATTGTGGCGGCTCGGATAAAAGTTCGTCAATTCGGCGGAGCTGATTCTATAGCTAAACGGCGGCGAGCAATAGCGACACTATCGCTGGCCGACGCGGTTCGCCTCGGCCCCCGCATTCAAAGGGGCTGGTTCCAACGTCTCGCCGCCCAGCACGGCGGTCAGCGCCGGCGCTCCCGTCTTGCCCCACTCGTCCCACCATTGCATGAATCGCTTACGCTCTAATGGCAGGCGGCGTTGATGGAAGCGTAGCAAGCTCTCGACGCCCGGCTGGACGCGCTTCCATTCCGCCGGCCAGCCGCGGCGCAAATGGCGGCGCAGATCGGCCAAACGCGCCTCTGCGACGTGGCTGTCGTTAGCGCGGCCCAATATCTCCTGCATGTCTTCGACGCGCGGGTACAGTTCATCGCGGAATGAAAGAGAAAAGCAATCGGCGAATACTTCCATCGCGTAACGCAGCCGTTTGCCGGCGATCCTTACTTGATGCAAGTGTGCATAATCCTGGAGATCGCCGGCCGCGGTCCAATCCAATTCGTGCAGCCGTGCCGTGAGGAGAGGCCGGGCCAACAGGAGGAGAACGGCGCCATCTGGAAAATCAGTCGCCGGACAGACCGCGGCAGTCGTGGCCTCGATGAAGGCGTCGAGGGATTGATGTTCTTCGGCGCCTGCGGATTCCAAGTCGGCTTGGGCGCCGCTACGCAGGCCGAAGGCGTATGCAAACAAGAAGTTTAGCCCGTGCTGTTCTTTTTCAGGTTGCTTCGTCCGGCGTTCGGCGATACCCAGAAGGAATACATCCCAGTCGCGGGCTGCTCCCGCCGCTCGTCGCAACCGACGGAGCCGGCCGCGCGCCTTTTTGTGAACTTTGCCCGGCAAGCAGGGCGCGAAGATGCGAAGCGCGGCGTCGGCGCGGCGCGTTGCCACGCGCAATTGATGGACATATTCCGGATCGCGGTTGGCTTCTTGCACCGCGCGCGGCAATGCCTCACCCACGGCGCGCAAACGCACGGATAAGACTCGTTTTGCCGCGTCCGTTAACCGCGCGTCGGCGGTCAGCCCGCCGATCCATTTGCCTTCAGCCATTTTAAGGACCGTTTTACCCTTCTATTTCCCATACAATCCGGTCACGCTTGCGGACTGCTCGCGCAGGTGCAGCCAGGACGCCACTTCATGGGTTTCGCCCGCCAGTTTCTCGACTTGTCGTCGCTCCGCCAGCAACAACGCTGCCACGTCTTCGGGCACAGGCCCGTAAACATTTTCCAACTCTTGCTGTAGCCGCTTTTCAAGCCGCGATTTGAACTCGCCGCGAATTTGAGACCAGCGCAACGGCAGTAGGAGAGCAATCAACACATGCAGGATAACTAATATCGCCAATGTGACAAATAGAGGCAATGCGAGGTCCAGCCAGCCGATCTGTGGGGCCGGATTCTGTTGCGAGACGTTGAACGCTTTAAGCAGGAAGTACCCGATCGCGCACACCAGGGCGACGGGCGGCGCCCAGTCCGCCAGGAAACCGAGGACGGCCTGGACGTAGCGGCGCGGCCCCGTCGGCTCCGTGCGCTGCTTTTCGACTTGATGCAGCACCTCGCTCATTGCCAAAGCATAGCGCTGCCGCCAGTCGGTCTTAGATGCGGCCTCCACGGGGTCGGCCAGAACCTTGAGGGCGAAGCCTTGGGCGTCGGCTTCAACCAATAGACGGTTCGCCAGCGCCTTGCCGCGGGCGTCGAGTTGGCGGTTGGCTGCGATCTCGCTGCACGCCCTGGCGAAGCGGCTGGCGTCCCACGACGCAGGGGCGGCCGCCCCATCGCGCGGCTTCGGCAGAAACGGCACCTTATCGCGGAGGCTGGCGCCGACGTATTTGGTGCGGTTAATGAGGTGCAGATAGCCGCCCATTATGCCGCGAAAACGTCGCTGTCCTTCGACGGTGAAATGATGCTCGATCTCGGCTTGATACGGTTCAAGGGTGTTCAGCAGGACCTCGGTCGTGGCGGCCGCCTCTTCGGCGAGCGGCCCTGCCCACGCTTTACGGGTGCGCGTCGCGGCTTCCGTCAGGTCAGGCGGACTGGCCGCCGCGAGGTATTCCTCCATTTGCTGTAGCAATTGTCCGACGCCGCGAGCTTTGATGGCCTCGATCTCCAGTCGGTTCAGGCCCATTTCCAGCCATTGAAGCAACTCGGCGAACTGTTCTCCTTCCGGCAGGTTCGCCGGCGTCAGCCGGGCGACGGGCGCCGCCGCGCCCTCCCCCGACGCCTGCGCCGCGTCGATCCACGCCTGGGCGCATGTGCGGAAGAGCAAAGGATTTTCAAATCCTTCCGCCTTTAAGTCTCGTAGTAAGTCTTCATCAGGCCGCATTCCGCTGCCGGCGCCGTGAACGCAACGGTCCCACTTATTCATGACGAAAGCGAACGCACGACGCCGGCGCTGCTGCAAGAACAACTGCCAGCCGATGTCGTCGTGGTACTTTTCCTGCGAGCCGACGTAAAGCACTACGTCCGCGACCGGCAGGACGTGCAATAACTTCTCGCGGTTGCTCAGGTCGTTGCTATCGAGGTCAGGCGTATCGACGAGAATCTTCTGCGCCAGGGAGGGCCGGTCGTGTGGCACAAGTCGGCAGTGGCGTAAGGCCGAGTCGAGCCGGTCGGGTTTGACGGACTCGTGGTAGTACACGACCGGATCGCGCGTGGTGGGTCGAGTGAACGAGGCACGGGCGATGGTGCCGCCGGCCAGTGCGTTTAGCAAAGACGATTTACCGACTCCGGTTCCTCCCATTAAGATGACGACGAGCAGCGGCCGGTCCACTTCGAGAGCGTCGGCCTGCCGCCGCAGGTCCACGGTCACGCCTTCGAGCGCGGCCCGCGTCATCGTGGACAGTGGATAGCGCCGCGGCCCGTCGAGCCATGCCCGCAGGCCGCGCTCCAGGCCGAGCAGGGCAGGGGAGAGCGTGCGGAGTAGGGGGGCCTCCGGGGGAGGCGGTGGCAAGTCTGTCATGAACGTCACCTAACTCTTCAGAAGCTCTGAACTCGCGCGTCAAGCTGCTGCACCGCCGAAGGAATACGGCCCAGGGCTAATTGCAGTCGCTCGAACGACGAGCCGCCCGTCGCCGGCCATTTCGTCAGCCAATCCGCCATTGGCCCCGACAAATGTTGCTTTAGCAACTCTTGTTGCCTGTGGCGCGTTTGCTCGCGCTGGGCGTCCACCACCTGCCAGCCGAGCAATTCGACGAGCTGATGAGTCAGCGAAGCGACAAGCGGCGCGATAATGAAATCTTGATAGCCTATGCCGCCGGCCGCGATCGAACCGGCGACGGCGGCGATGTCCAAGGCAAACTTGCCGCCGCGCAGGCTGTACAAAACCACTGGATTCTTTTCAAGCTGCTCGTAAATGTCGCGGGCCGTGCGTTCTATTTCTTCCGCCTCGGTCGATTGAAAAGCGCGCATGGACTGTTGGAAGCGTTCCCGCGCCTGCTCGGCCAAATTACCTGAGTGAAAGCCCTGCGATACATGCGCCCACAGCGGATGCGAATCAGCACGGCGTGCCGCTTCCTTGCGAAGAAGATCGATCCAGCCGTTGAAGGCGTCTTCCAGAACCGGCTGCTCCGGCCGGCTCAACCCTTCCGGCCGGCTCAACAGCTTTAGGGCCAACCCGCGCAGCAAGCGATAGGGCGTCCGCAACACCCACAGCGCTCCACTGAGGATGCGGCCGACGCCGGGCAATTCCAGCAGTTCCATGAGCCGGACCAGCGCCTCGTCGAAGCCGCGAAATTTCTCACTATTGAGATATTCGCGATGGTAGCGGTCTACGAACTCGTTGCGGCCCGTTTGCACGAACATCTGCCACGACTCGAGCGCGTCGAGGTCTTTACGGGCGACGCTGAGTAAGGCGCCGATACCCCGGACAAGAAAGCGGTCGGCGCCGAGGACGCTGCGCCGGCGCGTGGCGGCGGGCGAGCCGCCTAGCACGGCCACTTGATTCAGGAGCGGGATGCGATAGCGGCCGGCCAGACGTGCGGGGTCCGCCAGTTGCGCCGGCGTCAGGAACGGAATGGCCAGACAGCCGACCACGCCGGGCGGCATGCGCGATAAAACTTCCTGCTGGAAATGGGCGATCAACGGTGCGGCGTCGCCGTCGCCCATCTTCGTCAGACAGACGACCACGGGCTTGCCGGCCTGAAGGAAGAGGTTGAGAAACTGCGTCGGCACTTCATCGTTATAGCGCTCGTCGGAGGCGACGAAGACAATGACATCGGCGAGCGCGGCGACTTCGAGCAAGCGCGGGACGTAGCCGGCCGAAGCCCAGGTGGTCATATCCGGACAATCCCACACGACAAAGTCTTTGAGAAGATCGTAGCTCGTCGGATCGACGGGGACGCGGCGAACTTGGTAGACGTCTTCATCAAGGCTTGAAGGGGCTGGCTGGGCTAGGCGCTGAAGCGGGCCGAGGAAACCGAGATGGCCGGCCCAGGAAAGAGGGCCGTTGACGCTGGCGTAAGCGATGGGATGGCGTGTAAAACCGGCTTGCGGATTGGCCTCGGCGGCAGGTACGCCGCTGAGCATGTTGGCGACAGTACTCTTACCGGCCCCGGCGCCGCCGAGGACGGCGACGTGCAGCGGCGTGGCCGGCTGATCGTCGAGCGCCGGCCCGATGCAGTTGCGCACCAGGGCCGCGGCCAGCCGCAGGCGCACCGCCGCCGTGGCCTGATCGGACTGCCGCCGGCAATGCTCTTCCAGCCAACCAAGATCGTCGGCCAACTGCCCGGTCAACGCACGGGCGGACAGTGGTTCCATGTTCGGTGGGTCTCTGGATCAAACCGAAGGCGAACGGCTGGCGTGAGCCGGCTGGTACGACACGCTACCAGCGACTGCATTTTGTACCAGCCGGCTCACGCCGGCCGTTCGCCGCGGCCAATTGCTTTTGATATTACCCGAACCGTCTCAAGATCGGAATGCCGTCCGGATCGGCGGCGCGGGCGGACGATCGAGTCGGAACGCTTTCAACGACACAACCGGCTCGCGGCCGATAAGCAAGTCTGTCATCGCGCGTCCGCTGGCCGGCGACAGTTGGATGCCGGCGCGAAAATGGCCGGCCGCGACGTAAAGGTTAGGACAATTCGGAACGGCGCCGAGGAACGGCAGGCCATCGGGACTGCCAGGCCGCAACCCCGCCCAGCAGCGTTCCAGCGCCGCCCCTGCCAGCGACGGGACAAGTTCGGCCGCGAAAGCGAGCAGTCCGGCAATCGCGGACGCCGTGGGCCGAGCGTCGAAGCCTACATCCTCTTCCGTCGCGCCAACAAGGACCAGACCGTCACCGCGCGGCACCAGATAGCGCTTGCCCTTAAGCAGAATGAGCCGCTGGCGCGCGTCGTCGGTCTGGAGCAAGGCGATCTGGCCGCGTACTGGGCGGACGCCAAGCCGGCAGCCGACCTGTTGTACTAGGCCGTCGGTCCAGGCGCCAGCCGTCACAAGGAATCGCCCCGCCAGTAGCGGTCCCTGTTCCGTTTGCACCGCGTCAATGCGCCGGCCCGTGCGGACGAAGCCGGTCGCCGCGCGATGAGGGTAAAGTTGGACGCCTTGCGCCTCGCAGGCAGCCAGGAGCGCTTTGACATGGCGCGGAGTGCGCACTTGAGCCATGCCCGGCAGGTGGTACGCGCGGGCAAGGGCAGGGGAGAGGCCCGGTTCCACGGCTCGCAGCGCATCACCCATTACCTCGCGGAAAGCGATACCTTCGGCGCGCCACTCCTCAATGGGAAAGGCTTCACCCGGTTCAACTAGGTCCAGGCCGCCGCAAACGTGATAGCCGTTGTCGATGCCGGTCTGCTCGCGCAGCCGACGAGATAGATCGGGATACATTTCAGAACTGAGAGAGCGAAGATGGTCGATGGGCGCGATAGCGCGGCGCGAATCGCCGGGTGGGATGATGCCGGCCCCCGCCCATGACGCCTCACGGCCGAAATCGCCCTTGTCGATCAGGGTAACCCGGACGCCTTCTTGGGCCAAGAAATACGCCGTCGTCAGGCCGATGACGCCGCCGCCGACGATCAGCACATCCGCATGGTCTGTCATACGATTGTTATAGCGAGGGCGGAGGGCGCCCGTTCAGGCGTGCGACGCGGCCGGCTTGTATTCCCCGCGGGCGTCGGCGACAATACCCAGGTGAGCGCTCCCTATGAACGTCGTTTGAATAGGAACCTAGCCAACTCAGACGAGATTGAAGGCATGACGACTCCGCAAACCATCCCGACAAAGATCCCGCACGTGCCGGCCCAGATCCCACCCCTGGAACCGGGCGATCAGTTGACGCGCGACGAGTTCGAGCGCCGCTACGACGCAATGCCCCTCCTGAAAAAAGCCGAACTCATCGAAGGAGTTGTCCACATGCGTTCACCCGTCCGCTGGAAGCGACACGCGAGTCCTCACGCCAGTATCATTGGTTGGCTCTACCAATACAGCCAAGTTACGCCCGGCGTTGATGTTGGCGACAACGGCTCGGTACGATTGGACATGGACAATGAGCCGCAGCCGGACGCCGCGATGATCATCGAGCCGGGGCGCGGCGGTCAGGTGCAAATCAACCCCGACGATTATGTCGTCGGCGCGCCCGAGTTGGTGGCGGAAGTCGCGGCCAGCAGCGTCAATATCGACCTAACGACAAAATTGCGCGTCTACCGCCGCAATCAGGTCCGGGAATATCTAGTCTGGCGTGTTTTGGAGGAGACGCTCGACTGGTTTGTGTTGCGCAACTCGCAGTATGAACGGCTGTCGGTCAGCGCCGCCGGCCTCTACCAGAGTGAAGTGTTCCCCGGCTTATGGCTCGACGCGGCCGCGTTGACAAGGTTTGATCCCGCAGCCGTTTTGCAGGGATTGCAAAAGGGACTAGTGCAACGTCACTCGTACTTGGATGGGTCAGGTGGGACGGGCTTCTANNCCATCAATCCATGCGTGACGAAGCACTAGCCAGCGCCGAACATGCGTTATTCGTCGCCAAGTTGGATCAGGCCGCCGCCCGGACTTCGTGAAAGACTTTCGCGAAAGGGGGCCAACGGCGACTGGGTTAAACGCATTGGCGTTGGGCGGCGAGGACGATGAGGGCGCACGCCTCCGCGTCGGACAGGGCGTTGTGGTGGCGCAGTGAAATGCCGAGATGCCGGCACACATCGGGCAGCCTGGTGGGCCGAAGGTTCCAGGCGGTGCGGGCTAACCGCATACTGCATTCAAAGCGCAATTCAGGCAGAGGAAGGCGCGCCTGCTCGCAACACGCCCTAAGAACTGAGCGGTCGAACGACGCATTGTGCGCCGCCACAAAATCAACTCCACGAAGCCGGGCGTCGATTCGCGGCCACAGGTCGGCGAACGTCGGCTCCTTCGCCACATGCGCCCAGGTGATGCCATGCACGTAGCTGAATAGAAATGCCTGCCGGGGCGGGCGGATGAGAAAGTGCGTCCGCTCGACAATCTCCGCGCCCACGACCCGGACCAGAGCGACCGCGCAGGCGCTGTCGCGCCCGTGGTCCGCGGTCTCGAAGTCGATGGCGACGAAGCTCGCCGGGGCAACGCGCGGCTTGCTCACACATACTGGCTGCATGACCTTTCGCCCTCCGTTGCCTTCCGCACCCCGGCTCTGGCTTTCACTTTAACCTCGGCGCCGGGACTTGGCAACCGGCCAACGGTCGTACAATACCCAACCGGCGGCGCCTCCGAACCATGATTGTGGGTCGGTTGTCCTTGAAGGCATGAACGACACGGTGGAAATGGACTCACACACGCTGGAGTTGCTGGAGTTCGGCAAGGTGCGCGAATTATTGTCCGGCTACGCCGCCAGTTCACTAGGCAAGGAATTGGCACGCCAATTGGAACCGTCCCTTGATGCGGACGGCATCCGCGCCGAACTGGCCCTGACCTCTGAGATGGTGGACGCGCTCGACCAGAGCCAGTCGCCGCCGTTCGGCGGCCTGCACGACGTTCGCCTGATCGTGCGCCGCGCCGCCATTGGATCGCAGTTGACGATAGAACAGCTCCTTGAAGTCGCAGATACCTGCGGTTGCACCGGTAACATCTATCGCTACCGGATGCGCTTGAGCGACCGCTTGCACGGCCTATCCGATCTCCTCGCCGCCGTCGAAGACCTCGGGCCGACGGCGAAAACGATCAGCGGCTGCATCGACGGCCGCGGCCACGTCCTCGACATGGCCAGTCCCGAATTGGCCAAGGTCCGCCAGAAGCTGACCGACGTGGACGACCGCGTCCAGGCCCAGATTCGCCGCCTGCTCCGCGATCCGGCGTTGCGCAGCATCCTCCGCTATCCCAACGCCACCGTGAGCGGCGATCATTACGTCCTGCCGGTCAACGTCAACCATCGCCACAAGTTGCCCGGCGTCGTCCATCGCACGAGCAGCACGGGCGAAACGGTGTTTATCGAGCCGGCGGCCGTCGCCAATCTCAGTTCCGAGCGGGCCGTCCTCAAAGGCGAAGAGGACCGCGAAGTCGGGCGCATCCTACGACGGTTGAGCGGCGATGTTGGCCGCGTCTCGAAATCGCTCGTCTTCGCCATCGACATTCTCGCGCGGCTCGACCTCATCACGGCCAAGGCGCGCTTCAGCCGCGACTACTCCATGTTCGCTCCGGACCTAAACACTGAAGGCCGCCTCTGGCTGCGACAAGCGCGGCATCCGCTGCTAATGAACATCTTCCGAGTTGTCAGAGAACAAGACATACCGACCCGAAGCGCCAGCGAGGTTTCTACCCCGACCCCTTCACGGGAAGTAGTTCCCATCGACGTGCGCCTCGGCTCCGGCTTCAACTTGCTCATCATTACCGGGCCGAACACCGGCGGCAAAACGGTCTGCCTCAAGACGGCCGGCCTGCTTTGCCTCATGGCTCAGTCGGGGATGCACATCCCGGCCGGCGAGGGTAGCCATGTTCCTGTTTTCCGCCGCATCCTGGCCGACATCGGCGATGAACAAAGTCTGGAACAGTCGCTCAGCACGTTCAGTTCACACATTTCACGCATCGCATTTATCCTCAAAGAAGCCGACGCCAACAGTCTCGTATTGCTGGACGAACTCGGGGCCGGCACGGACCCAACGGAAGGGGCGGCGCTGGGTCGCGCCATCCTCGACGGCCTCGACGAACGCGGCTGTCTAGCAATGGTCACCACCCATCTAGGCGATCTCAAAACGTATGCGTTTCACAACGAGCAGGCTGAGAACGGGGCCGTCGAGTTCGACGTAGAGACGCTGCGGCCGACGTACCGTTTGCACATCGGCCAGTACGGTATGAGCAACGCCCTCCAGATCGCCCGCCGGTTGAAGATGCCGCGCGATCTACTCAAGCGCGCTCATCGTTACCTGCGCCGCCGACAGAAACGCGCCCCAGAGATGGCACAACTCCAGCGGCTACGCGAGGAGACGGAAAAGGCGCGGGAAGACGCGCTGTCGGCCCAACACGAAGCGGAACAGCAACGCGAGGAGTTGCGGCAAAAGACCGAGACGCTGGAGCGCGAGGCGGAGACGGCGGCGGCGCTACGCGAGGCGCGGCTACGGATGCAGCCCGGCGATCCAGTGGCCGTGCCGCGATTCGACAAGCCGGGCCGGCTGGTGCGCGTGGACTTCAAACGCAATCTTGCCGTGGTCAGCGTGGGACTCGGTCAATGGGAAGTGCCGCTGCAGGATGTGTTTCCGGCGGTGAAGTGACCGTCGTCCGTAGGCCGTGCGGCTTCCTCTTGCGCCCTTTTCAGCTCCCGCAAATGTCTCATGTTGCGCCAACTCATCACGAACGCCGCCAAGCCGAGCAGGAAGCCGAAGCCGGATAGGATTTCCTTGTAAGGGAACTGGTAGGAGCGATCAATCATAGGCGTTGGGGCAGGGGAGGGGTCTACGTCGGCCGGCTTGATGCCTTCCGCCGCTGTCTGGCGGAGCTTGTCCCGCGAGACGACGAATTCCGCGCGATGGCCTGCCCCGGCCGAGACAACTACTTTGAGGTTTTCGGCCTCTTTGGGTGCGAAAACGAAAATCCCTTGCTCGTCCAAGCTGCCTTCGCTTAGTAGCGCGCCATCGGGTCGAAACACTTGCACTTTCGCCCCGGCTGGCGCCTTGCCGCCCACGTCGAACCAGCTTTCGACCTGCACCTTTCCATCCGGCCGCACACGGTAGTCGGCGTCGAGGCGGTGGGCCTTAACTGGCGCGGCCGCCCATAGGATGCCGGCTATGGCAAAGAGCAGGGCAGGGGGGGGCGCCTTACGAGCAGCGACCGTAAGGGAGCGGGCGGAACCCAGGAACCACTCTCGCTCCCTTACGGTCGCGGCTCGTAAGGCGTCGTCGTCCGACAAACCGCCGAGCATCTCCGGTTTGACGCGGGCCAAGAACCCCACGGCGAAGCCGAGGATCACGCCTTCGACGACGGCGATGGGCATGTGAACGACAAAGACCAACAGGACGATGGTATGCCAATCCTCCGCGCCGCCCCAGAGAAGGGCGGCGGCGTTAAGGACCAGCGTCGCCAGCACAGCGGTCATGCCGACGAGCAGCCCGGCCGGGAACTCCGAGGCGTGGCCCAAGCGGCTTTCCATCCACGCTGCTGTCGTCGCCAGGATTGCGGCGATTAGGAGGACGGCGGGTTGAAACGCGACAACCGCCGCCGAACCCCAGGCGATGTCGTTCAGCCCCGTCGAACGGCTCAGCCAGAATAAAGCGATGCTATATACCAAACACAACGTCCACACCAGGATGCTTACGACGACCAACGCCGCTCGAAACCAGCTGTTGTGCGAACCGACCCGCAGAGTCCCGAAAAGCCACGCCGCGCCGAGGGCGGGCAGCGCCATGACGCAGGTGTTGACGCCGATAGTAGTGAAGCCGCCGTGACCGAAGAGGACGGCCTGTAGCGTTAGGCCGAGAAGAACCGCCAACGGGGCGCGGCGACCGACGATCACGCCGAGCAAACCATTGAGCAACAGGTGAACGCTAGTCGGCCCGATGGGGATGGGGACGTGAATCAGCGAGGCGACGAAGAACGCCGCCGTCATCAGGGCGATGCGCGGGATTTCCTCGTCGCGCACGCGGACCATCGCCGCCGCGACGAGCAGCCCGGCCAACACAAAGCCGCCAGCCAGCCACGGCCACGTCAGCACGCCGTCGGAGATGTGGACGGCAAACGGCAGACCTATCATAAGACACCTCTGGCGCCGATCTCATTTGTCCGCGATTTTCTCATCGACGTGGACCCAGAAGATGCTGCGTCGCTTGATCGGGTAGCTTTTGCCGTCGTGATCCTTCATGCCGCCGGCGCCCGCAGCCGCCAGACACCACCAACCCGGATCGGTCAATGTGGCCGTGACTACGCCGTCCGGGCCCGTCTTGGCCGCGCGCGTGGCGTACTCGTCGGCAGGGATTTCTTTCGGCGGCGCGGCATGATAATGCTCAATCTCGACCAACGCGCCGGCCACGGGTTTGACAGGAATCCCGGCCCCCAAAGCCGCCTGAAACGCCATGCCGGGTTCGAGTCCATAAGGCCGCGTCAAAGGCGCCAGCTCGAACTCCGTGCGGAAGGCGCCGTCCCAACCCTTCTGGGCCTGGACGTGCAGCACGACTTTGACGTTGTCTTGCAGAAACTCGCCGTCCGACTCCATCCAGATGGGCGGCGTTCGCAGCAAGAAAACGTAATCGCCGCGCTGCGCCGGCGTGAAGTGGAACTGGTACGCGGCGACCTTTTTCCCCTCGCCGGCCGGCAGAGAAATCTTCTCAAGCGCTTTCGTCAGGTCGGTTGTCGTCTTACCGTCCGGGGCGAGGACTTGCACGCTATCCGGCGCCGGGGCGTCGAACAATTCGTGTTCGTAGGGATGGCCCCATTGGTAAGTGAAGACCACATCCTCGCCTTTCTTGGCCGAGGAGGTCTGCGGCATGAGCATGTTGAAGTGGGCATGTGCCGGTAGTGCGGTGAACGCCACAAGAAGCAACGCCGAGATCGTTCGCATGGCCGATTCGCTCCCTCAAAGAAGGACTGTGCCGCGATACGGCTCATCATACGAATGGCGGAAAGATCATACCAGCGGGAAGGTCGGACTCAGACGAGAAATGTTCCGGCTGTTCTCGGTTTCTTTGATGACGGCGGTGTGGTATGGTTCTTCCGGAAGAAAGTAGATTTATCTACGGGAGACTCGCATGATTCAGCCGCCCAAAGCGCTCGGCCTGTTCCTGTGCGATCAGGTGATTTTCGACCGCGACACGCAGAAGCCTTGTCTGATCGGCTGTTTCGCGGGCATGGCGGTGAACGATTTCCCGTCGGCGCCGCAACGCTTCGATGTCTTTGCAGCGCTGACGGATGGCCTGGGCCCGGTTACAATGGACTTAACGGTGACGCACCTGGATACAGAAGAACAGGTTTATACCCGGATCGTCACGGTTGCGTTCTCTGATCCGCTGCGTGTCATAAACCTGCGCTGCCGCGTCGGGGAATGCTTCTTTCCCTACCCGGGTTCATACATGGTCGCCCTGTCCGTCGCCGACACGGAGATCGCCCATTGCCGGCTACGGGTTTACTTGAGGGAATCTTCATGAACACCGAATCTAACACTCCGCAGCCCGTTCGCTACACCGCCGACGACTTAGGTGGCGTGCCCGTCACGATCGATGGGCCTGGGGATACGACCATCCGTCCGCGCCGCGCCTTTATCAAGGTTCCGGCGAATTTGCCTGATCCACACGCTAAACCGACTCTCGATGATCTGTCCGGCATTCCGGTTTGCTTCGATGAGGACGACCCGCCGCGCCCGGGTCAGTCCCGCACCGACAGTGACAAGCTGTCGGCCGGCTGATTAAGGATCCGCCGTAAGGCCAGATCGGAGAGGGCAGGCGGCGCTTGAACTGGCAGCTACCTCTTTACCCTCGCCGTGGGCGAGACGGAGGTCGCCAGCTGCCAGCTGCCGGCTGCGGGTGTATCAACAGGGGGACCAGCCATGAACTCCAACACTTCCGATCTCGGTCGTCCAACGCCGGACGACCTGGGCGGCATCCCGGTGGTCGCCGACTGCCCGGAAGTCACGACGATCCGCCCCCGGCGCCCGTATATCAAGGTTCCGGCGATCTTGCCTGACCCGTACGCCAAGCCGACGCCGGACGATCTCAGCGGCATCCCTATCGGCTTCATCGATGAGGAACCGCCGCGCCGGGCGCCCATCCCGACGAAGCCCGATGAGTCGTTGGCCGGCTGATTGTCAATGGAGGGAAGTACCGACGCCGCAGACAGCGTTTTCTTGATCGCTCTTTCCGTCGCCGAAGTGGAAATCGTTGTTTGCCGAGTCCGCCTCTATCAAAGAGGATCACCATGAACTCAGATACCCCTCCTCCTGTTCCGGATGAACCGACCGGCGGGCCCGCTCCAGGCGAGAACCAAGACGAACCGAAGAAGAAGCCGCGTCGCCATTTGTTGGGACTGCCGCCGGGATACAAGTTCGATCCGAAGGCCAAGCCGACGATGGAGGACCTGTACGGCATACCCGCTTGCTTCGGCGACGATGAACCGTTGGGCCCGAGTCAGTCCTGCACCGAAAGCGATAAGCTGTCGGCCGGCGATTGTTAGTCAAGGAGAGAAAACAGATGCCCGCTGAGTTGACATGGCGAAAGGCGATCGAAAAGGTTCTGAGCGAAGCTCCTGGAGCGACGCACTATCAGAAAATCACCGAGAAGATCATCCAGGACGGACTTCGTTCAAATCTTGGAGCCACACCCGCAGCGACCGTGGCGGCTGTTGCCGCCACGGCAATCAAGAACGAAGGGGATGGGTGCCCGTTCCAGAGGATCGGAAAGGGTCTTTTTATCTGGAAGGCAAAGGCAGGAATCACCCAGCAACCCCCTACGCCGGTGGAAGAACCGGAGCAGGAAGATGAAGTCCAGTACGACATCATCTCCTCCTTCGGGATGTTCTGGCGGCGCAACGCGATTGAATGGGTATCCACACCGAAGATTCTTGGCATGTATCAGATCGGCGCACAGCACGTCGATTTCCACAAGCAGCTGGGAATCTATCTTCTCTACGACGGCCGAGAAGTCATTTACGTAGGGCGCGCTACGGAACGACCATTGGGCAGGCGTCTTTACGAGCATACGGCCGACCGGCTGTCATCACGGTGGGATCGCTTTTCCTGGTTCGGACTTCTTCCGGTTTCGGAGGCAGGTGACTTGGGCATCCTGCCCGATTCCTACCTCGGCCCGAAGATCATCCCGGCGGTTGAAGCGATCTTGATCGAAGCGCTGGAGCCTCGTCAGAACCGAAAACGCGGGGATGACCTTTCCGCAGTGGAGTACATCCAGAAGGAAGATCCAGAAATCCAGAAGAAAAAGGTGAAGCAGAGTCTGGAAGCCGCTCTAGGCAAGTGGCAACCGTAACGTGGAGGTTCCCATGACCTTGACCCTTGAAGTTGAACTTCCCGGCGACCTGAGTCGGTTCCACTTGCCGGAAGCACTTGGCGCCCGCTTACAGTCTTTCTTCGACCGTCAGGACGCCGGGCAGCCGCTGACGCCCGAAGAGCGAGCGGAGGCCGAAGGATTGGTCAACCTGACGGAATTTCTTACTTTGTTACGGCTGCGGGCAGAGCGGCTGGCGCCATGAGCGACGTCCCCGACGTTCCGCAAGCCGAAGTCGTACTCAGTGCTGACATCCGCCAGAAGGAAGCAGCCCACCCTCGTCACGTGCCCGCTAACTCCTGAGCTTATGGCGAATCCACTAAGCCTTTTCCCTTTCCGAACGCCTCGCGGAGGCCGCCCAAGTGTTCCACCAACAACTCCTTCAGCTTCGCCGCCTGTGACGGTTCTAAATGCTGAAACACCAACCGCACCACATCACCGGTCGCGCGCTTGGAATCGACCGATGCCGTCGCCGCGCCGACGCCTTCCAGTCGGCTTAGATTGAACTGGCCCTTCTTGCCAACGAAACGACAATCCAGCCCGTCAATATCCTTGGTACGCCATTGCGTCCATGCCCGGCTCACTCCGGGTATGCGCAGCGTGATCGCCGCTCGGTTGTCCCACTGAACCTGCAAGCCCGGCTCGACTTCGCGCACCAGTCCCAACAGGCGCGACAGCAACGCCCGGTCCCATTTCGGTTTCTTGCCCGGCGGAAATCCTTTTTCGCCGAGGTGCCAGCGTTCGCCGTTGACCTTCCACGGCATTACGTCTTCCGGCTTCGTGGTCATTCGCTTCAGGGCGGCGTGGAACGACGCGGCTGCTTCGGCCAGGAATTCGCGGAAAGCGGGCGTGTCGATCTCATTCAGCCGATGGGCCAGCACTGTCACCGACTGCCACGGCCCTTTGTGGGTCGTCGTCCATACGCGCTCGTCGTTGCCGTACACCTCTAGTCCGGGCGTCTCGTTCAGCGGCGGGATGCCAAGGCGCTGAGCCAGTACGCGCGACTGGAATGTATTCTTGGCGACGCGGAATACTAGCCGCAACAGCCATTCCTGCCCGGTCAGGGCGTGCAGGAACCAGCCTTGGCTCTTATTCGGAGCGGCGATCTCCACGACGGATCGTTCGCTCCAGTCCGTGTCGGCGAACTTGCCGAGTTTGTGAATCTCGTCGTCGAGCCAGTCGAGCATTGCACCTTCCCAGCGGCATGGCTTGCCGTCGCTGGTGACGCGCTCGGCGGTATGCCACCGTCGGCCGTCCGACTTCCACGGCATCGCCGCATCGCGTCCCACCGCTTCCAGAGCTACGTCGCCTTCACGCACGGTCGCCGCCGCGAATGGGTCGTAGCGCGGCCGTTCGACGTGCGGCCCGGCCTTCAGCACCGGAGCGAGAGCCGCTCCGGTATAGGAACCGGCCGTGGCCGCGACTTCCTCCGGCGTTCCCTGCGCCACGATGAGACCGCCGGCGGGGCCGGCCTCGGGGCCAAGGTCAATCACCCAATCCGCCGTCTTAATTACGTCAAGGTTATGTTCGACCACGATAACCGTATTGCCCAAGTCCACCAGCCGGTTAAGTACATCGAGCAACTTGTGAACGTCGTCGAAGTGCAGGCCGGTGGTCGGCTCGTCAAGGAGATAGACGGTGCGGCCGGTGCTGGGCCGGGCCAGTTCGGCGGCCAGCTTGACGCGCTGGGCCTCGCCGCCGGAGAGCGTCGGCGCGGCCTGACCCAGCGATAAATAATCTAGTCCAACATCGGCCAATGTTTTTAGCACATTGCGAATCTTGGGAATATTGTCAAACAACTCCAGCGCCTCGTGGACGCGCATTTCCAGCACATCGGCGATGGAACGGTTTTTGTAGTGCACGGCCAGCGTTTCGGGGTTGTAGCGTTTGCCGCAACAGACGTCGCACTCGACCCACACATCGGGGAGAAAGTGCATCTCGATTTTCTTCTGCCCGGCGCCCTCGCAGGCTTCGCAGCGTCCTCCCGGCCTGGTGAAACTGAAGCGCCGCGGCTGCCAACCGCGCACCTTCGATTCCGGCAGGCGGGCGAACAGTTCGCGCATCAGGTCGAAGACGCCGGTGTACGTCGCCGGGTTCGACAGCGGCGAATTGCCGATGGGGTCTTGATCGACGTTGATGACCTTGTCGATGTGTTCGAGGCCGAGAATGTCATCGTGCGCCGCGGCAGGCGTACGGGCGCGGTGCAGTCGGCGGGCCAATGTCTGATACAGGATTTCATTGACCAGCGAACTCTTGCCCGAGCCGCTCACGCCGGTGACGGCGACGAAAGCGCCCAGCGGAAACGCCACGTCAATGTTGCGCAGGTTGTGCTGCCGCGCGCCTTTGACGATCAAGTAAAGAGGTTTCACTACAGTAGGATGAATGCGGCGATTAGTCGGGACCGGGATAGACTTCTTCCCCGATAGATATTGTCCAGTAAGCGACGCCTTAGAACGCATGACTTGTTTCGGCGTGCCGCGCGCGGTGATTTCGCCGCCGCGGTCGCCGGCGCCGGGACCGAAGTCGAGCAGATAGTCGGCCGACGCGATCACTTCGCGGTCATGTTCCACCAGGATGAGCGTGTTGCCGAGGTCGCGCAGCCGTTGGAGCGCGCCCAGCAAACGGCGGTTGTCGCGCGGGTGGAGTCCGATGGTCGGCTCGTCCAGGACGTACAAAACGCCAGTCAGGCCGCTGCCGATTTGGCTGGCCAGGCGGATGCGCTGCGTCTCGCCGCCCGATAACGTTGGCGCCGCCCGGCCGAGCGTCAAGTAGTCGAGGCCCACGTCAACGAGGAAGCGCAGCCGGTCGCGTACTTCACGCAGCAGCTCGCCCGCGACTTGCTTGTGCCGCGGCGTTAGCTGCAATTCTTGGAACAGCCCGAGCGCTTGGCCGAGCGGCAGCGCGCACAATTCGCCAATCGTTAGAGCAGGGCGGTCTTCGCCGAAGGGAAAACGGCTCGCCGCGGCGTCCTCACGTAAACGCGAGCCGCCGCAGGACGAGCACGGCACTTCGCTGACCAGATGTTCTAGCCGCTGACGGTACGCCGGGCTGACGCGCGACGCCTCGTCCACGGCGGGGAAGAGTCCCTTGTACTCGAAGCGGACGGCCGATCCCGGCTCCAGCGGAATCCATGCGTCGCCCGTTCCGTTTAGGATCGCGTGTTGCTGTGGCGGCGTGAGCTGTTCATACGGCGTATCGAGGGAAAAGCCGGCGTGGCGGGTAAGCGCTTCGGCAAAACGGAGGAACGAGCCGCCTTCGGACAGGTCCGGCCACGCGGCCACGGCGCCGTCGCGCAACGACCGCCGGCCGTCACGGAGGAGCAGGGCAGGGGGGGCGCCCTGCTGTACGCCAAGCCCCTCGCAACGCGGGCACCAGCCGAGCGGGCTGTTAAACGAAAAATGATGCGGGTTGAGCGGCTCGAAGCTGCGGCCGCAACGGTCGCAGGCGAAGTGTAGACTGTAACGGTCCACGCGCCAATCCGGCTCCGCTTTCTTGTCATCGACGTAGGCGACGCGCATCTCGCCGCGTCCCAGGTCGAGCGCCGCCTCCACGGCATCGGCGATGCGCGTCCGCTGGTTACTCCGCACGATAACGCGGTCTACGACGACTTCGACGAGGTGTTTTCTGCGATGATCGATGGCCGGCGGTTCCTCCACGTTGTAGGACTTTCCGTCCACGCGCAGACGGACGAAGCCGCTGCGACGCACTTCATCCCACATCGCCTCATACTTCTCCTGGCCGCGCCGTTCCAACGGCGCCATCAGGTAAAGCTTTGTCCCTTCAGGCAGCGACAGAACCTTGTCGATGATCTCATCGGCCGTCTGCGTGCCGATGGGCGTACCACAGGCGGGACAGTACGGCTGGCCCAGGCGGGCGTAGAGGATGCGCAGGTAGTCGTAGACCTCAGTGACGGTGCCGACGGTGGAACGCGGACTTTTGCTGGCTGCCTTCTGCTCGATGCAGACGGCCGGTGACAACCCGCTGACATGGTCCACTTTCGGCTTCTGCATCTGACCGAGGAACTGGCGAGCGTAGGCCGACAGCGATTCGATGTAGCGCCTTTGACCCTCCGCATAGATGGTATCGAGTGCCAGCGAACTTTTGCCCGAGCCGCTGGGTCCGCAGAAGACCGACATTTCATTGCGCGGCAACTCGACAGTCACGTTCTTGAGATTGTGTTGCCGCGCCCCCTGGACCGTGAGCGTTTCCAGTCGCGCGGGTTGCAACCGTTTGGGTTTCGCCGCCTGCTTGACCTTCGGCCGCGCTCCGTTGGCGGTTTGGCCTTCAAGAACAGGCAGTAACGCCTGCCCGGTATAGGAAGCCTCGCATGCCGCGACCTCTTCGGGCGTCCCCACGGCCACGATCTCACCGCCCTCCGCGCCGCCTTCGGGGCCGAGGTCGATCAGCCAGTCCGCCGTCTTAATGACGTCCAAATTGTGTTCAATCACTAGCACGGTGTTCCCGGCGTCGGCGAAGGCGTGCAGCACTTGTAGGAGTTTAGCCACATCATCAAAGTGCAACCCCGTGGTCGGCTCGTCGAGGAGGTAGAACGTCCGGCCGGTCGCCCGGCGACACAATTCTTTCGCCAGCTTGACGCGCTGGGCCTCGCCGCCGGACAGCGTTGGCGCCGGCTGACCGAGCTTGATGTAATCGAGGCCGACGTCGTGCAGCGTCTGGAGCATCGGCCGGATGCGCGACACATTCTGGAAATGAACCAACGCTTCCTGCACGTCCATTTCCAGCACGTCGCGGATGCTCTTGCCTTTGAAACGCACCTGCAGCGTTTCACGATTGAAACGCCGACCTTCGCACACCGGGCACGTCACCCATATGTCGGCGAGGAAGTCCATGTTGAGGCGGTTGGAACCGGCGCCTTCGCACGCTTCGCAGCGGCCGCCTGGCTTGTTGAAGCTGAACCGGCCGGGCTTGTAACCGCGCACCTTCGCCTCGGACAAACCAGCGAACAGTGCGCGAATCTCGTCGAATACCTTGATGTACGTCGCCGGATTCGAGCGAGGCGTCCGGCCGATCGGCGACTGGTCGATGTCGATGACTTTGTCGATTTGCTCCCTGCCAAGGATGCGGTCGTGGTCGCCGGGAGGCGTCCGCCGGCCGTTGGTGGTTTCCTCTTCGGTGTTTTCTCCCTCTTCCTCCAGGGGCTTACGCCCCTGGCTCGCCAGCAGCGCGCGCATCAGAATGTCGTTGACCAGTGAGCTTTTCCCCGAACCGCTCACGCCGGTCACGCAAATAAAAAGGCCAAGCGGGATTTCGACGGTGACATTCTTGAGGTTATGGTGGCGCGCGCCCACAACGGTCAGCTTCGCGGCGCCGGGAGGGCGCCGGCGTTCCGGCACGGCGATGCGGCGCACGCCGGTGAGATACTGTCCCGTGAGACTTTTAGGGTTGGCGGCGACTTCCAAAAACGTCCCCGCGGCGACCACTTCGCCGCCGCGCACGCCGGGACCGGGGCCGAAATCGACGAGGTAGTCGGCGGCCCTCATGGTGTCCTCGTCGTGTTCGACGACGACGACGGTGTTGCCCATGTCGCGTAGCCGTTCGAGGCTGCGCAGCAGTCGGTCGTTGTCGCGCGGATGAAGGCCGATGCTCGGCTCATCCAAAACATAGAGGACGCCGACGAGGCCGCAACCGATCTGACCGGCCAGCCGGATGCGCTGGGTCTCGCCGCCGGACAGGGTGGGGGCGGAGCGCTCGATCGTGAGATAATGGAGGCCCACATTGAGCAAAAAGCCGATGCGCCCGCGCAACTCTTTCAGCACCTCGACGGCGATGGTCCGTTGCACCGGCGTCAGTTTCTCTTCGAGGCCGCCCGGCCCTGGTTCAAGCCAGCGGGCGACCTCGCCTACGGGGAGTGCGCATACGTCCGGCAGCGTCTTGTCGCCGACGCGGACGGACCGCGCCTGAGCATTGAGGCGTTTCCCTTGGCACGTCGGGCAGCGCACCACGCGCATGTATTTTTCGAGTTGCATCCGCCGCGGGCCGGCCGCGGTCTTTTTGAAACTGCTTAGCAGCTGGGGCACGACGCCTTCCCATTTGTCGCCGTGCTTCCACATGCCGCCGCCGCGCTGCTTCCACTCGAACGTAATGTGCCGGTCGCCGCTGCCGTACAACAGCAAGTTTTGATGCTCTGCCGGCAGGTCTTTCCACGGCGTCTTCAGGTCGATATCGAGAGACTTGGCCAGACCTTCATAGATGTGCCGCCGCCAACGGCCCATGCCGCGCAGCACGCCGACGAGTGGGATCGCGCCGGCGGCGAAGCTCAGCGACGGATCGGGGATCAGCAGATCCGTGTCGAAAGAATAGCGCGTGCCCAGACCATCGCATTCGGGGCACATACCATGCGGGCTGTTGAAGCTGAACAATTGCGGGCTGGGCGGCTCGTAGCTGCAATCGCAAAAGGTGCAGGCGTAATGGGCCGAGAAAAGGACATCCGCATACGGCGACTCCTTTGCACCTTCCGCTTCCGATTCCGCCTGCCGCTCCTCCTCAACGGCGATAATCAACGCGCCTTCGCCCAGCGCCAGCGCCTGTTCGACGGCTTCCGCCAGGCGCGAGCGCACCTTCGTTTCCAGCTTCAGCCGGTCGATGACGATTTCGATGTTGTGCTTGATGCGTCGGTCGAGCTTGAGGTCGTCGGTCATGCGCACGACCTGGCCGTCCACGCGGGCGCGGAGGAAGCCGCGCTTGAGCATGTCCGTAAATAAATCCTTGTACTCTCCCTTCTGTCCGCGAACTACTGGCGCGAGGACGAGGAAGCGCGACCCTTCCGGAAGGGCGAGTATACGGACAAGTATCTGTTCGCGCGTCTGGGCGGTGATGGGCCGGCCGCAGGCGGGGCAGTGGCCAAGGCCGACGCGCGCGAAAAGGACGCGAAGGTAGTCGTAGATTTCGGTGATGGTGCCGACGGTGGAGCGCGGGTTACGGCCGGCCGCTTTCTGCTGGATGCTGATAGCGGGGGAGAGGCCGCCGAGGTAATCGACGTCCGGCTTCTGGAGTTGGCCGAGAAACTGGCGAGCGTAGGACGACAGCGATTCGACGTAGCGCCGCTGCCCTTCGGCATAGAGGGTGTCAAAGGCAAGTGAACTCTTGCCGGAGCCGCTCACCCCGGTGAAGACGATGAGCCGGTCGCGGGGTAGGTCAAGGTTGACGTTGCGGAGGTTGTGTTCGCGGGCGCCGCGGATGACGATCGTGTTGTTGTCCATAACCGCTGGTCGCCACTCCTGAGCCTCTTGTCAGCGTAATACCTTAGTATACGTCTGTTCGGCGTCGGTGGACAAGGCCGAGGCTATACCGCCTTTGAGGAGGCGAGTAATCGGACCTTCTTCAAATTGGGCGGGGTCGGCGGGCATTGCCGCAATTCTTGATCAGGTAGTCGGTTCCATCGCGGCAAAGGCTACGCCGCTTATTAAACATAAGATACATTATCGGACGTAACGCTAATTTCCCTGAGCGTATGCACAAAAAGCCAGTGCCGATATGGGTAATTTATAACGTCCGATAATAGTCATTATGTTTAGTTGCCATCATTGATTGATTGGTGTGAGGAAGGCCAATACACCAGGAAGAGCAGGCTGAGTTTTCCGCTTCGTTCTTGCGTATCACGTCGTCCCACCTACAACCCCATTCGCCCACGCGCCAGTCTCGAATACGCCCATACGGCGAAACTTTTGGTAACGCCCCTCCAGCAAATCCTTAATAGTCGTGTGCCGCAGGTCGCGCAGGTATCGCAATAGGTACGTCTTCAAGGTGTTGGCCGTCTCGCGGTGGTCGCGGTGCGCTCCTCCAAGCGGTTCCGGGATCACGTCGTCGATCACGCCGAGCTTTGCAAGGTCGCGCGAAGTTAGCCGCAGCGCCTCCGCCGCCATCGGTTTACTCGTCTCCGTGGCCGCCTTCCACAAGATGCCCGCACAGCCCTCCGGGCTAATCACCGAGTAATAGGCGTGTTCCAACATGCTCACGCGATCACCGATGCCGATGCCCAAAGCGCCGCCCGACCCCCCTTCCCCGATCACCACGCAAACGACCGGCGTCTCCAGGCGCGACATCTCCAGTAGGTTCACCGCAATCAGTTGGGCCTGGCCGCGCTCCTCGGCGCCAATGCCGGGAAAGGCACCCGGCGTGTCGATCAGGCACACCACCGGCAACCGGAATTTCGCCGCCAGTCGCATATTCTTCAGCGCCTTGCGGTAACCCTCCGGGTGAGCGCAGCCGTAAAAACACTCTTGCTTTTCCTTGAGCGTACGCCCTTTCTGATGACCGATCAGAACGACGCGGAAGTCGCCCAGCCGCGCGAAGCCGCAGCGGATGGCCCGATCGTCCCCGATCGCTCGGTCGCCGTGCAGCTCAACGAAATCATCGAAGATAAGATCGACATAATCCATTAAGAGCGGCCGATTCTTGTGCCGCGACACTTGGACGGTCTGCCACGGCGTTAGGGCGCCGTAAATCTTCTTCTTGAGGTTGACCAACTCGCGACGAATTCGGCGGATCTCATCGGCGACGCCGCCCTGCCCTCCTTCCGCCGACTCCAAGCGGGCGAGCAACTCCTCCATCTCGTAGATTTCCTTCTCGAACGGGAGATAATCCTTTGGCTCCATCGGCCGATCCTCCAGTGGTCGGGTTTCCTCTTACCGCTTGAGGCGGCGGGAAGTCATTCCTTGACTGGCGGCGTTCCGCCGCCCTTAAACACTTTGAGGGTCCGCATTCGCATTAACACTTCGTGGAAGTCCGTGGGCCGATCCTCTTTCTTCTTCGCTAACATTTGCAATACCAACTCCGAAAACTCCTTTGTGACGTCGGGATTGTAAATCATCGGCGAGGCCGGCTTCTCGCTAATGTGCTTGACGAGCAAATCCTGGTTGCTGGCGCCGCGGAAGGGTGGCCGGCCGGTCACGAACTCAAAGGCGGTGGCCGCGAAGCTGTAGACGTCGGCTCGGCCGTCCAGCGCCTTGCCACGGATCTGTTCCGGCGACATATAGCTGCGCGTGCCTTGCGGTTTGCCGCGCCTTTGGAACCACTTCGCCATGCCTGTCGGGATGCGCTGCGCAATGGCAAAGTCGATCAGCTTCACCTCGCCGGCGCTGTTGACGAGGATGTTGTCCGGCTTGACGTCGCGATGCACCCAGCCCTTGGCGTTCATAAACGCCAAGCCGGTGGCGATCTGTTTGAGGATGTCTTGCCCTTTTTCACGGATAAATGGAGTCTCTTTACGCTGAATGCGCAGTTTAAGATTGCCGGCTGGGAAAAACTCCATCACAAAGTACGGGTTCTTCGGATCGCGATCCACATGGACGATGCGAATGATATTGGGATGGGCCAACTCCTTGCCCACTTCCGCCTCATGCAGCAAAAAATGGCGAAACTGCGATTGCGTCGCCTTTTCGGGCAACAAGAGCTTCATAGCAAAATGCTGCCCACTGGCGTCCCGGACTTCCCAGACCTGGCTGGCCTGGCCGGTCACCAGATGTTTCAGAAGCCGATAGCCGCCGATTACCTCGTCGGACACGTCCGCCTTTCCGTAGGGATCAGAAGTCACGGGCCGGTGATCGGCAATTTACCGACACCTGACCCCTAACACCTGCCCCCTGCTTACCAGAATTCTTCGTAGTGGATGTTACCCTTGAACTTAATGTTGGCCTGATCCGTCTGGAAGCCCCGTTTCTCCAGCAATTCGATCACTCCGGGCGTCTCAGGGTAAACGCGCTCCCCGGTCTCTCGATCCTTTTCAGGGACGCCGATCATCTTGGGGTTGCCGCATAGAAAGACATGCGTCCGCACCGGATTCAATGGTTGACCTAGCCGGTTTTCGAGCTGTCCGCTGCTAATCAGATCCTGAATGTAGATTTTATGGGCCTCGTCGCCTGCCTCGCGCGTGGTCAGGCTCAGGTAAGCGTAGTTCGCGTAGCGGCCCATCAACTCATCGTGTATGTCGCGGTACGCCAAATCCTTGCCGTATCGGACGCAGCAGGCCGAGACGATGCGCCCCTGATGGCCGCGCCGCAGTAACTCCCAGAGCATGTAATTATGCGGCGCCTCACCCGTCCCGGTGGCCAGGAACACTACCGCGTCGTCTGGCCCCACAGGGTCCAGGGTATACGCGCCGGTGATTTTCTCGCCGACGTAAAGGCGGTCGCCCTCTCGCAACATGAACAGCCGCGGCGTTAGGACCGGAGCCTCTCCCCTGTCCGTGTTGCGCACTAACACGACGTAGAATTCGAGCCAGTCCGTCTGCGGAAGGTCGAGCAGGGCGCCGTCGTCGTCGAGGACGGAGCAACTGAGGGAATAGGACCGCCTTGCCAGCTTGATGGCGTCAGGGATGCGCGTTTCTTCCTGACAACCCGGCATGCGCGGCTCCCAGAAACCAAGGCCGAGAACGCCGTACTGCCCGGGTTTGTGCTTCTGGCGGCGTACGTCCTGGCGCACGCGCATCACCATCAACTCCGGGTGGACTTTCCGAAGTCGCACCACCGTGGCGTTGTACTTTTCCCTGCGCAGGTCGTTGATCTGTTCAGGTGTCATGCCCAATCCGGCGGCCCGCCGGCCTATAGAAAATCGCGGACGCGGCGTTCCGGGAGAGGTTCGCGCCGCGTCCGCGTCCTGCCTACCGTTTTATGATATGAAGGCGTCCGCGTTCAGGGAACACGCCATCCCCTGCCCTGCCCTGCCCGCCTCACGCCAGCATCTTGACCGACCGCTTGAACTCTTCGATGCACGCTTTCACGTCCGCGGTCGGTTCGTCGGCGCTGGCCTCATATTCGATGCTTACCATGCCCTTAAAGCGGACGTCGCGCAGCGCCCGCAGAACGCCCGGTACGTCCAACACGCCCTTGCCAAAGACCACATCGGTGTCTTTCTCATTATCGTGGTCTTTAAGATGGACGCCAAAATTGCGCGCCCCCATCTTGCGGATTTCCTCGGCGGGATCGAGTTTCTTGCCCATCTGAGCGGCGCGAATCAGGTGCCCCGTGTCGAGGCAAGATCCGATAATAGTATTATGGTTCTTTACCGCCTCAAGGATCGCATCGGCGCTATACCAGCGATGGAGAGTCTTTCCCTGCGGCCCATGCGGATGGATGCCAATGGCGATCTTGTATTCGTCACAAAGTTTGTCGAGACTGTCGAAACTGTCCGGTTCGGGGTCGGCGCTGAACATGCGAATGCCGAGCGCCTTCCCAAGCTCGAAGACTTTCGTGTTGGCGTCGTGGTCCTTGCTGAAGTGCTGTACGCCGAAGGCCAACGGCGCCACGTTGTATTCCTTACACAACTTCAGCACCGCCGCGATTTGTTCCGGCGTCACACCCTTGGAGAAGTGGCCGGAGCGCGAAATCTCGATGTGATGAAGGCCGAGATCCTGGACGTGTTTAAGCGTCTGTTCGATGGTGAATTTGCGGTAGGTAAAGCTCTGAACGCCGAGCGTGAAGCCGCCGAAGGGATCGTCCTTGGCGTCGGCGAAAGCGCGCGGCGATTCGACGGCGAGACCCAGCGTGGTTGCCACACTGATTTGGAGGAAACGGCGACGGTCCAGGGCTGAAAGGAACAGGCTCATAGGCATCTCATCACCTCTTTAGAGGATACACAATGGGCATGGGGCGGGTTTGCAAACTGCCGATGTCAAAAGCAGGTTACAAACCCAGCCCACCCCCCTGCCCTGCTCACGCCAACTTCTTGACGGCGTCTTTGACGGCTTCCAAGTCCGCGCGCACGTCATCCGTCGGCTCTTCTTCCTTGGCCTCGTACTCGATGCTGATGAGGCCCGAAAACTTCACCTCGCGCAGCGCCTTGAGCAGCGCTGGTATATCCAGGCTTCCCTGGCCGGCGATCACTTCCTTCTTCGTTTCATTGTTCCAGTCCTTGAGGTGTATGCCGAAGTTGCGAGCCCCCATCTTTCGTACCTCCTCGGCCGGGTCGAGTTTCTTGCCGAGTTGGGCGGCGCGAATCAGATGGCCGGTGTCCAGGCAGCTTCCGATGAGCGGGTTGTGGTCCTTCACGGCCGCCATAATGACTTCGGCCGAGTACCAGCGGTGGAGAGTCTTGCCCTGCGGCCCGTGCGGATGGATGCCAATGGCGATCTTGTATTCGTCACATAGCTTGTCCAGGCCGTCGAAACTGTCGGGGTCGGGGTCGGCGCTGAGCATCTTGAGGCCGAGGGTTTTGCCTAGTTCAAAGGACTTGCGGTTCTTGTCCGTGTCCTTCGTGAAGCTCTGCACGCCCCAGGCCAAGGGCGTCACTTCGTACTCCTTGCACAGTTTGAGTATCGCGGCGAGCTGTTCCGGTGCGGACTCGATCGGAACGTGCTTTTGGTAGAACTCGACATAATGAAGGTCGAGATCCTTGAGCCGCTTGAGCGTTTCCTCAAGGTTGAAATGGCGAAAGGTATAGCTCTGAGCGCCGAGCGTGAAACCCCCGTAAGGATCGTCCTTGGCGGCGGCGAACGTAAAGTTGGACCCGGCGGCAAGGCTCAAGGCGGAAGCGGCCCCGAGTTGAAGGAAGCGGCGACGGTCGAGGCCGTTACGCGGCTGCGTCATGGCGGTGGTCTCCTTGTGGGTACAGAATACGGTGGACTCGGGGCGAGCTAATGGAGTACCACGCCAAGAATGAAGTGTCAAGAACCGGAATGGCGTACAATACGTTGGGAAAGAGAATCTACCGATTTATTCTTAGGTTCGGCATCGTTAGCTTGAGCGCGTTGGCGCCGGCTTCGATGACTTTGGTCTTCCAGACGGACGGGTAGCGCAAAATGGTCAATGAGGTCGGAGATTTCAGGCCGGCCTCCGTCACTAACCCTGTGAACGCTTCCCTTTCCGCTCTGCAACGCAAAGCCAGGACAATACCTGACCTACGATTGCCAAATGATAAAGGCCGCGATTCCTCGCGGCCCAGTCAGCGCGTCTGCACGGCTCACGGGTCAAGCGGCGTCCAGTCCTGGATGTCGAAGCGAGCATGAGGCGACGACTGCGGCGTCGCGGCCGCCTCCTCGTAGGCGCCGCGACACGGACGCAAGATTCGGTCGAGGTCTTCGACGGTCATCTCGGTCTGCTCGCGGCAGAACATCAGGTCGGCCTGGCCCGGCACGTTTACTAACTGGATGCCCGGCATGATTCGGTGCGCTTCCTCACCATATTGCTTACCGGCTTCGCTGGCCGGTACCAGCAGGAACGTCTCGTCTGTTGCTTGCGTGGATAGCTGGGCGCTAGGCAACGAAGCGGCGCCGCTCACGACCGCCTCCTGTCCCTTGGTCGCGGCCGCGCCGATAAGCGGGGCCGCAAGTTCCTGGTAGGTGCGCATGCGTTCGATCAGTTCGCTTTCGGCGGAAACGTCCGCTTCCGCCGCGCTGACTCCGGCCGACGCTAACTCCACCTGGGCCACGTCGGTAATCGGCAGGTAGCCGCCGAGCGTGGCGACCGCCTGATTGACCAGCGGGACGGCGAGATGACGGATCAAATCGTTGGTGTTCATGCACGCCTGGAATAGACCGTGGCGCGGGGCCAGCACCTGGTCCTGCAACGACTGATCCAGGTCGTCCCAGTGTTCCGGGTTCAGGCTGGCAAGAAAGCGGTTGGCGGCCGTCTCCAGTTGCTCGGCCCCTTCCGGCAGAACGACGCGGTGCGTGGCGGATTCGCGTACAGCCTCCCAGAACGCCTCCGTGGACAGCACCGGCGTCGGGCTGAGTTCGGGGGACAATGAGGGCAATTGATGGTGGGCCAGTCGCTCCGCGACTGGCTTTGCTCCATCCGACTCGCGGAGCGAGTCGGCCACCATCAACTCCTCCCCGTTCTCCGCGTTAGCCAAGGTTTCCTGTATGTGGCGCAGTCGCTGCCGGCAGAACGTCAAGTCGCGCAGGCGATCGCCGAGGCGGCCGCGCAGACAGGCGAAAAATTGGCCGACTACAGCGGATACGTCGTCGGCCATGCACTGGCGGGCATAGACGGCGAGATGATCCACGAAGAGGCGCAGTTGGCGCCGGGAGTTGTTGCCGAACCAGCTGTAGCCGCTGCCAACGGCGCAACTTTCCAGGGCGGCCTGTAGCTGCGCTTCGGCCTTCCGGCCTCGAGGGGTCTGCTGTTGAAGGCGTTCGTCGGTGACGGCCGCGGCGTCCGCGCAGAAAGCGATGAAGCGGCCGAGGGCGGCCTCGGCAAGGGCAATGCGCCGGCCCGGGTTGTCCAAGAGGCCGTAGGCGGTCTCGATGAAGCGGGCATCCCACTGTGCGGCCAGCTGCGCGGCGGCGGCCTCCAGAGCCTTGGTCACGCGGCTTTTGCGCTGATGGACGGTCGGAACGCCGGCCGCCGACACGCCGTTGCCCAGCCAATCGCGCACGCGGTCCAACGCCTGATGCGCCCACGCTGCCGCGTCGTCCTGGGCGATCATCTGCCGGGACTGTTCCTCGACGTTCGTCAGCAAGCGGGTCAGCGACTCGCCCGGCTCGCCCTCGCCGGGGATGGCGGCGGCCACGGTGATGCGCCGCGCCAGACTTTCCGGTTGCAATTCCGGGTCGGCCAGGATGCGCGCCTGCGCGGCCTCTAGCAAAGCGGCCTCTTCTCCCAATAGAAGATCTTCCTTGACCGGCGCTTGCCATTGCTCCAAAAGGCGCTGGCAAACATGGCGCGCGGCGAGGCGCAGCAACAGGCCGCGCGGAAACCAGATGCCGTAAGTGCCGAGACTGCGAAAACAAACGGCGTCGCCCGGCGCCCGCTTCATCCGGCTGCCTTCCAGGCGCAGACCGAGCGGCGTGGTCAGCTCGTGGAACAGATAACTTCCCAAATGGGCCAAGGCGTCGCGGCGGCTCTCTGGTGTGCGGTTGACGTGCGGCAAGACGTAGACGTTGTTGAAGGCGGCGCCCTCATCCGAAAGTCGTGGACCGTCCAGGCCGTATTGTGCGGCGAAGGGCACACAAGGGTCGGCGAAGTGGTTCAACTCGGTAAGCGTGGCATAGACGTTGGCCTGCTCGGGGGGCGGTGTGGCCGGGTCGTCCGGCGCCCCGCAAAACACCAGGGCTGTGACGGGCGAATCGGGATGGTGCATCTGTTTCAGCAGGCGACGAAGGGCATAGCCGATGTCGGTCAAAAAGCCACTCGATCCGCCCCCGGCCGCGGCCAGGACGTAGACGCGCGGGGTTCCGTCGCGCAAGGCGAGGCCGGTGCCGTTGACCGATTGATATAGGGCGTCGGCGTGGGTAGCCAGCTGCAATTCGCGGCGAAAGCGCCCCACGAGACGCAGATAGTTGTCGGAAAAGGCCAGCCGGCCAAGGGCGCGCGACCCTTGCGTCTTGAGGGAACGCGGCATGGTGTAAAGCTTCTCACGCGGCAGCCAATCATTGAGATGGTCCAGCTGACGGCGACGATAGTGCGACACCGCTTGCAAAGGGAGATGGTGGACTTCGCTCGGTTTGAGGGCGACTTCCGGCGAGCCGTGCGTGGCGCCGCGAACCGCTTCCGCATCCACGTCGATGTAGAGGAAGCGCATCAGAGGCGTCTTATCGAGGTCGCCGAAACGGTCGAGGAAGCGGCAGCGCAGCTCCAACAGAGCGCGGCGGCCGAAAGCGCCCAGGCCGACAAGGAGCGTCGGTCTCAGCGCTCCGGTGGACGGCTGGGGCACGGTCATGCCGAGGCGCGACGCCTCTTCGGCCGACGGCCCGCCTATGTCGGGGTTTGACCCAAGGTTGATTTCCTGGCCGTCAACTATGTCAAACGCCTCGGGGGACATCTGCTCCAGCAGAATGTCCTCCATGGTATCGACCATGGTTTTGGGGCGAGGGCCGGACTGGGATTGCACGACTTCGGGGGCGCCGGCCGTGCGAGCGGTGTACAGCGCGCGCAGAAAGGCCAGGCAGGTGGGGAAGCGCTTGGCGGGGTCTTTGGACAGGGCGCGGGCCACGACCGGCCGTTCCGCCTCGGGCAGGGCGCGAAGTTCCGGCGGCTCGTTAATGTGTTGCTGGGCCAGCTGGCGGGCGTTTTTGCCGTTAAACGGCCGTTGGCCGGTGAGGAGTTCCTGGTAGCAGATGGCGAGGCTGTATTGATCGCTGCGTCCGCTGATGGCGCCGGTGAAGGTTTCCGGCGGGGCGTACAACGGCGTCACGCCGCCGAGAACTCCAGAAAGTCCCGTGCGTTCAAGGTGTTTGACGAGGCCGAAATCGCCGACTTTAACGCGGTCGCTGACCAGGAAAAGGTTGCGCGGCTTGATGTCGAGGTGTTGAAGATTGTGCTTCTCATTCATGTGGTCGAGGCCTTCGGCGGCGTCCCGGATGTAACGCAACAGCGTGTCGCGCGGGATGCCGATCAGGCCAGCGGAAAGGCATTCTTGCAACGCGTCGTGAAGGCTGCGGTCGGCCAGCTCCATGACGATGACGAGTTCCCCTCCGACCACTTCGATCCGGTCCATCGACAGAACGAAGGGATGGCGCACCTCTTTGACGCGGTTGAGAGCCTTAAGCTCCTGTTCGGCGCGGGCGCCGTCCACGTCCAGCGAGTTGAGGTTGCCGAAGACGAATTTGATGGCCTTGAAGAGACCGCCAGGGGCCTCGCACTTCCACGCCTCGCCGAAGCCGCCGCTACCCAACGGTTCAATGAGGCGGTAGCCGGGGATCGGTTCCTCGTCTGGCTCCCGCAGAAAACTCATGGCTTTATCCTACGCAGGCGGAACCCATCTCAGTAAGCGGGCGCACCGGAGGCAAGGCGCGACCTCTCACACGATTTGGGACGGAATGCTAAACAAGGGTAGCTCGCAAGCGGCTGTTTGTCCAATGGGCCGGCGCCGCGGTATCACTCACGCCTCAATCGGCTCGTCACGGACGATGTGACAGCCCAACGCGACGACGGCTTTAAGCGCCTGCATCGCCCTCTTCAATGGCGGTAGGAATTCGGAAAAGGGTAAGCGACAAGAAAAAGAAGAGCCGCCGCAAGACGTGAATGCTACGTCTCGCGGCGGCTGCCATCGGCGTCGTTCAGCGGAGAGGAGGGGATTTGAACCCCTGGTACGGTTTTACCCGTACACCGGTTTAGCAAACCGGCGCTATCGGCCACTCAGCCACCTCTCCCTAATGCCTCTTCCCGTTTACTCGTTAGGGTTTACGTCGTATTCGGAAAGCAGCCTTTCTAACCTACTCCATTCGCTATACTACCGCGTATACTACCCTTAGCGAAAAGTTGCTCCCGGCGGGTAGTAACCGCCGGGAGCGACGCCACCTTACCCCTTAGCTACAGGGTAGCGCCTTGTCCCATGATTCTACTCGGAAGCCCCGGCCGCGTAAAGCGGCAGATCGGCCCAAGAAGCCCTATCCCGATTTCCCCCTGTCCCCTCATGCGAGCGGGACGTGGCAAAAGAAAATCAGAGGCAAGATTCATTACTTCGGCAGGTGGGCCAAGCGGGTCAACGGCAAGCTGGTGCGGATCGAAGGCGACGGTTGGCGGGAAGCCCTGGAAGAGTATACGCCCCAAGCCGATGACCTACACGCCGGCAGGACGCCGCGCGTCAAAAGCGACGGCCTCACGGTCGCCGATCTTTGGCCTTGCCATCAAGCCGTCGTTGGTAAACGCGCGCCCGAGGCGCGGG
>DHJA01000266.1:19515-20540 GCA_002404095.1 Planctomycetaceae bacterium UBA4732 | reverse complement strand
GCAAGGGGGGAGGGAGCAAGAGGCCGCCCTGACGCCTAAATCGGGAGGCCACACTCGAATTGACCTGTGCGCGCGCCTTCTGCTTTGCTATACCGCCGCCGGTTAGAGAACATCCTCGGGCAGAGCGTGAAGGAGACGGCTAATGATTCGCAGGGGAATGACGGCCGGAATAGCTTTGCTGGCGGCGGCCGCGTTGGCCTCGGCCCAGACCGCGACGGCCCGCTTGCACTGGCAGGCCGGCCAGGTCTTGACCTACCGCGTCGAGCAGGTGACAATCGCGTCGGATGTGGTCGGCGACAGCAAGGCCGAAACCAAGACCAAACTCAATCTCATCAAACGTTGGCAGGTGATTTCCGTGGACGCGGCCGGAGCGGCCACGCTGCAATTGTCGCTGGCCATGCTGCGCCTGGAGACGAACACTCCCGGCGGCGATAAGCTCCTTTTCGACTCCGCCAGCCCCGATAAGAATACGCCGGAATTGCGCGAACAACTCTCGGGTTACATCGGCAAGCCCTTGGCCCTGCTGCGCGTCGATAATCAGGGGCGGGTGTTGGAGGTGAAGGAGTCGAAGTTCGGCCCCGCGACCCGCTATGAGAATGAATTGCCTTTCGTCGGCGTCTTGCCGGCCGACGGCCCCAAGGACGGCCAGGAGTGGCAGCGCGACTACAAGATTACACTGGAACCGCCGAGCGGGACCGGCGAGAAGTACGACGCGGTGCAGAAATACGTCTGCAAGAGCGCGGCGGACGGCCTGGCGGTGGCGACGATGACGACGGACCTGAAGACGCCGCCGGCCGTGGCTGAACAGGCACCGCTGCTGCAATTGCTGCCGGCCGGCGAAGTGGTCTTCGACATGAAAGCGGGTCGGCTGAAAAGTGCGTCATTAAAGATCGACAAAGAAGTGAAAGGCCATCAAGGTGAAGGCAGCAGCTACCACGTCCAGGTCACTTACAACGAAGAGTACATCGGAGATCGGTAAAAGGACCTGGTTAGCATCTCAGTTGACCCATAAGTCCCATTTGTCC
>DHJA01000266.1:11802-19483 GCA_002404095.1 Planctomycetaceae bacterium UBA4732 | reverse complement strand
GGACAAATGGGACTTATGGGTCAAATGGGTCAAACTAAACGCGCCCGCAGCACGCGCGGATGACCGGAACCGTCCAGGATGGTCTTGCCGAGTTCGTAGACGCCCATCGCCTCGATGCGCCGCCGCGCCGATTCTTCCTGCGGCGCGCCGATTTCCACGATCAAATAGCCGCCCGGTTTCAACCGCTCCGGCGCCCCGGCGATGAGGCGGCCGAATACGGCATAGCCGTCCGCGCCGCCGTCTAAAGCGAGGTGCGGCTCATACTCGCGGACGCCAACGGCGAGACCGGCAATATCGCCGTGCGGGATGTACGGCGGGTTGCTCAGGATCAGGTCGAAACGCTCGCCCGCCGGGATGGAGGCGAACAGGTCTCCCTCCAGAAAGCGAATGCGCTCGGCGACGCCGTGCTTGCCGGCGTTTCGCGCCGCGACGGCCAACGCCGTAGCGCTCACGTCTACCGCCGTCACCTGTGCCGTCTTATGGTATTTGGCGACGGCCACCGCCAGACAACCCGATCCCGTGCCGACGTCCAGGATCAGCGGCGCCGCGATTTCTTTCGCCAGCCGCAGACATTCGCCAACGACGGATTCGGTGTCGGGCCGTGGGATAAGTACGTCGCGGTTGACTTCCAATTCCAACGAGAAAAACTCCTTACGTCCGACCAGATAAGCGACGGGGCATCCTTTCACCCGCTGCTGAACTAGCTCCTTGAACTTGGCCCGCGTCTCTTCGGGCGGCTCATCGTCGTGGCGCGTGTACAGCTCGATGCGCTTACAGGCGAGGGCGTGCGCCAGCAGCACTTCCGCGTCGAGACGTGGGTTCTCGATGTCTTTGCCCGTTAGGTAACGGGTCGTCCAGTCGAGCAGACGGGCGATGGTCCAGGGCTGTTCCGTCGTCACGAGATTTACCTTCCATAGAGCGACGAGCGGGGTTTACGCGCTCTCGGTCGTCCGCCCGAGCTTCTGGTTCTTGTCGAAGTCGCGCAGCGCCCGGATCAGCTCGCCGGCCTCGCCGGCGATGATCGCGTCGAGCTTGTACAGCGTCAGATTGATGCGATGGTCGGTAAGGCGGTTCTGCGGAAAATTGTAAGTGCGGATGCGGGCGCCGCGATCGCCGCTGCCGATCAATGTGCGCCGCTGGTCGGCACGCGCCTGGTGTAGCTTTTGCTGCTGGCGTTCGTACAACCGGCCTCGCAGGACGCGAAGGGCGCGATCGTAGTTTTTGTGCTGGCTGCGCTCGTCCTGGCATTTCACTTCCATCTCATCGGGCGTACCCTTTTTGTACCAAATGCGGACGGCGCTCTCGGTCTTGTTGACGTGCTGGCCGCCGGCGCCGCCCGCCCGCATCGTCTCCCATTCGATGTCCTTGTCCTGGACGTCTACCTGCACCTCGTCCGGCTCCGGCAGAATCGCAACCGTCGCGGCCGAGGTGTGGATACGGCCCTGCTGCTCCGTCTTCGGCACGCGCTGCACCCGATGGCCGCCGCTCTCGTAACGCATCTGTAGGAAGGCGTCGTCGCCCGTCACGCTGAAGACCACTTCCTTATAACCGCCCTGTTCGCCGGGGCTGAAGCTGATCTCCTCGATCTTCCAGCCCTGGTCGCGCGCGTAGTGAGAATACATCGCGTAGAGATCGCCGGCGAATAGCGCCGCCTCGTCGCCGCCAGTGCCGGCGCGGATTTCGACGATGATGCTTTCAAACGTATCGCCCTCGGTCAGGAGGAAATCCTCCAACCGCGACTGCAACGAGGTTCGCCGCGCTTGCAACTCGGCCAGTTCCTGCTGGGCGTACTGCTTCATCTCCGGGTCCGTTTCGGCGGACGCCAGCGCCTCGGCCTGGGCCAGGTCTTCAACAACCTTTTTGTATTCGATATAGGGTTTAATCTGCCGGGCGAGCGCGCCATGCTCCTTGGCCGAGCGCGTGTAGAGGGCGCGGTTGCCGACTACGGCCGGGTCGCCGAGCTGGGTTTCGAGATCGCGATAGCGGTTCAACGACTGTTCAAAGAAGGGCCACATACGCGACGGCTCCGGGGGTCGATCCGGTAATGGCGAAGGACGATCGACCCCAGGCGTCGGCCTTCAGATGTTAGGAAAGAGTCATCGACGTACTCCCGTTAAGGGCGGCCTGTCCGGCGGAGCGGCCGGACAGGCGGTAACTATTTGGGCGCCTCGGCGGCGACCGCGCCTGCCGCGGCCGGCTCGTCGCCCGCCTTCTTACGGTTGGCCCAGTTGTACTTGCGCTGGAACTTCTCGACGCGGCCGGTCGTGTCGAGGAACTTCATCTTGCCCGTGAAGAACGGGTGGCAGGCGGAGCAAATTTCGACGGTAATGTTCTTTTTCGTGCTGCGCGTCGTGAACTTATTGCCACAACCACAGACCACCGTGGCTTCTTCGTACTTAGGGTGAATACCAGCTTTCATGACAATCCTCCGTTGGCGATTACAAGCGTTGTCTTATTCTAGGGGAATGAGCGGAGGGCCGGCAAGGGTGGTCGCCGGGCGTAGTCGGAGGGGCGGTCGTGCGTACTCTCGTCCAGGTCGGCCTGGTGGCGTTCGGATCGGCCGTCGGCGGACTGGCCCGCTGGGGCGTGGGCCTGCTGGCGGCCCGGCTGTTCGGGACCGCCTTCCCATGGGGCACGTTCGTCATCAACGTCACCGGCTCCTTGTTCCTGGGTTGGTTCGCCACGCTGCTCGGCGACCGTTTGTTGCAAGGCGTCGGCTGGATCGACGCCGACGGCTTGCGATTGATGCTCGCCGTCGGGTTCGTCGGGGCGTACACCACCTTTTCCACATTTGAATATGAGTCCGACAAGATGCTGCGCGAAGGCGATGGCTTTCTGGGCTGGACCTATATCTTCGCCAGCGTCTTCGTGGGTCTGGCGGCCGTGCGCCTTGGCGTCTTTCTCGCCCGCTGGCGGTAGGGAAGAGGGGCCATGAAACTCGAAGGCGAACAGACGCTCCTGCGGATCCACCTACGGAACACCGACCGGCACGGATGGTTTTCGCCGCCCGCCGCCGAGGATCTAGTGCAGCGGGCGAAAGCCGCCGGCTTAGCCGGGGCCACCGTGCTGCGCGGGATCCTCGGCCTGGACGTGGCGGGCCAATTGCTGGAGAGCGGCGCGTGGTCGTTGGTCGATCACGTCCCAGTCGTCGTGGAAATCGTGGACTCGGCGCAAGCCATCGGTCGATTCCTTTCCGTGGTCGAGCAGACCGTCCCGGAGGGGCTGGCGACCCTCGAACGGGCGCACGTCATCCTTTATCGGCAAGGGAAGGGCGCCGCCGCCCGGGTGGCGATGCGCCTGGAAGTGCCCGGCCCGGTCACGCCCCTTTCGACCCTGCCTTCGCCCGAGGAGTTCCCAGCCATGAAACTGAGCGAGGACGGGCAGTTGGTCCGTGTGTTCATAGGCGAGTCCGACGTGTGGCAAGGCAACCCCCTGTACCGGGCCATCGTACTCAAAGCGCGCGAACTGGGCTTGGCGGGGGCGACGGTCCTACGCGGGCCGATGGGCTTCGGGGCCAACAGCCGGTTGCACACCACAAAGCTATTGGAGCTGTCCACGGACCTTCCCGTCATCGTGGAGATCGTGGACAGCCCGGAGAAGGTGCAAACACTCCTGCCGTTCCTTGACGAGGCGGTGACGGAGGGTCTTATAACCGTCGAAGCGGTGCGCGTGCTGAAGTACCGGCACAACCCGGACAAGGTCCGGCCCCAAACATAACGAATCACGGCGCGGGGCACCCCTCTCGGACTGCCCGAATCGAAAACGATAGCCCCATTCAGGAGGAGAACGAGCCGTGAATGTAGTGGAGTGGATGGACCAGGGCGCGCAAAACGTGGTCGTGGACCTCCACCGCCCCTGGCTGGACCCGGTCTTGATCGCAACCACCCACGTTGGCGACTACCGCGTCATAGCGGCCTTGGCGATCCTGACGGCGATTGTCCTGCTGATCCTACGCCGCTGGCGCACGGCGGCCTGCATCGGTGCGGCGGTAGCGATGGCGTTTCTCGTCGGCGAGGTTGGCAAGGAAGTGGTCAACCGGAAGCGCCCTGACGCGGCCTGGCGGCCCGTTCAATATCCCCTCCCCAAGTCGCCGAGCTTTCCCAGCGGCCACGCGCTGGACTCGATGACCCTTTATGGCGCGCTGGCGCTGACCATCGGCCGACGGTTGCGGTCGCGCTGGCTGCGCGTATTAGCTCTCGTTTTCGGCCTGGGTTTGCCGCTCCTGATCGGCTTTAGCCGCATCTATCTGGGAGTCCATTATTTCACCGACGTATTGGGCGGTTGGGTGGCGGGGTTGACGCTGGCGCTGCTGGCGGGCTGGGCCGACATGCGCTGGGAGCGCAATCCGACTGCGTAAGTGATCCCGCTATTTCATCGCCGTGGTCATTGCGGTACAGTAGGAACCAATCAACGCGCCTATTCGGAGGTACGCCATGAGTACTCCCGTCACGACGCCCTCCGCGGCGGAGATCGAATATCCCGACTGCGACGGACGGCCCATGTCGGACAACACCCTGCAATATCGTTGGATCGTGACCATTCAGGGCAATCTCGACGCCCTGTTCCGCGACCGCGACGACGTTTTCGTGGCCGGCGACCTGTTGTGGTATCCCGTCGAAGGCGACAACGTGACGCGCACCGCTCCTGACGCGCTGGTGGCGATCGGTCGGCCCAAGGGCGACCGCGGTTCTTACCAGCAGTGGAAGGAAGGCGGCGTTGCGCCGCAGGTGGTTTGGGAGGTATTGTCGCCAGGCAACCGGCGCGGGGAACTGAAAGCCAAGTTCGAGTTCTACCAGCGTTTCGGCGTCGAAGAGTATTACCAGTACGACCCGGATCGAGGCCGGCTGCGCGGCTGGCTGCGCCGCGGGGTGGAGTTGGAAGAGATAGAGAATATCACGGGGGGCTGGCGCAGCCCGGCCACCGGGGTCCATTTGCGTCTGGAACACGGCGAGTTCCTCCTTAGGTATCCCGACGGCAAACCATTCTTGAGTTTCCTGGAGTTGGTAAGGCAAAACGAGGAATCGCAGGCCGAGGCCGCGAAGGCGACCAGGCGCGCCATCAGGGCCGACGAGCGCGCCGTGAGAGCGCGTCGCGCACGCGAAGCGGCGGAGGCCCGAGAGATGGCGGCCGCGACGCGGGCAGTAGAGGCCGCGGCGCTCGCCGAACGGCGGGCGGCCCGGATGAGGGAACTTGGCATCGACCCGGACGCCTAGCCGCCCTCATTCCGGGTTCGGATCAAGTACGGCCGGCTTCAGCGTCCACGCTTGGCGCTTGGCCAGCTTCATCATAGCCGGCGCCCGGAAACCCGGCGGAAAGATCACCCAGCCCCATAGCTTCTTCGGGTCGTCGTCGGAAACGTAGTCCGCCGCCTTCAACTTTGTCGGTTTGATCTCAATCGTCTCCGGCGGTTGCTTGCCGTCCATTAGGTCCAAGGCAACCAGGGCCAGCGCCCGCAAATACGCCTCCGGCGAGACCGGCTTGGAGCCGAGCCAGACCGTACCGGGGACGCGATGCTGCTTGCGCACGAAGTCGGCTACATCAGCGGCGGTGCGGCCGAACTGGCTCCAGTCCGTCGTCGTCCCGTCCGCTACGGCCGGCGAAGCACTCGTGGGGCCAAACGGCGTCTCCTTCACTTCCAAGGCGCCCGGCGTCCGCCCGGCGGCGCGCTCCGCGACGTATTCATTAAGCAAGACAAATACCTCCGAAGCGGATAGCGTATAACCCTTGTACTTCTGAAAGCTAATCTCGTCGCCGACGGCCGACGCGATGATTTTGAGTTCGGCCGAACCGAAGCGCCGACCGCGGGCCCGGTCGCGATACAGCTTCGCCGCCTCCGACGCGGTGATGAATTGCACTTCGGGAAAGCGCTTCATGAAGCGAATCCAGGTCTCGAAATTGTCATAGGCGATTTTGGTTTCCTCCGGCGATTTCTGAGCCGGCCGCTTCCACTGCTCGCGCGGCGGGTTGGCGCCGTTGCGAAAATTGACGCCGTCCCAGAACTCTTTGTGGACGAATTCGCACGGATGGTAGTAGATGCTGACGATGCCGCCGCCCTCGGCCAGCAACGCCTTGCGGTCGTCGGTAAAATGATCCTCGGCCAGCTGTTCCTCCTTGGGGCCTGTCAGAGCGGTGCGCGGGCGGTGGTCGAGTTGGTATAGGTTCAAAATGCCGTCGTAGTAGCAGGGTTTGCCGTCGAGGCCGACGTGCCGGCCGGAGTCGAGGTAGACGCCCATGCCCCACTTTTTCATGGCCCCATAACTCTGCGGCCCCCACGAGCTTCCCGGTTGACCGTAACAAGTCGGCGCCCGGCCGAAGATACGCTCCACGTCGTCGCGTCCCGGCCCTTCGCGGCGGTCGAACTCGGCCACGCCCTCATCCCAGCCAAGCGTCGAAAGGTAGAGCGCCGGACTGGGCTGGACGCTGTGCCAATTAGAGTGATAGCCGATCTCATGTTTCTTCAAAGCGGCGATCACGTCGTCGCGCTTGCGGCGCTCCAGCTCGCGGGCCTTCTCGCCTACCACTTTGAACGTGGCGCGGATACCTTCGCGGGTGAGAAAGTCGGCAAGGTGCAGAGCCGCGTCGTCGTCGGCCGGAAGGATGTAATCCTCGGTGTCGAACCAGAGGATGACGTACACCTTCGCGGCCGGCGCCGCCGCCCACATCGCCGACGGCAACAGCAAGAGCATACCCAAAGCCAGCAGCAGCCGGCGCGACAATCTGGCGGACATGGTTGCATCTCCACGAACGAAACGGTGCGCTTCGGGGAGCATTATATTGAGGAAAACCCGTTGCGTCGCGCCGCTCCCGCTGGTACTGTCGCCTTGGCGCCGCGCCGGACGACTTTCGCGCCGGGCGGACGCGCACACCCCAACAGCTTGAGGTACACGATGCGAAACGCTTTGTACTCCGCCCTCGCCCTGACGCTGGGCTTTGGTCTGATCGCCGCCGTAACGGCCGCCGACAAAGAAAAAGACAAAACGCCTCTTAAAGAGGCGCCGGTCGTGCCGCCGCGAAAGGGCGAATCGGAGACCATCAAGCTCTTCGACGGCAAGGGTCTCGACGGCTGGGAAGGCGACAAGTCCCATTGGTCCGTCCAGGACGGCGAGATCGTCGGCAAGAGCAAGGATGAAGTCAAGGTCAGCACCTATCTGCTGACCAAGAAGAAGTTCAGCGACTTCCGCCTCACCGTGACAGGCAAGCTGGTCGAATCGGAGGTGCATTCGGGCGTCTGCTTCTGGGGCCGCAAGGCGCCGGAACAGCACGACGAGTACACCTACGCCGGCCATCTGGTGATGTTCCCGTCCGGCTGGGGCATGTATGATTTGTACGGCCGGGAGGGCAAGCTGGGCGTTGACGCCGAACCCGGCAAGAAGGCCGGGGCCGGCAAACAGCATGACTGGAACCAATTGGAGATCCTGGCCCAGGGCAACCGCGTCCGCGTGGCCGCCAACGGAATCGCCATCATCGACTGGCGCGACCTGGAGCCGGACCGCATCAAGGAAGGGCCGATCGGGCTTCAATTGCACTCCAACAAGGCGCCGGAAGAGGTCCGCTTCAAGGACATCACCGTCACGACCTTCCCCACGGAAGACAAGCTCCTCACGGTCAAGGATAAGTAAGTACAAGGTGTTACGAGCCGCGACCGTTAGGGAGCGGGGCGAAAACCGCTCCCTAACGGTCG
>DHJA01000266.1:1266-11692 GCA_002404095.1 Planctomycetaceae bacterium UBA4732 | reverse complement strand
CCCTAACGGTCGCGGCTCGTCGATAACGTCTCCCTTGACGGCTCAGCAAAGCGCGGGTAGAGTACTTTGCGTCACAAATGAGTTTGCAAGGGAGTCACGTCATGGACGCCCGACAAGCGGCGCGCACGCTGGAAGTGATCCGCACGCTGATGGAGCGCACCTGCCAGTACCAGTTGCTGACCGCGCGGGCTGGGCTGGCGGCCGGCTGCCTGGCCGGCGTCGGGTCGCTGCTGTTCCTCTTCCTTGACCCCGCCAACCGGATCGATTTTGTCGCGGTCTGGTCGCTCGTCTTCCTCGGCTCGCTGCTGGCGACCCTGATGGGAACGGTCATGCGCGGCCGGGAGCGCGGCGAGCGCGTTTGGTCGCGGCAGGCGCGAGCCGTGCTATGGAACCTGGCGCCGTCGTTGTTCGCGGCCCTGGCGCTGACGGGCTACTTCGTCGATCAGGGGAAGCATCTTTGGCTGCCGGGCGTGTGGATGATGTGTTACGGACAAGGCGCGTTGGCGACGTCGGCCTATGCCCCGCGCTCGATCCGCTGGCTGGGCGTGGCGTTCTTACCCCTCGGGGCGCTGACGCTATGGCTGGGGCCAAACTGGGCGACGCCGATGATGGGGCTGGTGTTCGGCCTGGGACATATCGGGCTAGGCATTTTCCTGCTGATCCAGGAGCGGCGCGAGAGCGGTCTCCGCCTTCACCGCTCCGTCGCCTAGCCAAGGACCGCACCCATGAACGCCATTAAGCAGCTGCTCCAAGACCTCGATCCCGTACTACACGAGCGCGGCCGGTTGGCCATCGTGTCCGTGCTGGCGGCTGCCGAACGCCTGACCTTTACCGAGCTTCGCGACGCCCTGGAGATGACCGACGGCAATCTCAGTGTTCATCTCCAAAAGCTAGAGGAAAAGGGTTATGTAGTTATCGACAAACTGTTCGTCGGCCGTAAACCGCAGACGGGCTGCCGGCTCACCCGCGTCGGACGGCGCGCTTTTAGCAGTTACCTGGACCGCTTGGAGGCGATTGTGCGCCAGGGGCGCGGACAGGCGCCCGCCTGAGGCGTTTCTGACCCTAACGAGCCGCGACCGTAAGGGAGCGGGAGAAAAACGCTCCCTTACGGTCGCGGCTCGTTACGGCGCCATTTTCACGGGAAGAGAGGACCACCCATGCAAGTGCGCATGGCCGAGCATTACGGAATGTGTTTTGGGGTGCGCGACGCCGTGGACCTGGCGCTGGGCCTGGCGCGCGAAGGGCCGTTGACCATCCTCGGCGACCTCGTTCACAATCCTGACGTGGTAGCCCGTATGGACGCGGCCGGCGCCGTCCGCGCGGGGCGCGGTGAGGACGTGCGGACGACGGCCGTATTGCTGACGGCTCACGGCACAGCGGATCGCGTAAAGCTGGAACTGCGCGAACAGGGTTTGCAAGTCCACGACGCCACCTGTCCGCTGGTGACGCGCGCCCACCTGGCGCTGCGCAAGCTGGTCGCGGAGGGGCGACACCCGGTTGTCATCGGCCAGGCGAAGCACGTCGAGGTTCGCGGCCTGGTCGGCGACCTTGACGAGTACACGATCATTCTCGACGAAAGCGATCTGGAACAGCTAGATTCGCGGTTAGCGCGGGAACCCCACGCTCGCCTCGGCGTCGTGGCGCAGACGACGCAGCCGTTGGAGCGCGTGATGGAATTGACCGCGGCGCTGCGGGCGCGGTTCCCCGACGCGGACGTTCGTCTCATCGACACCGTTTGCCAGCCAACCAAGGACCGCCAACGGGCGATGCGTCTGCTGGCCGACGGGTCGGATGCGGTCGTGGTGGTCGGCGGCCCGCAGAGCAACAACAGCCGCAAGTTGGCAGAGGTGGCGCGCGGCCTGGGCCGGCCGGCCCACCTTGTCGCCGACGCATCAGAGTTGCGGCAGGAATGGTTCGACGACTGCGAGGTCGTCGGCCTCACGGCCGGCACCTCGACGCCTGATCCGGTCATTCAGGATGTGCGAAGGTGGTTGGAGAGATTGCCGGTGCGTCGCGTAGGCTCTACCTCAAAAGTTTGCGCCACTCCGTAGCGGCTTCGGCCACTTTCTTATTCTTCGCCTGGTCCTCTTCGGTCCATTCCGTCCCCTCGCGCAAGCGCTTTTCCGCCGTTGTCAGCAAATCGTCCAGCGCCTCCGCGAACAGAAGACCCTTTTGCCGGGCGTTCTCGGTCCTATCCTCCTTATACGGGCCGGCCGCCGTCAGGTCGTCGGCGAGTTTTTTGATAATCTCACGCTGTTCGCCGAGGTCGCGCTTCACCTTGACCACTGTGGCCGGCTTGCGATCCTCCGGCGCGAGGTCGAGAACGCCGGCGTTGTCGTAGACCGCCAGGGCGCTTCTCGTCTCGTTTTGAATGCGTTTCAGATAAGCGGTTTGAAAGGTAAGCAATTCCTCTTGGCCGCGCTTATCGTCGGCCTGATCTCCGGCCACTTGCGCCCATTTGGGGTTCGTCGCCCGCTCGTGTTCGATATAGGCATAGCCCGCCCACGGCAGCGGAACCAGCGCCAACAATACTACCCAACGCAACGGCGACGGCCCGAAGCGCTGCACCTGCAACACCAGCGCGACCACCGCACCGACCAGCGCTCCGCCCAGGTCGTCCCAGCGGTTTATTCCCGGCAGCAGGGTAAAACCTAGCAGAAGTACGGCGTCTATAATGAGACTATTTCTCATGCTTTTGGCGACTGAACGCGGCAAGTGCCTCTGATTGCAGAACACCCAGACGGCCATCGCCGCGATGAGGCCGTATAAGGCGCCCCAGGCGCCGGCCTCCGGCCAGCGCGGTTCCAGCCCCATGGAAACGCAGTTGCCGCCCACTCCCGCGAAAACGTAAAGAACGAGGAAACGCCAACGCCCCCACATCTGTTCCACCCGCGCCCCGATGCGGTAAAGCGCGAACATGGCGAAAGCAAGATTCAAAAGGCCAATGTGGACGAAGCACGCCGTCGCCAGTCGGCGCCATTCGCCATGCAATAAGTCCACTCCTTGCACCGCGCCCAACGCCTTGAAAACCGAGAACGCCCTTATCCAATTGCCCAGCAAATAAGCGCCCACTCCCACGCCGTTCGAGGCCGCGAGCATAGCGCCGAACGAGAACACCGCCAGATTGATCGCCAGCAGCGCGTAGGTGACGGTCGGCCGCGGTGTGCGTCGGATCACCTCGCGCACAATGCCGCCCTGGCTGCCCTCAACCACGGGCCGGCCTTGCCGAAGCCGTTGCAGTGCCTCGGGGTCGTTCAACACTTCGCGGCCGGCCGGCGTCAACGTCAGGCCGGGGCCGGTCTCCGGCGTCCCTGGCGCCTTCTCCACGAGGCCGTCCAGCCAGAGATGTTCGAGGTGGATATAGAGTTTGTCCTGGGACATGCCGACGGATTGGGCGTAGAGGCGTGGATACCACGGCTCTGGGGCCGCCAGAGCGCACATGCCCAAAACGCCCTCATAGGGGTGTACGATTGGGACGGAAGCGGATTGCTGCGATGGGGTCGCGGCTTCGGACATGGTGTTCCCCGGACAGGCCGTCGGGTGGTATCTCAGTTTGTCCTATAAGTCCCATAAGTCCTATAGGACTTATGGGACTTATAGGCAAACCGGGACACTCTTAGGAGTCGGGTCATTATCGCGGATCGTCATTCGGAAGTCGATGGATTGGCGCCCAATGAGGATTCGTCGCCCGCTCGTGTTCGATGAGGCCGTATCCCAGCCACGGCAGCGGAACCAGCGCCAACAGGACCGCCCAGCGCCACGGCGACGGCCCGAAGCGCTGCACCTGCATCACCAGTGCGACGGCCGCACCCGTCAGCGCTCCGCCGAGATGACACCAACCGCTGACGCCCGGAATCAAGCTAATACCTACGATGAGAATGGCGTTCGTCGTCAAATTGCCGCGCCAGCGGGCCGCGAGCGAACGGGGCAGGTATCGTCCGTTGCACAGCACCCAAACGGCCTCTGCCGCGATGACGCCGCACAGCGCGCCGGAGGCGCCGGCCAGCAAGGCCTGCGGTTGCATCGCCACGGCCAGGCAGCCGCCGCCCAGTCCCGCGAAAGCGTAGATGACCAGGAAGCGCAGACGGCCCCACATCTGCTCGACGACCTTGCCGGCCTGAAAGAGAAAGTTCATGTTGAAGCCGAGATGGAGCAGGCCGATGTGAACGAAACAAGAGGTCGCTAATCTCCACCATTGCCCCTGGGCCCAGAATTGCCCCGATAAGGCGCCCGAACGGGCGAGAATGTCGTCGAGATGGTCAACGTCGCCTAGGAAACCGCTGGAGAGAAAGCCCATGGCGCCGGACTCGACCCAGGCGAGATACAGGCTATACAGGAACCACGCGAGGTTGACGCCTAGCAGAATACGGCTAACCACCGGCTTCTCTGACCGGCGGACGACCTCACGGACGATGCCGCCGCGGTCGCCCGCGATGACGGCCCGGCCTTCCCTGAGGCGCCGCATCGCCGCCGGATCGTCCAGCACGTCGCGGCCGGCCGGCGTGAGAGTCACGCCGGGGCCGGTCTCCGGCGACCCTCCGGCTTTGCGCACCAGGCCGTCCAGCCAAAGGTCTTCCAGGTATTCGTAGAGGGCGTCCGGAGATATGCCGATCGATTGGGCGTAGACGCGCGGATACCACGGCTGCGGCGCCGTCTTGGCGCACAAGCGCAAAATCACCTCGAAGGGATGCAACTTTTGACCTGGCGAGGGATGCGGTTGGGGGATAGCGGCTTCGGACATGGGCTTTCCAGGGGAGGCGCGAATAGGTTTGGAACTTACAGGCGACCCTAAGTATTATCGCGGATCCCCGCGCGGATGTCGATGGAAAAGACGGATCCCGGCTCGCCTCGATAACATTTTTGGCGCCATAGTTGCTTTCTAAATTATAGCGCCCAACCGGAATGACGACGGATCGCGTGGTCGGCGCGCCCGTTTGAACTTCAAATCCGGCCATCAGGACCTAAAGTCCAAGGAGATCGACATGACGACGAGTACACGTTCCACTGTGGTAGGCGTCTTCGCGGATCAGCGGCACGCCCAGATGGCCGCTCAGGAACTGAAGGACGCGGGCTTCCGTGAAGACCAACTTGGTGTGGTGGCTCAGGCCAAAGACGGCGCCGCAACGGGAGAACATGGTTCCCATGTGGTCAGCGGCGCCGTCACGGGCGTGGCAACGGGCGCCGGCATTGGCGCCCTGTGGTGCCTGGGCATCGTCACCCTGGGCATCCCCGCCATCGGGCCGGTCATCGCGGGCGGCGTGTTCGCTGCGATCCTGGCCAGTGCAGCTGGCGGCGCCGCCATAGCCGGCATCGTCGGCGCTCTGATCGGCCTGGGCATCCCTGAAGAAGACGCCCATTACTATGAAGGCGAATTCAAGACCGGCCGCACACTGGTGACGGTCAAGGCTGACAAGCGCTACGACGAAGCCTGGACCATCCTCCACCGCAACGGCGCTTATAACAAAACGACGCCGGCTCTTGCGATGGGCGCGTCCACGAGCGGCGCCAGGCGAACCGCCAAGGAAGTCGCCACGGAAAACCAGACGTTCAACGTACCGGTAACACGCGAGGAAGTGGCTACCGAGCGGCGGCCAGCGGCGGGCCGAGGCGGCAAGTGAAAGTGGAGAAAATGGGCAACGCCAACGTGAGAACCAAGGGCGCCGCCTCTATCAAGTAGAGTGTAGGGGAGCGGTTTCAAAGTTAGGCCGGATTTCTAAGGCAGCTACAGCTGTGCTTAGAAACCCGGCCTTACGTTCATTTGGAGACCCATTCATCGAAGCGGCTTATTTCACAGCACATGCTCACCGTAGCGGCGCGGTCGGCGCGACGCCCGCGACCGGAGTGGTGGTTTGAACGGCAGTCGCCGGCTGACCGGGAATGACCGGCTGAACTGGCATAGCGGCTTGACCAGGAATGGCGGATTGCACAACGGGCGGGGACGTGACGGCGGGTTGCGCCGTATAGGTGGTGGATACTTCAGGCGGCAGTTCGGCGCGACGGCCGGCGCGGCCAATGCGGCCCAGCGCGAAGCCAATAATGAAAACGGCTAGAGCGCAGCAGAAGATGGCGCCGCACACGTACATCCAGCCGTCTCGATGCGGCTCGCCGTCTGGTGCTTGATGAAAATACATCCAGGCATACCAAAAAGCGCTACAAATCATTACTAGCGCGCCGACCGTTACGTAAATGATGGCCATGTGAGCGGCCTTAGACGGCTTGCTCATAATTGGAGGCATGTTGAATCTCCCTTCGGTGAGGATTGCGGATCGACCAGACGACGAATGAGCGGGCGAAGTACCCTTGCAATAACTATACCTTCTAACGGAAACTAATCCAGATGCCGCGTTTTCGTCCGCCTGGTCCTCCAGAACCGCTGAGTCTGGAGACCGTGCGCCAAATCGCCGCGGACGTGCTACGGGCGGAACATTTTTATGTGGGCACACAACTGAAGCTGGTATGGGGCCGCGCGGAGCAGGAGGAAACGACTTGGGAGGTCTTCCAAGGCCGGTTGCTCGACCCGGCTCACACCCGTGAGCGCCGCGTATTTGAGACATGGGACGTCTACCAAACGGAAAGCGAAGGCCGTTCGGCCGAACCGCTGTTGTCGCTGAAATGGGACGCGGCGGCGAGGCGGTTCTACATCGTTCGCGGCATCGACAGCTACGTTTGGGAAGGCTACGACTCCGGCGGCGGCGTCATCCTGAGCCGCGAGCGTCGAAAGTGGGTGCGCGAACTGGTCGGCGCCGTCGCCCTCGAAGATTACAGCGACGCCGGCGAGTTGCGCGATGAGCTGATCTGTTTGCTCTTCCACGCCGTCGTCGGAACAAGCCGGCTGCCTCTTACTTCCGTCGAGGCGCCGCTGCCGGCGTTTTCTTTCGGGCAACTGCTCTATTGTCACGGCATCGGCGAGGCGGACGCGAGCCCCGTTCGCTCCTATAAATCGCTGGCGCAGGCGACGGCTAGGCCAGGTTTGAACAGGCTGGAGCGCATCAAACTGCTGGAGGCGTTTCTGCACGCCGTCCCGTTCGCGGATGTCGGCGCCGCCTCCCGGTTGTTCGCGCCCCTCACGACATCGAAGGACTTGACCGCTCTTTTACGGGGTCTTTTCAATGCGGCGTCGCTCTCGCCGTACACCGGCCTTGGTGAGAAGACGGTCGTGTTTCTGGACGCGCAGGAGGGAGACGGCTTTCTCCCAGCGGCGGAGGCGGCGGACTTTCTGAGTTGGCTGCTACGTCAAATCGGCCGGCATTTGACCGCGTATGATCTCGTCGTGTTCCACCACCGCGGCGCCAATTATCCCGATGCCTTGGTGCTGGACGCCGCACTCAAAGCGTATTTCAACCGGATCGAGCGGCGGCCCGATTTGTTTCTCGACGACATGCGCGACAACGAAGAGGCGCGGAACGTCAAACGGCTGCGCCGCCGCGCCCTACGTCAGGGCTGGTTGATCCGAAGGCGTTACGAAGAATGGCCGGTTCCCGATCTGCCTACGTCGCCGGGCGAAAATAACCGCGTCCTACCATCGTCCCATGCGCGCGTTCCAGAGGAGCAGATTCTTCAGCCGTCCCGCCGCACGCGCCGCCTCTATGCCGGCGATCCGTTGGCGTCGCATCTTGGGCCGCGCGGCGCCGAGGCGCTGCGCCAGAGCGCGACCGATCTATGTCATTCGGAAGAGTTAAGAGAGCTGGGAACGGCGTTATTTCTCGACCGGCCATTCGGCGCCGGCAAGGCCGCGACAGAACCCGACGGTACACTTCTCCTGGCCAGCGAGGCGTTCAGCCGATCCGTAGCCGAACAACGCCTGCGCGACCTGGCGCGTGAGCCGAACCTGTTTACGGATCTGGAACGTGATAAATGTCTATCGCGGCTCACGGAGGGTCCAGAGGCGCGGGGCCTGCCGCTGGACGCGGTCGGCGGCGATGCGCGTCCGGGCACGGTGTCGCTGACCGACGCCCGGCGGGCGGCGCCGGATTATGTGCTACTGAGGACTACGCCGGGAAGTGTGCGGGCGCTGCTGCGGCAGTATGATTTCACTCAGCTGGCGGAGCAAATGGACCTCGACTGGCTCTTTAAGGGCGACCGGGTGCTGCTGGCGCGAGGTGCGGCGGGGCAGGGATTGGTGGCGTACGATGACGGCCTGCGGCCGCGACTGGAATTACTGCCCCAGACGGCGAGCGGGTACACGAGACGGGCGGGGCAGGAATATCCGACGGAGGGGTTGTTGGTGAAAAGAGTGGGTGAGCAATAGGGTTCCGCTCATCTGTTGGTGTACCGCTCGCTGCCCACGTCCTAAAAGCGATCGCGCCAGAAACTCACGGCCGCGCCGGCCAACGCCAGAAATCGTCGAATAGGCCGGCTTCTACCACTTCGACGGCGAGAGGATCCTTCTTGTCTCCGGCCCGTTTGAGCATGGCGTAATCGCCGAGACGGGGGTATAGCAGAGCATTCGTACCCTTATAGTCGTCGGTGTGGAACGTATGGCCGGAGTTCACCACCACGTAACGATTCACGGTGAACGGACTCGGGTAAATCAGCACCGGAACATGCTCCGCGGCGGTGTAGTCCTTGCCCTTCCAGACGATCTTGTCTTTCGTCCATTGGAACGGCAGCCCCGGCATGGCCTGCGCCAACACGCTGTTTGAGCCGGGATCGCCGAACAGGATCAGGTTGTGCGAAACGAGGTCTTCCGGCGTCACGTCCACGTCGTCTTTAACCGGCAGATCGCCGCGAAAGAACTTCGACCACTCGGCCTGGAAGCGCTTCAAGTCCGCATCCGCGTATTGCCGCACGCTGTCGTGCCAAGGCGCGCCGGCGCCGCGGACGCATAGGAAGCTATTCATAAATGCGTCGTCGATAGGCCCCTGAAGGCCGGTCGTTTTATGCGGCGTGCGCAGCCGCTCCGTGAACAGCCGTTCCGGCAGCGCCGCGGCCCATTGGCCGTCGCGCCGCTCCAGGTATAATTGCAATTCGCCGCCCGCTCCCTGATACGGCGTCATCTTGAGGCTCTGGCCGTCGATGTTGATAGGCGTCGCCTCACGGAGGGCGCCGAGCGGCATTCCAAGATGCAGTACGCGGACGTTTTCCGTCTTTACTGTCAATCCCTTGTCACTCCTCTCGGCGTCCACCAAGGCGCGCTGATAGTGATGATCGAGGCCGAGGATTTCCACCCAGTCGCATGAAGGATATTTAAGGGTGTAAGTAACGAAATGCACATGAGGCCGCTGCTCTGGCCGGCCGTTGGCGGTAAACTTCTCATATTCCGCCTCTACTTTCTTCTGCCACTCGGCGGGAAACTGGTGCGCCAGCCCCGGCGCGACCAGGAGCGTCATGGGCATGTTCAACGCTTTCAGTCGTCCCTCAATGTTTCGCGCCGCTTGCAACTGTGGATCGTCGGCGCCGGCGTAAGCGACGACCGGCACGTCGAAGGCGTTCTCAGCATAGTCCACGGCGTCGTAAATGCTCAGACAGGCTTCTTGGTAAGCCGGCAGCTTATCGGGCAGACCTTTGTACCCGTGCGTACTCGTGAAGCCGGCGCCGGGGCCGATGACGCACCACGTCGAAGGCCGGTGTAAGCCCAGGTGCCACGTCCCCGCGCCGCCCATTGAGAAGCCGCGCAACACCAATCGGTTGTGGTCGATGAGGCCGCCGCGCCCGAGAAGCTGTTCAACGGCGAGGAAATTCTCGACCGCTTCTTGTACGTCGGTTTCGCCGGCCCAGCGATAGGCGTTGTTGCCGCGTCCATAAATATCGATCTGCACCCAGTCCTGACCGGCGGGGATGTTGTTTTCGCCGTTGTGTTGGTGGAGAAAAGAGACCTCCGTTAGCTCATCATTGCGGCCGTGCAGCACAACATCGACGCGCCATTTGCGTGCGCGGTCCTTGCCGTAATCGGCCGGGAACGCGACGGCGTAGGGCTGTACCGAGCCGTCAATGCGCGAACGATAGGCGCGGGTCACGCTCTGGCCGGTCTGATAGAGCCACGGCGCCTCACCGCGCGCTTGTTGAGCCGCACGGAGTAGGCCGCGGTCGAGGATTTCGCGCGTCCAGGCAACGGCGCCCTTCTGACCGAATTCCTCATGTTCCAGCAACCACACAGCCGCTTTGTGGTAGACCTCGACTTCGGCCAGATAGGGGTCGTTGACGCCCAAGCGGCGGAGAATGGCGATTTTATTTTCGAGTTTGGTGATTTGTTCGTCGAGAGACTTGATCACGTCGGCGTCGGGAGCGGGCGGCGTCTCCTTGGGCGGTGCGGCGAAAGCGACGGCAACCGCAAGACAGACCGAAGGGACGAGGAGGCGGAAGGACTTCATGACGCACCTTTCGGGTTGGTTATTCAAGGTTGTCGTCGTGTACGCGACTGTGACGATAACGCGTGGGCGCGCGGAAGGCAAGCATGGGCGAGCCGGGGACGTAAGTCCCCGGGTTC
>DHJA01000266.1:0-1176 GCA_002404095.1 Planctomycetaceae bacterium UBA4732 | reverse complement strand
AGCAATTGAACCAGAACCCGGGGATTTACGTCCCCGGCTCGCCAGCGTATAAAACCTTAGGAATACAACCGCGCCACCCATTCACCATAGCCGTTGTACGGCTGCGTCGGCCGTCGCTCGTCCGTGCCGAGCATACGCTCGCTGGCTTGGCTCCAACGTGGATGCGGTACGGCGGGATTGACGTTGGCGGTGAAGTCGTACTCGTTGGGGCCGAGCGTGTTCCAGAACGTCGCCGGCCGTGAAGCGGTCAGCTCGATACGCGCCAGCGATTTGGCGCTCTTGAAGCCGTATTTCCACGGCACAACCAAGCGAACTGGGGCGCCGTGCTGTTTCAGTAGTGGATGGCCGTACATGCCAACGGCGAGGAAGGCCAATTCATTGCCCGCCTCGGCTAAGGTCAAACCTTCCGTATACGGCCAAGGCTCGGATCGGTTGGCCTGACGGCTCGCTTCGGAGGGGCGGTCGAATGTGGTGAAGCGCACGAAGCGAGCGCTAGGCAGCGGCTCAACGCGGCGCAGCAAGGCCGACAGCGGAAAGCCGGTCCAGGGCACGGCCATGGCCCAAGCCTCCACGCAGCGGTGACGATAGGCCCGCTCTTCCAAATCGGAAGCGAAGGTGTGAAGAAGATCATCAAGGTCGAAAGTCCGCGGTTTGGCGACGAGGCCGCTCACTTCGAGCGTCCACGGCACAGGATGAAATGGCGCGATCCAGCGCCAGACCTGTTTTGTAGTGGAGAATTCGTAAAAGTTGCAATAACGAGCGGCGCTCGCCTCGGCGCTAAGCGGTCGATCTAAGTCCAGAAAGGAAGGATTGCCGACGGCCGGGAAGAGATCGGTGGGGACGGCGTCTCGGCCGGCGTTTAGTACGTCGTCGTCGCGGCCGCCGTACCACCACCACAAGCCGCCAGCGCTCGCGGCAGCCAACCCGCCGCCAAGGCCGACGCGCGCCAACCAGCGGCGCCGTGAAAGGACGACGGACTCGGGGGTGACTTCGCGCGGGGGCAAGTCCCACGGGTTTGCCATAACGCCGACTCCTCTGTCACAAAAGGGAACTGTCCGTCCACAATTTTACCAGAAGCCGCCAAGACGGGTCAGGTGGGACGGGCTTCTAGCCCGTCCAGCGAAACCGGACGGGCTTCTAGCCCGTCCAGCGAAACCGGACGGGCTAGAAGCCCGT
>DHJA01000158.1:4762-24011 GCA_002404095.1 Planctomycetaceae bacterium UBA4732 | reverse complement strand
GCTTTGCTGCGCTGTAGTGTTAGGATCACACGCTCACGGGCTGAAGCCCGCTGGCAAGGGCTGAAGCCCTAGTTGACGGCGTTGCATGGCGCCCCACTTGTGTAGATATCAATGATCAGGAGACCGCGCCCTAACGGCGTGGACGCCCGTACCCAAACAGGAGTTTAAGGACGAGGATTAGCGGTTTATGTCTGCTTTCGTCGCGCGCCATGATCCTGCCGGTTGTGCCGATGGAAATCGTAAAGGCGTCATTATGTAGCTAACTTGTGGCTGATTCGGTAGATAGGACAAAGTCGCCCGCCGCACTTCTCGCCTTGCCTAGCTTGACTGCTTTTCGGCAAGCGGCTATAATTAAACACGCGCCCCCGGACGGCGGCCGGTTAAGCTATCGTTCAGCTTAAACTCAGGCCGTGTGGGAATCAAGCTCGACCGCGGCGGTCAGGAAGATCGGCGGTCCCGGGGATACAGGCAAAGGATTGCCGGACATGGCCGACTCGCGGGAAGGAGTGGACGCACGGACTCCCTCGAACGCGACGTTCGTCCCGACCACGGGAGCCATGCGACGCCGACCATCCTTTCCTTTCGGCCGTGTTGCCGCCGTTAGAAACTTGCCTGTTGCCATAGTCTCGATACACGCCGTCGCCGGTGCGCCAAACCAGCCGCATCGCCGCACGGCTGGCTCCCGCTTGCAGGGGTGGCTCTTGGCGGACGACCGAGTCAAGCAAGTGAAGGAAGCCAACGACATCGTTGAAGTCGTCGGCGAGTACTTATCCCTGCGGAAAGCCGGGCCTACTTACAAAGGTCTTTGTCCTTTCCACGACGACCATCATCCTTCGTTCGACGTGGACCCCCGGCGCCAGCGCTATCGCTGTTGGTCCTGTGGTAAATACGGCGACGTAATTAGCTTTGTTCAGGAACACGATCACGTCGGTTTCGTCGAGGCGCTGCAATTGCTCGCCCGACGCGCCAACATCGAACTCGACCCATCGGGCGCGGCCACGGACTTCCAGGGCCGCGCGCGTTTGCTTGACGTGGTGCGCTGGGCGGCCCAGCAGTTTCACGAATGCTTGCTGGACGATCCGAGTCCGCAGGCCGAGGAGGCGCGCCGTTATCTCGGCGAACGCGGCCTCACAGGCGAGACGGTTCGCAAGTACGGCCTCGGCTACGCCCCACGTTCCGGCACTTGGCTGTCGCAAAAGGCGGAAACCGGCGGCGTCGCGCTGGAGCTGCTCGAAAAGGCCGGCTTGATCGCCCCGCGCGAGCAGGGGCCGGGAACCTACGACCGCTTCCGCGACCGTATCCAGTTTCCGATTCGCAATCCGCAAGGACAGACGATCGGCTTCGGCGGGCGCATCCTGCCTTCCTCGCCGCTTGCCGCCCGCGCCCCCAAATACTACAACTCAAGCGACACCCCGTTATTCATCAAGAGCGAAAACCTTTACGGCATCGACCAGGCGCGACACGCCGCGGCGTCGGCCGGCTACCTTGCGGTGGTGGAGGGCTACACGGATGTTTTGATGGCGCACCAGATGGGCGTCGTGCCCGTCGTCGCCACGATGGGCACGGCTCTCAACGCCCGCCACGTCCGCCAGCTCCGCCGCTTCGCCCCGCGCGTGGTGTTGGTCTTCGACGCCGACGCGGGCGGTGATACCGGCGTCGATCGGGCGCTGGCCATCTTCGTCAGTCAGGACGTGGAGCTGGCCGTCGCCACGTTGCCGGCCGGGTTGGACCCGTGCGATCTGCTACTCGCGCAGGGGCCGGACGCCTTCCGGGCGGTGTTGGACGGGGCGGTGGACGCACTGGAATTTAAGCTCACGCACGTGCTGGCCGGGGAAGGTAGGGGCGGGGTAACCCCGCCCGTACAGGGCGTGGAAGGGCGGCGACGGGCGGTGGAGTCGGTGTTGAGCGTAATTGCTCAGGCGCCGGCCTTGCCTGGACACGCGGGCGCGGTCAAAATGCAATTACTGATCAACCGGATCGCTCACAGATTGGCTCTCAAGGAGGAGACGGTATGGGCGCGGCTCGACGAACTGAGAAAGCAACGCGGCGGCGCGACGGACCCGCGATCACGGCAAAAGCCGGTCGCGGACGACGCCGAACGCAAGGCCCCCGCCGCTCCGGAGGAGCGGCAGCTTCTCGAGGTGCTGCTGGCCGAACCCGACCTCGTGCTCGTGGCCGCGGAATCTCTGCGTCCGGAAGAGATTGCTCATCCGGGATTGCGGCTTTTGCTGGAGGGGTTGTACGACCTGCTCGCCGCGGGCGAACCTACCGATCTTGACCAATTGCGCGCCCGGCTAGACAATCCACGTCTAGCGGAACGCGCCATGAAACTACAAGAAGTCGGTCGGGGCAACTCCGACCGCGCGGGCTGTCTGCGAATGCTCCTCAATCTCTTTGAAGAGCGCCGCCGTCGGCCCGCCTTACAGGAACTCCAAAACCGGCTGCAGGCGCCTAGCGACCATGAGGCGGCCTTGGAATTACTTCGGCAGCTGACCACCCGAAATGTCGTGGGGGCGGGCTAAACGCCGCCGCCACCTTAAACCTGACACTTCCGCTGTCGCATGTGTCAGGTCGAAAGGCGAGGAGGGTTTGATGGAGAAGACTAACGAGGGCCTGAAGGCCTTGCTTGAGTCCGGCAAGGAAAAAGGCTACCTGACCTACGACCAGGTTAATGAACAACTTCCGGATGACGACGCCAACCCGGAAAAGATCGATCAGATCCTGATTCTACTCGAAGAACAGGGCATCGAGCTGATCGAGGAATCGGAGGCCGAGGAACGCGAGGGGAGCGCAACGCCCGTCCTGGACGACGAGTCGCGCGCCGAACTCGACCTCAGCTTCATGGATGAGGACGACAGCCGCCGCATCGACGACCCGGTGCGAATGTACCTCACCCAGATGGGGTCGATCCCTCTGCTCAAGCGCGAGCAGGAGATCGCCCTGGCCAAGAAGATCGAAGTCACCCGCAAGCGCTTCCGCCGTAAAGTCCTCGAATGCGACGGCGCCTTGCAGCAGGTGGTCGAGCAGCTCAAGCGCGTCCGCGACGGCGATCTGCCGTTCGACCGAACGGTTAAGGTGTCGTTGACGGAGAACCTCGAAAAAGACAAAATTCTCCAGCGAATGCCGCACAACTTGCGAACGCTCGATCACCTCATGGAGCAGAATCAGGAAGACTTCGCCAAAGTCCTCGACGCTCGCACCGACGAGGAGGACCGCCGTAAGCTGCGCCGCATCCTCCGCGTCCGCAGGCGCAAGGCGGTGACGCTGGTGGAAGAGCTGTCGATCCGCACGCAGAAGGTCCAGCCTCTGATGAAGAAGCTGGAGCAGATATCGGTGCGGATGGACGAGTTGGAAAACCAGATCGAGTCGCTCCGCGCCGACGGCGGCTGTACGGAAGACCTGGCCAACTTCGAGAAGGAGTTGCAGGACTACATGCGCATGACGCTCGAAGAAGCGAGCGGCCTGCGCAAGCGCGTGGAGATCGTGAAGAAGCGCTTCACCGAGTACGAACAGGCCAAGCGCGACCTATCCGGCGGCAACCTGCGGCTCGTCGTATCCATCGCCAAGAAGTACCGCAACCGCGGCCTAAGTTTCCTGGACCTGATCCAGGAGGGCAACACCGGACTGATGCGAGCGGTGGACAAGTACGAATATCGTCGCGGTTACAAGTTCAGCACCTACGCGACGTGGTGGATTCGGCAGGCGATCACACGGGCCATCGCGGATCAGGCTCGGACGATCCGCATTCCGGTCCACATGATCGAGACGATGTCGAAGCTCCGCAATGTCTCGAAAAAGCTGTTGCAGACGCTGGGCCGCGAGCCGACCATCGAGGAGACGGCTCAAGAAGCGAACATCACCGTCGAGGAGACGCGGCGCGTCCTGAAGATCAGCCGGCACCCGATCTCGTTGGATCGGCCGGTGGGCGAGAGCGAGGACAGCTACTTCGGCGACTTCATCGAAGACAACACGGCCGAGTCGCCGGTCCACGCGGCCGCGGGCGAGATGTTGAAAGAAAAGATCGACCAGGTGCTAAAGACGCTGACGTACCGCGAGCGCGAGATCATCAAGTTGCGCTACGGCCTCGGCGACGGTTACACCTACACTCTGGAAGAGGTGGGCCGGATCTTCAAGGTGACGCGCGAGCGCGTCCGGCAGATCGAGGCGAAGGCGGTGCGCAAGTTGCAACATCCGGTGCGCAGCCGGCAACTTGAGGGCTTCCTCGACGGCGTCGCCCGCCGCGTCTGACCACACGACCGCCGGTCACGAGACCGGCGGTTTTTTTTGTTCAATGAGAGGCAAATCATGGCATCGACGGCGGAGCTGATGCGGGAGATCCATCGCCTGCGACGGTTCGCCCGCGATTTGAAGGAGCAAATGGACCGGGCGCCGCTGCAACTCAAAGCGCAACAGGCCAAGGTCGCGCGTCAGGAAGAGGCCGCCAACAGCAACCTAGAAGCAATCAAAAGGCTCAAGGTGACGATCCATGATAAGGAAGTGACCCTCAAGACAACGCACAACCAGATCGCCAAGCATCAGAAACAACTCAACGAGGCGGGCGCCAAGAAGGAATACGACGCGCTGCAAACGGAGATCGCCGGTGCCCGCGTGAAGTGCTCGGAGCTGGAAGAGGAAAGCCTTGTCGCCATGGGCGAGAGCGAGGAGCGCGCCGCGAAGGCGCCCGAACTGGAAAAAGCCGCCAAGGCGTCGAAGGAAGCCTTCGTCCAATACGAGAAGGAATCCAGCGCTCGCATGGCGACCCTCAAGCACCAGCTGGACGAAACGCAAGCCAAGGTGAAAGAGGTCGAGGCGAACGTACCGAAGAACGTGCGTTCGGTGTTCGACCGGATCGTCAAGGGCAAGGGAGCCGACGCTTTTGCGCCGGTGGTGGATCACGGCTGCGGCGCCTGCCGGACGGAGATCATCGCCCAGCAGTACAATGAACTGCTGATGGGCGCGTTCGTGGTGTGCAAGTCGTGCGGGCGGATTTTGTACTTGCCCGAGCAAGCCGCGACGGGCAACGATGAGGCTGAATAGCGGACAAAACCGATGGGTTTAGTAAACGTAAAGCTGATCCTAAAGAATCCTCGCAAGCCGGAATTGGCGCCTGTTGAAGTGGACGCCCTCGCCGATTCGGGGGCGGTGCATCTGTGCATCCCGCCTCACGTCCAAATACAACTCGGCCTGGAAGAAATCACGAAAAAAGAAGCGACTTTGGCCGACGGGAGCAAGCATCTGCTTTCTTACGTTGGTCCTGTGGAGATGCGTTTCAAGAACCGCGTTGGTTTCAGCGGCGCCTTGGTGTTAGGGGATGAGGTGCTTCTCGGCGCCATTCCGGTGGAGGACATGGACCTCATCGTCATCCCGAAAACCAGGACGCTAGATGTCAATCCGGCAAGTCCGAATGTTGCCACTTCGGTTGTGAAATGATATATCCTCGTTCTCAAACTCCTTAATCACGAAAGCACGAAAGACGAAACCACGAAAAAGACGCGGCAGCATTATCCCCCACCTTAGACTTTTTCGTGTTTTCGTGCTTTCATGCTTTCGTGATGAAGTATTGAAATCACAAACACCGGGGCGCCCTCACCGCTGCAACACATCCGGCCGGGTAAACTCCGCCCCTTGGATCTTGATGCGCTTGAGCGGCCACGCCTCCGACGGCGTCATTTCCTCCGGCCCATTGTCGGTGATGAGGAAGGTGTCGCAGCCCGACGCGGCCCCGGCGCTGGGACTCCACGTTACGGCCCAGCCCGCCTGAAACAGCTCCTCCGTCTGCGGCGTCAGCAGCTCTTCCACCGGGGCGCGGCCGGTCAGCCAGCCCTGCGGCGCCAACAGCCATTCATGCTCGAAACCGCTGATGAGATAGATGCGCCGCCCGGCCGTCAAGATCTCGCGCGGCACCGCGTCGGGCCACGTCGAAGCGAGAAAACTGGCGCTCACCCGGCAGACGGCATTGTGTTCCTTCTGGAATTCCTCGTCCGGCGCGCCGAAGTTGACGGCCCGGCTGGCCGTGGCGCATAGGCCGTACTTGCGCGCCGTGGCCGTCAACACAACGTAACGCCGGATGGGAGTCGAGGTGAAACCGAAGCGCCGGTAAGCGCGCGAACGGCCGTCGGCCGCGGCGCCGACGTAGACCGGCAGAGCGCCGCGGTGCATCAAACGATGACCGACCCGGCCGGCCGCCTCGCGCTCCGTGTCGTTGACGTCGAGGTCGCGGCAAGTGGCCTCTAGGGCGTGGCTGAGCGTCTGCCCCAGTGTGAGAAGGCACGCTTGCTCGTAGGGACTCAGCGCTCGTCGCAGCCGGCGCAGGTCGTCGGCCACGACGCGGCAGGCGTCACACGGCCTGTCGCTCGCCACGCGCCGGTTCTGACAGAGATCGGCCAGCAATTGCTCCTGGCCCCAATGCCACGGCCATTCCTTGAGCTGGAAACCCAGGCCGTCGAGTTCCTCGTCGAACAGCCGCTGAGAGTCCACGTTGCGAGCGATCAACCAACGGCCGTCGCCGTTGCAGTAAATGGCCGGGGCCGACGCCGGGTCGGGCAGGCCGCGAACCGTGGCGCCGCTGGTCAGCCAGGCGAAGTTTTCCGGCTCGAATAGCAGCAACCCCTCGCAGCCGACCGCCTGCAAGAGCGCGGCTGCGCGGGTGGTCTTGGCATCGACGTCGGCGCGACGGTCGGACACGGTTTGCAATTGGAAATCGCTGGTTTCCGTGGACGGACGCAAAAGAGTTTCCGCTGGCACGAGGGTCGAGTCCTTTGTAAGCCAGGGCAGCGGGATCGGGTCGAATCGTCTTGTATAGGTATACCACGCCGGCGATGCGGAGCGAAACAAATTTCGGGTGGCGTCTCCGCTTTCCGCTTTTCTCATAAGTCCCATAAGTCCCATAGGTCCTATAGGTCTTATGGGACTTATGAGACAAACGGAGACACTAAATCAGCCCCACAAGAATCTGTCGCGCTTCGTCGCCCCGCCCGTTGGCGAGCGAGCGATTAGCGTTTTCGACGCCTGCGCACATGTGTTCGGTGAAAGGCATCGCCGCGCCAGAGGGCGGCGAATCGGGGACCAGCCTGCCGCTCAAATCAGTACACAATTCCGGCAATCCCTGAAGTGTAAGCGCGGAAACTTGAACGCCGTCCACGGCCGCCACATCCCACACCGCCGGAAGGTCCACCTTGTTGACTACGAAGCGGACGGCGCCAACATCCGCGCCCGGCCAGACGGGCGGCGCCGAGGCGTCGAGAAGCCATAAACACAAATCCGCGGCGTGAGCAGTAGCTTGTGCTTTGCGGACGCCTTGCTCTTCCAGGGCGTCCGTCCCCTCGCGCACGCCCGCCGTGTCCGCCAGTTCCACCGGCCAGCCGTCGATGGCCAATCGCGTCGTCACCACGTCGCGCGTCGTGCCCGGCGTCGGCGAAACGATGCTGCGCTGATAGCCGGCCAAGGCGTTCATCAGGCTGCTTTTACCGACGTTCGGCGGTCCCGCGACGGCCACACGCCACGGCGCCGTCAGCCTCCGCCCAAGGCCGGCGCGCCGCGCCAGCGCGTCCAGGCCGGTCGATGCCATGTCGATGTCATCACTGTCCAGCGCCGCCAGGATCGCGTCAAGGGCGGCCGCGAATGCCCCGTTATACTGGTCCAACAGAATCGACGCAGTGCGAACTGTGGGCGCTTCGGCCAGAGCGACGGACGCGGCGGCGCGAAGGGGATCGGAATCGGTGCGCCGAAGAAACTCTTGCCACGTGCAGAAGCGCACGCCGCGCGTCATAAGAAGGTCGAGCAAGAAGCGGACGTTGGCCCGACCGCCGTGACAATGCAATTCCAACCGCTGCGACGGGCCGACGCGCTTGACCGCCAGCACAACTTCGTCGGCGACTTCACCGCCGAGCCGGCCCAGCAAGATGCGACCCGCCGGAGGATCGACCGGCGGTTCAGCCCCGGTGCGCGTGCGGAATAGCGGACGCACCACCTCCCAGGCGCGTGGGCCGTCCACGACCAACGTGGCGACGGCGCCTTGGCCAGGCGGCGTTAGACAGGCGGCGTAGGTGGGCGTTTCCGTCACGATAAAGCCTCGGCGCTCAGGCGCAGTCCTTCGAGGGTCATTTCCGGCCATAAGACCGCGCGATAGTCGATAGAATGTTGCAGCAGGGGGGCGTCGCCGCCGGTCAGGAAAACGGCGGGCTTGGCGAGACGACCCGCTCGCTGAAAATGGGCGCCCAGCTGCCGGCGGATCAATTGATTGATCCCGCCGGCCACGGCATAATGAATCCCGGCTTCGATAGCGGTGGTGGTGTTCTTGCCGACAGGCGGCGGGCTGGCCTCTGAGCCGAGGACCAGAGGCAAAAGGGCGGTGTAGTCGTGTAACGCGGCGGCCATGAGCCGGCGACCTGGAAATATAGCGCCGCCCTCAAAGGCGCCGTCGGGACTTATTAGGTCCACCGTCACGGCCGTCCCCGCGTCGATGATGACGGCGGCCCTGGCTCGCCGATTTTTCGCGCCGCGGCGGAGACGGGCATTGGCGGCCACGGCGTTAAACAACCGATCAAGGCCGACGCGCTCCGGGGGATCGGCCAGCACCTTGATCGGCAGTTGATCGTAACGATTCAGCAGCCGCACCGTGTCTCCACGGCCTCGCAGCCATTCCAGCAATCCTTCGAGGTTGCCAGGATGGACGCCGCCTATAGCCCAAATCAGCGATCCGGTAAGACCCCAATCGCTTAACCGCGCATCCCACGCCGCCGGTTCGCCGGGCGGCAGCGACGCGCTGGCCGTTACCCCTTGCTTCGCGCAGACGCCCCACTTGATGCGGCTGTTGCCGACGTCCGCGACGACATCCACGTTCACGAACGTACCTCCGCCTGGGGCTTCCGCATAGGCATCTACACAAATGGGGATCAACAAAAATGGGGTGCCATGCTTTCGCGGCCTCTTTTCCGCATCGTCTCCCGTCTAAGCCGCCGCGAAAGCATGACTCCCGTGCGAGGACTCATGCTTTCGCGGGGTCGGGACCGGACGAGGTTTCGAGATCGGGCCGCGAAAGCATGGCACCCCCGACTATAGAGGGTGCTTGTGTAGAGGGTGCTTTTGTAGATACCAACGGGGCTTCCGCCAAGCGCTCGACCACCGCGCGCACCAGCCGCGACAGCCCTTCGCCGGTCACGGCCGAGAAGGCCAGCACTTCACGGCCCAATTCCCGCTCCATGCGCTCGCGCACCTCGGCGGCGCCGGTCAGTTCCGTCTTGCTCACGGCCACGACTTCCGGCTTGGCCGCCATCGCCGGCCGGTATAGCTCCAACTCGCGCCGGATCGTGCGGTAGTTCTGCAAAGGATCGCTGCCGTCCGTCGGCAGCGGCTCGATCAGGTGGATGAGGACGCGCGTCCGTTCGACGTGGCGCAGGAACTCATGGCCGAGACCGACGCCGTGATGCGCCCCCTCGATCAGCCCGGGCAAATCGGCGAGAACAAAAGCGCGTTCGCCGCCGATGGAGACGATACCGAGGTTGGGGCGCTTGGTGGTGAAAGGGTAATCGCTGATCTCCGGCAAAGCGCGCGACAGCCGGCTCAGCAGCGTGGACTTGCCGGCGTTGGGCAAGCCAACGAGTCCGGCGTCGGCAATGACTTTCAGTTCAAGGACGATCCAGCGCTCTTCGCCTTCGACGCCGGGTTGCGTCTCACGCGGCGCCCGGTTGGTCGAAGACATAAAGGCGCGATTGCCGCGTCCGCCGCGCCCGCCTTTGCCGATGACGACCTGTTGGCCGGGGGCGGTCAGATCGCGCAAGACGTTTTTACGGTCGCGGTCCAGGATCAGCGTACCGGGAGGCACAAGGATGACCATGTCTTGCGCACTTTTGCCGTGGCAGTTGTCCGGCATTCCGCGGCCGCCGTTGTCGGCGCGCCAGTGCTTGCGGTTTACGATGTCGGCCAGGCTGTCCGCGTCCGCCGTGGCGAGGACGATCACGTCGCCGCCGTCGCCGCCGTCGCCGCCGTCGGGGCCGCCCTTGGGGACGTACTTTTCACGGCGAAAGCTACAGCAGCCGTCGCCGCCGTCGCCGCCTTTGACGTACAGGGTTACACGATCAACGAACGCCATGAACCTTCTCGAATCTTTTTACGGTGAGAATAATGGGCGCCAGTGATTCTATCGTACCAAGTCGGCGGCTATCGTAAGGCCGACTTACTCTTTCAACCTGTCTTCCGCTTCCGCTCGCCGACGTTGATAATGGCGGAACGCGGCTCGGTAGCGCATCGCCCTACGAAACTGGTTTATACTGACGGTCATTCCGAGAAACGTGAAAACGAAGCACAAAGGAGGGAGTAGACCCTTAAGGACTCCAAGTTCCTTGGCCGGGCCACAGACTATTACGATCCAAGTAAGGCCCATGACCACCGCCAGGAAACCGATTACCACGGCGGCGCTGGCGCTAGGCACATAGCGCCGGCCATTTTTGGTTTTGACCATGCACCGTTCGCTTTCCTTCTCCCATTCGCGGTCGATGCGGTCCAGCTCTTCAAAAGGCATGGTTCGCCGTCGCCTCCAACTCCGCAATACGCCGGCGCAGTTCGTCCGGCACTGGCGCCTTCACGCTGCGAGCATAATCGAACGTGACAATGATCCCCTCGCCTTCGGCCGCCACAACGCCGAGGCGGCGGCTGAAGATGCGATGTTGCATCGTTAGTCGATCCATCCCCACTTCCGATATGCGCGCCGCTATCAGGATGGCGTCGGGATAGGTCAACGGTTTGCGAAAACGCGCGTGCGTGGTAGCTAGAATGGGACCGACGCCGGTGTCATTTTGCATCGCCAGCCAATCGAGCCGGCGGAAGTATTCGAGTCGGGAATTCTCGAAATAGCGGAAGTAAACCACGTTGTTGACGTGTTGGTAAGCGTCCATTTCGCCCCAGGCCACCGCCTGTTCGACGACGACCGGGTATCCCGCCAGCAAGGTATCCGGCATCGGTCCCTCCTTACCCGCTATCGTGTGCCACGGCTGTTTCAGCCGTGGGAAGGTGCTGAGACTTCTCACGGCTGAAACAGCCGTGGCACACTGGATGAACCTGACTATTTAACAAGAATCGGCATCATGCGCCGTTCTCGCGCTCCAGCTCGCGCAGATAGTTCAGCGCGTCATCCACTGTGCCGACCACCGCGCCGCGTTCCCGGCCGGCCTCGTCGCACTCGCGCAACAACATCAAATCCTCGAAATCCGGCGACGATTCCAGTTCGCGGCGCAGCTTGTTGCCAAGCGTCCCCGCCTTGTAGTCATGCGCGTGCATGTGGTGTTCGATGAGGAACCGCGTCCGATCCGTGAGGATTCCATCCAGCACGTCGAGGGCCGCTTCGACATGACGCGAGCGGTCCAACCCTTTGCCTACGTCGTGCAACAAAGCCGCCAGCAAGAACTCCTCATCATAGGGCCGACGGTCGCGCGCCTGCTCAAACACCTGCAAGGAATGGTACAGCACGTCGCCTTCAGGATGATAGACCGGCGACCCCGGCACGTTCTCCAGCGGCAGCAGCAGCATCCGATAAACCGGATACGGATCGTTTGCCGCTTCGGCCGCTTGTAGCTCGCCGTCGAGGTCGAGGTCGGGATACTCCGTTGCCAGGAACTCTTCCAGTTCGCGGATCGACGCCCGCTCAATCGCTTTGCCGGTGATCGAACTTTTGAAAACGTAATGGGCCTGATCTTCCGCGTACACCGTCAGCTCGAACGTGAAGCGGTCGTGGACGTGGATATGCGTAAAAATCCGGCTCTCGCCGTGCTTGACGACCTGCTTGCGTTCCAAGTCGTACTGGCAGCCTTCCTGTTCGAGCAGGTCGCAAACGAGGGCGGCGCTGTCGCTGAAGATGTGCAGGTCGATGTCGGAACCTTTGCGGACGTGGCCGGTCATCACGCTGCCGATCAGCCGCGGCCGGAAGGTGCGTAAAAGGCGCATCATACGCAACGCCTCCAAGCGCATGTCGCGCAGGTTGACGGTGCGGCGGTCGCCTTCGTGGATGCGGGCGAAGACCTGGATTTGTTGGCGGATCTCGGCGTTGGAGGGCAGGTCTTCCGGCTTGACCCATTGACGGCAAAGCCGTTTGGCCGCCTTACGTTTCGCGGTGAAGTATTCGGTTTCGACGCGCTCATACATCAGGCGGGCCGCTTCGAGGGCGATGGCCTGACGCAGTTTACCCTGACTCATTCTTTTGAAGCGCCGTTATCAGGCCCATCAATGCGGCGCGGGGCCGGCGAGCGAAATGCTTGCCTAGCTTATTGTATCGACCAGGAGAGCTTGGCGCCATTGAGGACAGGGTTAGCGTTTCTGGTTGTCTCATGAGTCCCATAGGTCCCATAGGTCCTATAGGACCTATGGGACTCATAGGACAAATTGACCACACAACCGGCGCAATACGAAATCTTCTCACATCCGTAGAACGAACGGCCGATAACTTTTCCGAGTGGGCTTGTGCGCCGCGGTTGCCTGATTACGCTTGTCCGGTCGGGCGGTTTATGGTTTTATGGCGCGGCCTGCGAGTCCGGCATCTCCGCGACGAACGGAACCGAAGGGCGGTATACGCCGCTCCCTACTTCAAGAGAAGGTCCGGTATGAGCGACTCCCCCATGCGGCTTCTGGCGGGTGCGTTGCGGCAGAACGGCTTGGTCCGCTTCATCGAACACTTTAACAAGTTGTTCCCCAATAGCCGGAGCCACCTGAAAGACCTTGTCGTGGACCGGATGCGTCCGAACCGGGTCATGGAGGTCGAGGGACGAACCGTCGTCAACTTCGGCTCCGACAGTTTCCTCGGCCTGGACCAAGACCCGCGCGTTCTGGAAGCCATCAAAAGCGGCGTCGAAACCTGGGGCGCCCACAACGGCGCCTCGCGTGCCTTCAGCAGCGTCCGCGCGAACACGGACGCCGAGGATAAGCTCGCCGCCTGGCTCGGTACCGAGGCGACGTTAATCTATCCGTCCGTGACGCTGGCCAACATGGGCGCCATCCCCGGCCTAGTCGGTAAACAAGACCTTCTGGTAGTGGATGAGCAGGCCCACAATTCCATTCAAGAAGGCGCCAAGATCGCCAAGGCCAACGGCGTGCGCGTCATCACGTTCTCGCACTGCGACCCGCGCGGCCTCAAGAAAGTGTTGGACGAAGCTGGCGAGTATCGCGTGGCCGTCGTGGCCATCGACGGCGTGTACAGCATGACCGGCGAACTGCCGCCGCTGGCCGAGCTGAACGAGGTCGCCCTTGCCCGCCGGGCCGTGCTGTACGTTGACGACGCGCACGGCACGGGCGTCATCGGCGCGAAGGGTCGCGGCACCGTACTCGACGCGCTGGGAAGCTACGACAACACGCTGGTGATCGGCTCCCTTTCCAAGGGCTTCTCCTGCGCCGGCGGTTTCATCGGCTGCACCCACGAATTCAAACGGCTGCTCAAGATGCGCTCCAACACCTACATCTTCGGCGGCCCCGTCGTGCCGCCGTACTTGGAGGCGGTTTGCGTCGTGTGCGACATTCTGGAGTCCGGCGAGTATGATCTGCTCCGCGCCCGCCTGGACCGCAATCTCGCCCAGTTTGCCAACGGGTTAAAGAACATGGGTCTGGTGGTAAGCGGCGGCGTGACGCCGATCGTCTCGGTCTTGGTCGGCGACGAAGAGGATACGTTGAACGGCGGACAATTTCTATTCGAGAAGGGCTATTACGTGCAGTCGGTGACGTTCCCGGCCGTGCCGTACCATGCCGGCGTGCTGCGCATTCAGGTCAACGCCAACCACTTGACCGAATCGATCACGGGGCTGTTGAACGCAATGAAAGCGTTACAAGGGGCCATCAAGTTGCCGACGGCCATGACGGCCGCTCCCCCGCGCCTGGCGGCTTAGGCGCCTTTCACAGAAACGCCCAATCACTTTCCAGCCCCAAAGAAATCGTCGATACCAGCCCCGACCGTAAGGGTACAGAGGGAGAAAATCACTTCCTCACGATCTCGGTTCGTAAAAGGAATCGCGAGAATGCACTTGCTCCGCCATCGCGGGAAACCTAAAATACGGGTAGAGTTTCCTAGGTGTCAATGGATGGGGCCGGTCAATGGAGTCTCACGAGAGGCGGGCGAACAAGTCCCCGGCCGAAAGCGCCGTCCGCCAGCGGATCATCGCCGCCGCGCGGCGGCATTTTTTAACCCACGGCTTCCGCGGCGTGACCATGGACGACCTCGCCGGCGAACTCGGCATGAGCAAGAAGACGCTGTACGCGCATTTTCCGAGCAAGACCGTACTGCTGGAGGCCGTGGTCCACGACAAGTTCCGCAGCCTGGAGGCGGATGTGGCGCGGGTTACGGCGGAGCGCGCGTCAGATTTCGCGGTCGGTTTGCAGCGGTTGCTCGCCTGCATCCAGCGGCACACGGACGAAATTCGGTCGCCGTTCGTGCGGGACGTCCAGCGGGAGGCGCCGGAACTGTTCCATGTGGTGGAGGGCCGGCGCCGGGAGGTGATCCGCCGCCACTTTGGAAAGATTCTGGCTCAGGGACGCCGCGAGGGGCTTATCCGGAAGGACATCCCGCACCGCCTCATCATTGAGATGCTTCTGGGCGCCACGCAGGCCGTCATCAATCCGCCGATGATGGAGGAACTCGGCCTTACGCCGACAACCGGCTTTACCGCAATCGTCACGGTGATCTTGCGGGGCGTGATCACGGAGAAGGGGAGGTCGAAGCCATGACCGACTTCCGGGCGAAGTATCGGCCGCGACCGCGGCGTCTGGGCGGCGCGCTTGTGGCGCTATGCGCCCTGGCGGGTTGCGGCCCTTCCGAATCCAATCGGGTCCAGGGTTACGTCGAAGGGGAGTACGTATACGTCGCGTCGCCGCTGGCCGGCGCCGTGGAAACGTTGGACGTGAAGAGGGGCGCGGAGGTAAAGGTCGGCGATCCGCTCTTCGCGCTGGACGGCATGCCGGAGAAGGCCGCGCGCGACGAGGCCGCGCGCAAGGTGGCGCAGGCCCGTGCCGACTGGGAAGATCTGAAGAAAGGCAAACGCCCCTCGGAAATCGAATCCGTCAAGGCGCAGCTCGGCCAGGCGCGAGCGGCCCTTACGGTTTCCGAGAAGGAACTGGCAAGGCAACAGAAGCTGGCCGGCTCGAATGCCACGGCGGAACAGGATCTGGAACAGGCGCGATCGACCCGCGACCAGAACTGGGAGCGCGCGGCCCAGCTCCAGGCCGATCTGACGACGGCCCAGCTGCCCGCGCGCCCCGACCAAGTGGCGGCGGCGGAGGCCAACGTGTATGCGACGGAGGCGGCGCTGGCGCAGGCGGAATGGAACCTCACGCAAAAGCGGCAGGCGGCGCCGCAGGCAGGCGTGGTTATCGACATTCTGTATTGGCAAGGTGAAGTGGTCGCCGCGAACCGGCCCGTCGTCGTACTCCTGCCGCCGGAAAACATCAAGGTGCGCGCCTTCGTTTCCCAAACCCGCCTCGGCGGAATTCGCGTCGGCCAGACGGTGCGGGTCTCCGCGGACGGCGCACCCGCCCCTTATGTTGGCCATGTTACCTTCATCTCGCCCCAGGCGGAATACACGCCGCCAGTCATTTACAGCCGCGAGAGCCGGGCCAAGCTGGTTTTCATGATCGAGGCGCGCTTTGATCCGGCAACCGCGGCGAAAATGCACCCGGGCCAACCCGTGGACGTGGAGTTCGGGGACTGAAACATGGCCGACGAACTAGCCATCGACGTGCGCGGCTTGACCAAGCGCTTCGGCGCTCGCACGGCCGTCGATGGGATCGACCTTCAGGTCCGCCGCGGCGAGATCTGCGGCTTCCTCGGACCCAACGGCAGCGGCAAGACGACGTTCCTCCGCATGCTCTGCGGCCTGCTCCGGCCGGATGCCGGGAGTGGAACCTGTCTCGGCTATGACGTGATCGCCGAAACCCGGAGCATCAAGCGCGAGGTCGGCTACATGACCCAACGATTCAGCTTCTGGGAAGACCTCACCATCGCCGAGAACCTCGACTTCACGGCGCGCATGTACGGCGTCCCGAACCGCCGCCGGGCCGTGCGCGAGAGCCTCGAACGACTCGGGCTACTGGAGCGGCGGTCCCAGCTTGCCGGCCAGCTATCGGGCGGCTGGAAGCAGCGCCTCGCCCTGGCCGCCTGCCTGATCCACCATCCCAAGCTGCTGTTGCTCGACGAGCCGACGGCGGGCGTGGACCCCAAGGCGCGCCGCGACTTCTGGGAGGAGATCCATCTGCTCGCCGACCAGGGGATGACCTTCCTCATCACCACTCACTACATGGACGAGGCCGAGCGCTGCCATCGGCTCGTGTACATTTTGGAGGGGAAATTGCTGGCGCACGGCACGGCCGCCGAAGTGGTCGCGCATGCGCGTCTGACGACCTGGTCCGTCAGCGGCCCGAACCTGGCCCGACTGGCCGAGCAGCTGCGCGGCCAGCCGGGCGTCCGGCAGGCCGCGGCGTTCGGCGCCGCGCTGCACGTCAGCGGCGACGACAAGGCCGCCCTCGAAGAGGCGATCGCCCCGTTCCACACTAAGGAATACCAGTGGCGCCCGATTGAATCGGGCCTGGAGGATGTCTTCATCCACCTCATGGACCAGTCGCACAGCGGGGGTTCGCCATGAACGGGTGGTACGAATTTTCCCCGGCGCGCTGTTGGGCCGTAGTCGTTAAGGAATTCATCCAGATGCGTCGGGACCGCCTGACCTTCGGAATGATGATCGGCATCCCGCTGCTCCAGCTGATCCTGTTCGGGTTCGCCATCAACTCGGACCCGAGGCGTCTGCCCACCGCGGTCCTCCTGGCCGACCGCGGCCCGCAGGGCCGCACGCTGTTGGAGGCGATCCGCAACAGCAGCTACTTCGACTTCGTCCGGGAGGTGAAGTCGGAAGCCGAGGCGCGCGACGCGCTGGCCCGCGGCGAAGTCCTGTTCGTCGTCAGCATCCCGGAAGATTTCAGCCGGGACCTCCTGCGCGGCGACCGGCCGGTCCTGCTCGTCGAGGCGGACGCGACCGATCCCGCGGCCACCAGCAACGCCGTGGGCGCCCTGGGCGTTTTGCTGGACACGGCCCTACAAAACGACCTCAAAGGCCCGCTCGCCTATCTGGGAGGCGCCGCCGGCCCCGTCGAGCTGCGCGTCCACGCGAAATACAACCCCGAGGCGATCACGCAGTACAACATTGTGCCCGGCCTCATGGGCGTGGTCCTCACACTGACCATGATCCTGATCACCGGCCTGGCGATTACGCGCGAGCGGGAGCGCGGCACCATGGAAAACCTGCTGTCGATGCCTACGCGCCCGTTCGAGGTGCTGCTCGGCAAGATCGTCCCGTACATCCTGGTCGGCTACATCCAGGTGGGGCTGATCCTGGTCGTCGCCCGCTTCCTGTTTAACGTGCCGATGGCCGGCGACATTGGCCTGCTGCTGGCCGCGACGCTGATCTTCATCGTCGCCAACCTGGCCGTGGGCGTCACCTTTTCCACGCTGGCCAAGAACCAGCTCCAGGCCATGCAGATGACGTTCTTTTTCTTCCTGCCGTCCATCCTGCTTTCGGGCTTCATGTTCCCCTTCCGGGGGATGCCGGTCTGGGCGCAGGTGGTCGGCGAGGGCCTGCCCCTGACCCATTATCTGCGAATCATCCGCGGCATCCTGCTCAAGGGCAACGGCCTTATGGACGTGGCGCCGGACCTTTGGCCCGTCGCGCTCTTTGCCGTCGTGGTGCTGGTCGTGGCGGTGCTGCGCTATCGCCAGACGCTGGATTAGAGTCTGTCAGTCGTCAATCGATGAGCGAGCGGCGGGGGGTTCCCCCCCCCGGGCCGGGGGCCGGCGGGGGGGCGGGGGGGCCGGGGGGGGGGGTCCCNNGGGGGGGGGGGGGGGGGAGGGGAAGGGCGCAAAAGAGGGGGGGGGGGGGGGTTTTCCCCCCCCGGGGGGGGGGGGCCGGCGGGGATAAACCCCGCCGCTCGCTATTTAATATGGTTGTTTAGGCGGCGGACGCTTCGGGCGTGGCCGGCGGGGCGACGAGTTTAGTCTGGAGCAGGTCGAGTACGTCGCCAACGGTCGCCAGCTTTTCCAACTCCGGCTGTGACATGCGGATGTGGAATCGGCGTTCGATCTGCGACACAATGCTAACGACGTCCACGGAGTCGAGGCCGAGGCCTTCGCGAAGATTGGCGTCCTCGGCGAGGGCGTCGTGCTTTTCGCCGGTGTCGGCTTCGAGCAACTCGATGAGGGTCTGGCGGATGAATGCGCGATCCGGCATGATTCACCTTCCTGGTCGTCTGGGTCATCCTTGACGAATAGCGGCCGCGCCGTGGGTTCCTCGACCGCTTCAATAGCGATAGGAAACCATGTTCGGGGGTTTTTGGCAAGAGCGATTCGGCGGTGGTATTACTCGCACCCCGGGCGAAGTGTACTCACGAGTCCGGGGGGTGCGAGGGCGTCAAGCCACACGCCCTTAGCGCCGGACGCGGCTGAGGTCCACCACCGTGCGATGGCCGTCTTCCACCCATTCTTGGCGCACCAACCGCTTGGCGTCGTCGTACAAGAGGTCCACGGCGACGCCTTTACCCGTTAAGCGAACGTGCTGCACCGCCTGGCCTTCGGCGCCATACTTCTCCGGGCCGACGAACTGAACCTTGGCTTGTAAATCGCGGCCGGTGTCGGCGTCCAGAATCGGTATGGTCTGATTCGCCAACTTGGCGTCCGGTTGCGACCAGTAACTGGTCAAGCAGGCGTCGGCGGCGGCCGTGTGTTCCACGTTGTTGACGCGCACGTTTAAGCCGTCCGCGGCGGCGACGGCCGTTACCGTGTATTGCTTGCCATTGTCGTTGGATTTGCTCTCAAAGCGCTGCAAGGCGCCGTCTTTCCACTGTTCGCGGCCTCGGTACGAATACCGGTAGACGGTGAAGATCGCGCCGACGCGCACGTCGGTGTCACAGGAAACGGCCGTGACGCCGTCATCCTGATGATTGATGGTCATGTGAACGTCGCCGGCCTTTTTGGAATCGACGTACACGGTGAAGTCGCGCGTCTCGACCTCGGCGGCGCGGGCCTGAGTCCCCAGGCACAGGGCCGCCGACGCCACGGCGAACCACCAACGACGCACCCCTTGACGGGGACGATCTTGATGACCACGGACCATCTCGGCAATCCTCCGGTGGGCGATGTGCGGCGAACACCCGACGCCGCGAGGCGGGCTTATAGCGACCGGCCGGAAGTCGGCCAAGAGGAGTTTGGGATGAGAGCCTCGCACCCCGGACTCACGAG
>DHJA01000158.1:430-4669 GCA_002404095.1 Planctomycetaceae bacterium UBA4732 | reverse complement strand
CTCACGAGTACGTTCGCCCGGGGCTTTATTTCGGTCGCCCTCAGCCGGGCTCCAAGACCGGAGAAGCGTCCCCGGCCGGAGCCCCTTCGGGCGACTGTAATAAAGCCCCGGGCGAACGTACTCGTGAGTCCGGGGTGCGCCTCCGCCGCCTTGACAGCCTCCCATCCGCTTGCTATACGCCCCACTCGTTTCGGCGCCGTCCGACCTGGATACAGGAGCGTATATGTCTAGGAAGATTCCCGTCGCCTCGACCGACCTCGGCGGCAACGAGGAACGGTATGTCGTGGACGCCATCCGCAGCTCCTGGATCTCCTCCACTGGGCCGTACCTCAACCGCTTTGAGCGCGAGTACGCCGCTTTGTGCGGTACTTCGTCGGCAGTGGCCGTCTGCAACGGCACGGTCGCCTTGCATCTAGCGCTTCTCGCCCTGGACGTCCGCCCCGGCGACGAAGTCCTCGTTCCTTCTCTGACCTACGTGGCGACCGCCAACGCGGTGCGTTATGTCGGCGCCGAACCTGTTTTCGTGGACGTGGATCGTGATACGTGGTGCATCGACCCCGCCCAGCTCGAAGCGTCGATCACCCGGCGGACGCGCGGCGTTATCGCCGTCCATTTGTTGGGACACCCCGCGGACATGGACCGCATCAATCACATCGCGGCGGTCAACGGCCTCTGGGTGGTCGAAGACGCGGCCGAAGCGCCTTTGGCTACATATAAGGGGCGCATAGTCGGTCAACTGGCGCGGATGGCGACGTTCTCGTTCTTCGGCAACAAGCTTCTGACCTGCGGCGAGGGCGGGGCGGTCACGGTGAACGACGCGCAACTTGACACGCGGCTTCGCATCCTTCGCGGCCAAGGAATGGACCCGCAACGCCGCTATTACTTCCCCGTTACGGGCTACAATTTCCGGCTCACCAATGTGGCCGCGGCCATTCTCTGCGCCCAGCTCGAACGCAAAGACGAGATTCTGGCCCGTCGTCGCGCCATCTTCGAGCGCTACCGCGAACTGCTCAGCCCTATCCGCGGCATCGGCTTCCAGCCCACGGCGGAGTGGGCAAGCATCTCGCCGTGGATGTTCGCCGCCACGGTGGACGCGGAGGAGTTCGGCTGCACACGCGACGAACTGGCGGCCGCGCTGGCCGAGCAAGAGATCGAGACGCGGCCGTTGTTTTACCCGCTACACAAGCTGCCGCCGTTCCGCGAGGAATCTCAGCAGCGCGGTGAACGCCTTCCCGTCACCGACGAGCTGGCCGCCTCGGCCATCATGCTGCCCACTTATAATCTTTTGACGGACGTGGATTTGGTTCGCATCACCGGAGTCATTGCGGATGTACGCAAGGCGCGCCGAAAGCGGCCCGCTCCGCCCAACGCGGCGGCGGCATGAGGTCCAAAGACGAATCACGAAAGCACGAAAATACGAAAACACGAAACGGAAGAAGTGAAGGAAGGTAACTATCTTCCTCGGCTTTTTCCGTGTTTTCGTACTTTCGTGCTTTCGTGATTCGTCGTTGGTATACTCAAGGCGAGACCGTGCTTGCTCGTTCTTGAGGTTGGCGTGTTAACGCGACATCTTGCCCTTAAACTACTGGCGCCTACGGTGCTGGTCAGTCTGCTCCTGGTGGCCGCGTGCGCGTCCGGCGCGCTCTATCTCAGCCATTTGCACGTTGATATATCCGGAGTCCTCTCCGAACACATCGACAGCACGCTGGCCGCCTGGAACCTGCAGACGGCCGTCGCCGAATTGCTGAGGTCGCTGCGCGGCGGCCATGACGATCCGGAGGCCGTGACCAAACAATTGATCGAGTTAAATGGGATTGTGCGCGACCAGCTCCAGAAGGCGCGCGACCTGGCCAACCTGGAGCGGGAGCGCGTTTTGACGGGAGAGATCGCCTCCACGTTGGACGAATATCAAAGCAAGTGGGAAGAGCGGGAGCGCGTCGCGCCGGACAAACAGGCCGCTTTCGACGCGGGGCTGGCCAAGCTGCTGGAAGACCGCCGTGTCCTTGAGGAGTGCAAGGAGCTACGCGACTTCAACACCGATCAGGTTGGCGCCGCCGATCGGTCCAACCGCGACATCGTGACGAGCCTGACCTGGGGTCTTCTCGTCGTGGCCTTCGCCGCTCCCTTAAGTGGCTTAGTTCTCGGCTACGCCGTTGCCCGCAGCATTCACCAGTCGATCTACCAACTGAGCGTCCGCATCCGCGACGCGGCCGGCCGCCTTAGCCGCGATGTGCCGCCGGTCATGCTGGAAGAGCCGAGCGATCTGCCCGACTTGCATCGACAAATGCAAGGGGTCGTGGACGAGATCGAGCGCGTGGTGGAACGGTTGCAGCAGCGCGAACGCGAGGCGTCACGGGCGGAGCAATTGGCGTCGGTGGGTCAGGTGGCCGCCGGCGTGGCCCACGAGCTGCGCAATCCGCTCACGTCGGTGAAAATGCTCGTGCAGACCGGCTTGGAAGGACCGACGCCGGCTGGCTTGCCGGCTGAGGATTTGGTCATCATCGAGCATGAAGTACGGCGCATGGAAGCGTGCATCCAAACCTTCTTGGACTTCGCCCGGCCTCCCCATTCCGAGCGGCAACGCACCGATCTATTGACGGTGGTGCGCCGCGCTCTGGCGCTGGTCGAGGGCCGCGCCCGACGGCAAAAGGTGAAGTGTTTGGTCGAGCTGCCGGCCGGTCCTGTGGAGCTGAACATCGACGGCAATCAGATCCAGCAAGTGCTGGTGAACCTGTTGCTCAACGCCCTGGACGCGCTGCCGCAAGGCGGGACGATTCGGCTGGAGGTGCGAACGTCGGCGAACGAGTCGAACTCCGTGGTCGTACAGGTGCAGGACGACGGATCGGGCCTTTCGCCGGAGGTGCAGAAGCGGTTGTTCGAGCCGTTTGTGAGTACAAAGGAAACGGGCCTGGGCCTGGGGCTGTCGATCTGTCGGCGGCTGGTGGAGGCGCACGGCGGCGCCATCCACGGCGCCAACGCGCCCGAAGGCGGCGCCCTGTTCGCATTCACACTGCCGGTCTGAAGACAAGAAAACAAACCGCCAAGACGCCAAGAACGCCAAGAAAACAAATAATAAAAGATGTATCTTAATGGTTGTCTTCTTGGCGTTCTTGGCGTCTTGGCGGTGAAAACTTTTTCGGAGCGCGCGTATGCCCACGCTGCTGATCGTCGATGACGAGCCGGCCATCTTGCACGCTTTCCGGCGTGCGTTTCGCGGCGAAGCTCTCGAAGTGCTGACCGCCGAGACGGCCGCCGACGGCCTCGAACGGGCACGCGAACGCCGGCCCGACGTGGTGGTGTTGGACGTCCACTTGCCGGACCTGAGTGGGCTGGAAATGCTGCGCCAACTGCGGGCCATCGACGCCCGCTGTCCCGTCGTCTTCATCAGCGGCCGCGGCGACGCCGACGACGCCATCGAAGCCATGAAACTCGGCGCCTACGACTATCTGCTCAAGCCGCTGGAGTTGAGTCAGGTGCGTCGCATCGTCGAAGCGGCGCTGGCCATCAGCCGGCTCATGCACGTCCCCGCCGTTGTCGCCGTCGATGAAACCGTGGACGAGCGCGCCGACGTCATCATCGCCCGCTGCCCGCCCATGCAGGACGTGGTCAAGGCCGTTGGCCGCGTGGCCGACAAGGACGTGACCGTGCTTCTCACCGGCGCCACCGGCACGGGCAAGGAGCTGATCGCGCGCGCTCTCTACCAGCACAGCCGCCGGGCGGCGCGGCCGTTCCTGGCCGTCAACTGCGCCGCCCTCCCGGAACACCTGCTGGAAAGCGAGCTATTCGGTCACGAGAAAGGCGCCTTCACCGGGGCCGACCGCCGGCGCATCGGCAAGTTCGAGCAGTGCAACGGAGGTACGCTGTTTCTCGACGAAGTCGGCGATATGTCCGCTCTGACACAGAGTAAAATGCTGCGCGTGTTGCAGGAACAGCGTTTCGAGCGCCTCGGAGGCAACGAAACAGTACGGACGGATGTGCGCGTGTTGGCGGCGACGAACATCAACCTGGTGGCTGCCGTCGCCGAGGGCCGTTTTCGTCAGGACTTGTATTACCGCCTGAGCGTGTTCACAATCGCCTTGCCGCCGCTGGGCGAGCGCGGCGACGACCTGCCGCTTCTCATCAACTACTATGTAGGCCGTTATAGTCGTGAATTAGGTAAAGACGTGAAGACGGTCGCGCCTGAAACGATGGAACGCTTGCGGAGGTATACTTGGCCGGGCAACGTCCGCGAATTGCAAA
>DHJA01000158.1:0-363 GCA_002404095.1 Planctomycetaceae bacterium UBA4732 | reverse complement strand
CGGGCAACGTCCGCGAATTGCAAAGCGTGTTGAAACAGGCTTTGTTGCTGGCGGCGGGGCCGATATTGCTGCCGGAGTTCCTACCGCCGCTGCATAAGGCCGGAGACGTTTCGGGCGACGCGACGTTGAGCGTGGACCTGGAACGGTACATCGACGCCCGCCTTGCGCTCGGGGCGGAAGATTTGTACGCGGAGGCCGTGCGACGATTGGAGCGAATTTTATTGCCGCGCGTGCTGCGGCACACCAACGGCAACCAGCTGCGCGCGGCCAAGCTGCTCGGCATCACGCGCGGCAGCCTACGAACAAAGCTGCGCGAACTGGGGCTGCGCATTGACCACACGATCGTTTAGCCGCGACCCGAAG